>CAZZIF010000170.1:0-8829 GCA_964654025.1 uncultured bacterium
CCATCCCATGCATTCCGAGTTCTGGCCAGGACACCGCGGATTCGCTAGAATCGCTGGGTGCTGTGCTGGTCTGGCTTTGCTCTGGGGTCGTCCGCTCGCGCGACGATGGTCACGGCACGCTCTGGAGGCCCGCCACGGGGAGGAAGATGTGAAAAAGGTCAAGGTCACCAAGAAAACGCGGGTAAAGACGCCTTGGTACGAACGGCCGCCGCTGCTCTTCGGCGCGATCGCGCTCGTCTTGCTTCTGGGCGGCATCCTGATGGCTCAGCTTCAGTCTCGCAGCGGGGATCAAACTCCGCTGGGTGCCGTGCCCGACTCCCTGGCCGAGGACGCGTCGGCCGCCGCGGGTGGGCCCGGGACGAGTGGTGGGGGAGACGCGAAGGACCAGCGAGCGGAGTTCTTGCTCGATCTGGACGATCCTTTGCCCGATCCGGCCACGGGCGGGATGCTCCCGCCGCTGGTGGCCGTGACGCTGCCGGATGCCGCCACGGCTCGCGAGAAGCTGCGCGAAGCCCGGGACCTGGCTCCGGTTGAACAGACCGGATCGCTGGACGCCGGCCACTACGGGTTCGCGGACCTGGGCGCATGGCCGCAGGAGGAAGCCGCAACACCGGTGGCCTGGCCTGAACTCGAAGCGGCCCCCGAACCCGGCTACGAGGGCATCGAGCTTCATCGCGACGCCGAGGGCGCCTTCTACGTCATGGGGTTCGTGAGCGAGGAGCTGGCGGGTGCCTTGGGCGAACAAGCTCCGTCGCTCGACCTGGCGCCCATGCCCGAAGAGGCGCGCATTCCGAAGTGGCAGTTCTGGCGGAAGGCCCCCGAGCCCGAACGCCTGGTGTTGTATCAGGGATCTACGATCAGGGTGTATCCAGACATCCAGCCCGAGGCCACCTGCGCCATCGCGCTTCCCGCGGAGCGGATCGCCGCGGCGCGTGCCGTGGAGCACGCCATCCCGGGCACCCACTCGATCAAGATCCTGGAGATGGATCTGCAATGATGAAGCCGACGAGGAGCTGCTGAGATGTGGCAGGTAGTGCTCATCTTCGTCCTGGTGGTGGCCTGGATCTACTACCGCTCGGTCCTTCGGGGCAAGCGCAAGGACCTTCACGGCCGCGACCTTCTCAAGGCCCGGTTCAAGGAGCGTCGCGTCGAACGGCTCGAAGGCGCCGAGACCTGGGAGGAGCGACGCCGGCGCAAGGCGATCTGGCAGCCGGAGGTTCGGATCGCACCGCACCTGCTCGAGGGCTTGAAGGAAGGGGGCGGGGAGATGAGGAAGCGGGTAGCGGCCTTCTGCTCACACGGCGGGTCGAATTTCGCGGCGATCGCCGATGCCGCCGAGCGGGGAGATGTTCCCATCGAGGTCGTGGTGATGGTGCACAACAACGCCAAGGCCGGCGCGAAGGCCAAGGCGAAGGCGCGCCACATTCCCACCGAGTGGGTTCCGCGCAAGCGCTTCCCCGACGAGGATGCCTATGGCCGCCACCTGCTGGAGCTGCTCGAGCGTTACCGGGTCGACTACATCGCCCTGGCCGGTTTCATGCAAAGGATTCCCCCGAGCGTGATCCGCGCCTATCCGAACCGGATCACCAACATCCACCCGGCACTCTTGCCGGCATTTGGTGGCCCCGGGTTCTATGGAATGAAGGTGCACGAAGCCGTCTTCGCCTCGGGCATGAAGATATCGGGGCCGACCGTGCATCTGGTCGACGACCAGTATGATCACGGTCCCATCCTGCTGCAGTGGGGGGTGGATATCTCCGACTGCAAGGAACCGGCCGAGATTGCCGAACGGGTGCTGGTAGAGGAGCACAAGCTGTACCCGGAGACATTGGGGTTGCTGGCCATGGAGTGCTTCCACGTGGAAGGACGGCGGGCTACCCTGGTGCGTGACCGGGTGACGATGACGGGATGACGAGGCCGGATGACGATGACCGGATCACGAGGCCGGATGGCCACGATCGCACGCTTCAGGGGCGCCACCCGCTGACGGTCGCAGGGAGAGATCATGATCGTATTCTTCGACATCGGGAATTGCCTGTACGATCCCTATAGCACCTTCCGCCAGACGGTCGAGGCCTTGGGACGGGGCGCGGTGGCCGAGAAGATGCTCACCGAGATCGGGACCTATCCCGACCAGCCGGGCCGCCACGATGCGATGCTCGAGACCTTCGGCTTCACGAAGGAGGAGATCGAAGCCTACTTCCAGCAGTTCACCCATCATCCGGTCTTCCACGCCGGTGTACCCGAACTCTTGAAGGAGCTTCACGAGAACGGAGTGAAACTCGGGGTGATCAGTGATGGCCACTTCGACACGCAGGTGTCGAAGCTGGAAGCCTGGGGCCTCTCCCAGTACCTGGACGCCGAGATGGTGTTCATCGGTTCGTTGCCCGAAGATCAGGGCCGGGCGCCCGGTGTCTATCCGAAGGGAACCCAGCTCAAGGGGTCGAAGCACCAGGTGGAGACCTTTCACCAGATCGTGAAGGCGCTTCAGGAACGGATGGACATCGAGCCGGCGGAGTGTTTGATGGTGGGGGACGATTTCGTGCGGGATGCGCTGCATCCGATCGAGGCCGGTTGGAAGGGCGTGTGGTTCGTGCCCAATCCGCAGGCCGCCAGCACCATGCCCGACGACGAGGATGCCTCGCAGGTGCCGACGATCGTCAACCTGATCGACCTGAAGTCGTACGTGTCCCTCGAGGAGGAGTGATCCCAAGGAGCCAGTCGTGATTCAATCATCCGCAGGTGTTCTTCTCGTGCTCGCCGGCATCGTCGGCTTTTTCTTTTTTCTCGAGAAGCAGTTCCGCTGGAAGGTCTTCCAATTCCTGCCGCCGCTGATCTGGATCTACACGCTCCCGGTGGCCTTGAGCAACACGGGCGTGATCCCGCAATCGGGCCCGCTCTACGACGCCTTGAAGACCTACGCCCTGCCGGTCTTCATCATCCTGATGTTGCTCGAGATCGACATCGCGGCCGTGGTGCGCGTGATCGGCCGCGGCGTCCTGGTCATGCTGATGGGCACGGTGGGCGTGGTGGTGGGTGCGCCGATCGCCTATTTCCTCTTCCGCCACCAGCTCGGTCCCGATGGCTGGCAGGGCTTCGGCGCGCTGGCGGGTAGCTGGATCGGCGGCACCGGCAATATGGCGGCCGTCGCCGGTGGGATTGGTACACCGCCCGAAGAGCTGGGACTGGCGGTGCTGGCGGACAATCTGGTCTATGTCGTCTGGCTGCCGTTGCTCTTGACCTCACGCGTGTGGGCCAAGGGCTTCGAGCGCTTCACCGGCGCCGATCCCGACCGGGTTGCCAAGATGGAGGCGGCCGCCGATTCGCTGAAGAACAAGAGCAAAGAAGTGGAGATGCACCACCTGGTGTACCTGCTCGTGATCGGACTGGCCGGCGCCCTGGCCTGCGACGCGCTTTCGAAGCAGCTTCCGGTCATCGATCCGGTGCTCTCGACCTCGACCTGGAAGGTCCTGTTGGTGACCACCCTCGGCATCCTGCTGTCGCTGACACCCATGCGCAAGATCCCGGGCAGTCACGCGATCGCCATGGCGATCATCTACATCTTCGTTGCCTCGATGGGCGCGAAGGCGGCGCTCGGCGGGCTGGCGCGGGCCCCCTACTTCATCGCGGGCGCCTACGTCTGGATCGCCATTCACGGTCTCTTCTGCTTGTGGGGCGCCAAGCTGTTCCGGGTCGATGTTCACACGGCGGCTATCGCTTCGGCGGCCAACATCGGCGGCGCGGCTTCGGCCCCCATCGTGGCGGCCGTCCACCGCCAGACGCTCGTGCCCATCGCGGTGTTGATGGCCTTGGTGGGCTATGCGCTGGGCAACTACCTGGGCGTCGTGACGGCCTGGCTCTGCAATTGGGCCGGTGGGCTGTAGCCGAAGGCCGGCTTAGAGATAGGAATCCATCCCCAGCTCGTCGAAGATGCGTTGCATGAGCTGTGCTCCGGTGACGAGCCGCATCGTGTGATGCACGCAGCCGTTGCGCTCGCAGGCCTCGACGAACCCGCCGTGGGGCAAGTTGAGACTGAACATGGGGGCATTGCACTTGCGGCAGGTCGCGTCGGGCTCCTCGAGCGTGATCCCGCAGTGTGGGCAGCTGAAGGAGACGACCTCGCCTTCGGGGACCTCCGGGTCGGATTGCTTCGCATACTCGCCGTAGACCGGGTCGAGGTGGATCATCCCCGGCTTGCCGTGATACGTGAAGGCCAGGCGGATCGAGGGGTGGCCGTGGAACTGGACGCCAGGATCCATGAGGTCGCACCCGGCGGGACACTTGGCATGCCCGACGATCAGCTGACCCTGGCCGATTTCGAGTTCGATGCGATCACGTTTATCCGCCATACTCACCTCCCTGCTTTGGCTGGATCGACCACTCGGCCCCACGATAGCGCAGCCCGCGCAGTGACTCAATCCGACAGAATCACCCGGCTTCGGTCCCGATCCCTAGCGTGAGCGCCGCGGGGTGGCGTCGGGGATTCGTGGCTCCGGCTTTGGCTCCGGCACGCAATCGCTGACATCGCCCAGGGTCCATGATTCGCACAGCCAGCGCTCGAGCAATTCGTAGGCGCCGGCGATGCCTTCGGGCTGAACCTCCTGCCAGAGCGGATGATGCGAGTTGAGCATGCCTCGGTCCACCAGATGTCCCTCGGGATCCGCCAGGTAGTAGTGGAGGCCGCCGACCCAGTTGGCGCTTGCGCCGGCCAGGATCTCGACCATGAGG
Source organism: uncultured bacterium (assembly GCA_964654025.1). Classification (GTDB taxonomy): domain Bacteria; phylum Eisenbacteria; class RBG-16-71-46; order CAIMUX01; family WJJG01; genus CAYQJL01. Next base: position 4,729 of record CAZZIF010000170.1, read on the forward strand.
AGGTAGGTCGGGAGCGAGGATGCGCTCTCCTGGATCGCCATCTCGCCGATACGCTCTCTGTAGCGTTCCCCGGTGAAGCGGAACATGCGCGACTGGTTCCAGCTCCACCCGAGTGGAATCTCCATCAGCGCTTCGCTGACCGCGGCCTCGGCAGCCAGATCCTGGTCTTCGAGAAAGCGCGCGAGCCGGTCGGTGAGCATGATCTCGTGACTGAGGTTCTGACCGCGGGCGATGCGCACCGGGAAAAGAACCAATGCCGGCGGATGCTCGCGGGCTTCGAACGCCCGCCGCGCGGCGCGCGCTGCGGGGGATTCGTAGACCCACGGTGCGCGGAAGAAATCCGGGCTCAAGACGCCCGTGAGCAGCAGGGCGGCAAAGAGGCCGGCACCGCCCGCAAGAACCAGCGCCCACTGCGTGCGCCGCTTCCGCCGGGGGATGCCTTCGGCCTCGTCCCCGGCGCTGCGCATGCCGCTGATCAGATAGAGGACACCCACCACCGCCGCGCCCGCATAGAAGGCGCCCGGCCAGGGCAGTCCCACGACGATCGCATGGACGATCCCGCTCGCGGCCGCACCCGCGAGGATCACGGCTCCGCCGGCGGTCATCCTGCGCCAGGCCAGAACCAGGCCGGCCACGATGATCCAGAATCCAGCCGCCAGAAGCGCCTCGCTGGCCGAGAGCATCTGGGGATTCTCGAACTCGAAGACGATGACGACAGCGGCGACGATCAGCAACACCGTGCCCAGAACCCGGGCGGCCCAACGCATCTCCATCCTCCCATTCTCAGGCGGGCCGGTGGGTATCCCACCACTCACGGGCACGCCGCTCGGTCCAGGGGTGGTCGAACTCGATCGCAGCCAGCGCCCGCGCCAGATCGCCGGCCGACTGCGGCCGGTCGGCGGGATCCTTCGCCAGACAGCGCTGCACCACCGTTTCGAGCGCCGGTGGAATGGCCAGCTCGGTCCGCCCCGCCATCGGCGGCGGTGCATCCTTGGCGTGCATCACCATTGTCTTCATGGGGGAGTTGCTGTCAAAGACAAGCTGCCCGGTGAGAAGGTAATAGGCCACGCAGCCCAGGGCGTAGATGTCGGAGCGTCCGTCGATCTCCGTCTCGCCCAGGATCATCTCCGGCGACATGAACGCCGGCGTTCCGGTGGCCGCGCCTTGACGGGTCAGGATGGTCTCGTCGGTGGGAGCGGCCGCGCGCTGCTTCACCAGACCGAAATCGAGCACCTTGACGAAATCCACATCCGGTCCGTAGCGGCAGGTGAACAGGTTGCCGGGCTTGATGTCCCGGTGGATCAGTCCGGCACCATGCGCCTCGCTCAGGGAGTGGCAGGCCTGCTGCAGGAGGTGGACCACCCGCTCGGCGGGCAACGGGCCCATGCGCTTGACGAGGGTGCTCAGATCCAGACCCCGCAGATACTCCATGACGTAGTAGAAGGTCCCGTCACCGGCGAGCCCGAAGTCGTAGATGGCGATCGTGTGCGGCGATTCGAGCTGCGCGGTGGCCTGCGCTTCACGCTCGAAGCGGCTCGACACGGCGTCGGCCACGGCGCCGTCTTCGGCCCCCAGCAGCTCGGGCCGGATGAGCTTGATGGCCGCCGGGCGTCGCAGGAGACGGTGGCGCGCGAGCCAGACCTCGCCCATACCTCCCTTGCCCAGCCGCTCGGTCAGGCGGTAGGCCCCCAGCTCCCGAGCCTTGCTCAGCTTGGCGCCCACTCGGAACAGCCCCTGCGACACCGCTACGCCCGCAATGACCGACAGGACATTGGGTGCGAATCGCAAGATCATCTGATCGGTCGCGGGCATGGTATGCGTGCCGCTCGCGGCAAGCAGGACCACCGAGATCGGATCCATCGCCGCCGTGAGCGTTGAAGCAATCAGGGTCCGGACCGGAGCGGTGGGGATCATCATCGGGTAGATGAGAACCCACACCGCGACCGGCGACCAGGCCGGCAACAGCATCTCGGGCCAGGGACGGGAATTGACGAGAAAGGCGATCAGCGACCCGGCGACGAACTGGTAGACCGACGCCACCTTGTGGAGCCGCGGGCACGCGATCCGGTTCGTCCTGGCCAGGATGAACATCGCGCCCGAGACGAGCAGGAAGATGGGGAAGACCGTGTTGCGAATCGTAGGACAGCCCACGTCCATCACGCCGGTGAAGGAGACGATCACGAACATGACCGAGGAGAAGACGAACGAGATGCCGCTGAGCAGCGCCAGGCGCCGGGTGGCTTCATGCAGCAGGTCCTCGGGCATCCGGCTGGGATGGTGGGCGCCGGAAGGATCCGTGGGCGACGAGCTGGGCAGCGAGGCCATGCTCCGCGCGAGCCGGATGACGGGTCTGTTGATCGAGGAAGGGCTCATGCTGGGTCCCCTGGGCTTCGGTCCGGCGGCTCTTGACGGCCCCCGGATGACTGCTCTCTAACGTTCGCGCGACGGAGCCGGTTCCCCCCCCTCACGGTGCCGCTTGCGGCGTCTCTTCGGCCCGGGCGCGGCGTTGTCCCTCCTCGACATCCACCTTCGCGAGCAGCACCCCGCCGAGGAGGAAGAAGCCCAGCAAACACAGGATGCCCAGCCGGCTCGAGCCGGCCGCCTGGCTGACGAGGCCGAACAGGAGTGGCCCGGCGATACCGGCCAGCCGGGCACTGGTACTGAAGAACCCGAAGAACTCCGCGTTCTTGTGCCTGGGGATCATGCGCGCATACAGCGAGCGGCTCAAGCCCTGTGCGCCGCCCTGCACCAGACCGACCGCCAGGGCCAGGACATAGAACTGCCAGACCGCCTGCATGAAGAACCCGCCTACCGTGATGAGGCTGTAAACCGCGAGGGTCAAGAGGATCGTGGTTTTGGCGCCCATGCGGCCGGCCAGCCGTCCAAGCATCAGGGTGGCGGGGATGCCGATCAGCTGCGTGATGAGCAACGCGGCGATCAGGTCGGAGAGGCCGATGCCGATCTCGTCGCCGTAGGCGGTCGCCATCTTGACGATCGTGCCGATGCCGTCGTTGTAGAGCCAGAACGCCGCCAGGAAGAGCGCGAGCTGTCGGTAGCGGCGAAGCTCGCGAAAGGTATTCGCCAGCCGGCGGAATCCGGCGAAGAGCGGCACCGTGCCGAGCGGGCGGTCCGGCGCGGTGGGAGCCACATGATGCGGTTCGGGCACGTGGCGCGCGAGGGGCATCGAGAAAACCGCCCACCAGACCGCCACGCTGACGAAGCAGGCGCGGATCGCGAAGCCGGTGTCCGGCATGCCGAAGAGCGCCGGCTTCAGGTACCAGAGCAGGTTGACTGCCAGGAGCAGCCCCCCGCCCACGTACCCGAGCGCGTAGCCGCGGGTGGAGATCCGGTCGAGCTGCCCGGGGGGCGCTACATAGGGAAGCAGGGACTCGTAGAAGATGTTGGCGGTGGCGAAACCGATGTTGGCCAGGATGAACAGACCGCTCGCCAGCAGGTAGGTGTCGGCGCCGATCAGGGTGAACGCGGCGGTCGCGAGGATGCCGAGCCCGGCGCAGGTCAGCAGATAGCGCTTCTTGGCGCCCGTATGGTCACTGATCGCGCCCAGGATCGGGCCGATCAGGGCGATGATCCCCAGTGCGATGGCGGTGGTGTAGCCCCAGTAGGCGGTGGCCGCGGCCTCGCCCTTCCCGGCGGTGGTGACGAGCGAGCGATAGAAGGGAGGGAAGATGGCCGCCATGACGGTGGTGGCGAAGGCCGAGCTGGCCCAATCGTAGAGACACCAGGCGCGGATGCTCCGCGGCGAGGTGGCGGTCGAGTTCACAGCGGCCTCCTGGTCCGGAGACATCCATTCATCCACCGATCGTTGGGGGATCGCCCCAGGATGGGCATCGACTGCCCGTGCACAACCCCGCGATAGTCCAGGATCGCCGCGGCTTCATCAACCCATCAACGCATCAACCCGTCAGCCCGTCGGCCCGTCAGCCTGTCGGCCCGTCAACCCGTCAGCCTGTCGGCCCGTCAACCGCTCAACAAACCGGTGTCTGCTGGCCGTGTGATTGCTAGATTGTTACAGTGGAAGGGCTGCCGGATCCTGCTCCGGACAGCTCTCGCCTTGTGCGGCGCAACCACAGATGGCGAGGC
>CAZZIF010000171.1:0-8806 GCA_964654025.1 uncultured bacterium
CCCGAGGCGCCGAGCGGCCGGCACCCGGTCGACAGGTCACGAATCCGGCGGCCGGAGGCATCGAATACGCCGACCTCGAGGCCGGCGGCATCCGGTGCACTGAAGCGAACAAAGGAGCCCGATGTGCTGGGGTTCGGCGAGGCCGATACGAACAGGCCGGCATCCTCCGGCTGGAACTCGGCGACGTCCATCCCATTCTCGCACTGCCGTGGCAGGATCCATAGCCCGGCGGTGAAGTCGACCACATAGAGCTCATCGCCCGCCACGGCCACTCCGAGCGCAGCGTCGGGAGTATCGGCACCGCCCACGTGCCAGGGAGCCGCGGGGTTGCGGACATCGACCACCTGAAGCCCGCCGTGGCTGTCGGCGACATAAGCGAAGATGCCGGCGACGGCGACCGTTTCGGTATCCCGCAGGCCCTCCGCCTGTCCGACGATCCACGGGCCGGTCGGATCGGAAATGTCGATGACCAGAAGACCGTCGGTGCCCGCCACGTAGGCGTGATCTCCGGAGACGTCCACGTCGTAGGCCGGACCCGGAAGACTCACACTGCCCGAGATCTGTGGGTCGAGTGGATCGTCGATGGCAAGCATCGTGACCGCATCCTCTCCCACGACGATCACATGACCGCCGGTCAGGGTCAGTCCGTAGGCGCCGGCCGGGATATCGACCACGGCTTCGATCTCCGGAGCCGAGGGGATCGCGATATCGATCACCACGAGCGCGTCCCAATCGGCGACGTAGGCATGGGTTTCCGAGAGGGCGACATCCCAGGCGAAGAAGGGTGTGCCCACCGAGCCAAGCACGTGCGGATCGGCCGGGCTCGAGACGTCGAGCACGTGCAGCCCTTCCCATCCCGCCGATATGCAGGCGCGGTTTCCGGAGACGGCTACGCCCGTGTCGGTGCCCTCGGTTTCCACACCCCCGATGACGAGAGGATCACCCGGGTCACTGATGTCCACGACCACCAGGCTCTGGACCTCGTCGGTGATGAAGGCGCGGGTGCCGGTCACGACGACATCGCGGGAGTGATCGCCGGTGTCCACCACGCCCAGCGGCGCCGGGCTCTGCGGGTTTGCGATGTGGATGACCTGAAGGCCTTCATCGGGATCGGTCAAAAACGCGCTATCTCCGCCGACGGCTACGCTGGTGGCACTGACGGGAGCGCCCAAGCCGCCGATGATCTGTGGATTCAAGGGATCCGTGACATCGATCACCTCGAGTCCGTAGTAGTGAGCGATGAAGGCGTGATCCTGCTGGACGGTCACATCGATGGCCTGCGCCTGGGTCGGCGCGGTGGCCACGACGTTGGGAGCCACGGGGCTGGTGATGTCGATGACGTCCAATCCGGCCTCGAAGGCCGCCACGTAGGCGTAGTTTCCTGAAACGGTCACGCCAAAGGCGAAGTCCGACGTCGCGACCGCACCCGCGATGACCGGGTTCGCTGGATCGGTGAGGTCGATGACGGTGAGGCCCTGATAGCCGACCACGTAGGCATGATTGCCCGAGATGGCCACGTCGAGCGCATCGCCGGGCACGGCGATCTCTCCCCGCATCTCGGGATTCGATGGGCTCGACACATCCACCACGTGGAGTCCGGCGGCGCCATCGGCAACACAGGCCAGATCTTCGGATACCGCCACAGCGAGTGCCGTTCCGGGTGTGTCTACCGACCCAACCGTGTGCGGATCCTGCGGATCGGTCACGTCGACAATCTGCAAACCACCCTCGGAGTCCGCGACATAGGCGAAACCGCCTCGAACAACCACACCGTAGGCGAAGCCGGGCGTGTCGGCCTGTGCGATCAACCAGGGAGAGCCGGGCACGGCGTAGGAGATCACCTGGAGTCCCCGCTCGCCGTCGGCCACGTAGGCATAGGGCCCATCGCCGGTGAGCGCGACGGCGGAGGCATAGCCAGGAGTATCCACCGATCCTGTCGTACGGATGTAGCTGCCGTAGTTGATGCACTGGGCGCCGGCGGACCAGACGGTCACGAGGAGGGCGACGGCCACGAGGAGGGCGATGGCCATGGCGGATGCCACCGCGCGCATCCGGGGGCCGCGTCTCTGGGGATCCGCTGTGGAACCCATCATGAGATGCCTCCTCGGGTTGGGTGAAAGTGCCGACCCTTTTGCCGACCTTTTAATGATAGCACGCAACAGAGGCCCCGGGATCTGGAGATGATCCCGGGGCCTTCGTGGAGGTTGTCCTGAGTAGGCCGCTTGGCGCTAAGCCGCCAGGTCCTGCGATTCCTGCGCGTCTTGCTGATGGCTGAAAGCAGCCGCCGCTGTCGCCGCTCGGCGCCCGGAGGTGTTCCCGCGGGAGCCGTGAACGATCCGCTGGAGCGTTCGGACGATGTCGTTGAGCTGCTCGGACTGGGCGCCGAGCTCTTCGGACGCAGCGGCGGACTCCTCGGCCGTTGCGGCACTCTGCTGGGTCACCGTCTCCATCTGGCCCAGGGCGGTGTTCACCTGCTCGATGCCCTGGGTCTGCTCTTCGCTCGCCTGGCTGACAGTGTTGATCAACTCGCTGAGCTTGTGGGCATCCTGGTTGATCTTCTCGAGGATCGAGGCGACATCGTTGCTGATCTGCACGCCGGACTCGGCATTACGAGAGGCTTGTTCGATCAGGTCGGCCGTGGTCTTGGCCGCTTCGGCGCTGCGGCCGGCGAGATTGCGGACCTCCTCGGCGACGACCGCGAAGCCCTTGCCGGCGTCTCCGGCGCGGGCTGCCTCCACGGCGGCGTTGAGCGCCAGCAAGTTCGTCTGGAAGGCGATCTCATCGATCGTCCGGACGATCTTGCTCGTTTCGTCGGAGGACTGCTCGATGTCGGCGATGGCCTTCGACATCCGCGTCATGGCCTCGGTGCCCTGATCGGTTCCCTGACGTGCCGTCTCGGCCAGGTCGCGAGCTTCCAACACGCTCTGCGCGGTGCGCTTCGACATCGATGTGATTTCTTCGATGTTGGCGGAGGTCTCTTCGATGGCGCTGGCCTGTTCACTGGTCCCTTGCGCCAGGCTCTGGCCCGCGTTGGCGATTTGCCCGGCAGCCGAGGCCACCTGATCGGCGCCTTCGTACATCTGCTCGACGATGTTGCGGATGACGCCGGTCAAGCCTCGCGACATGAAGATCCAGCTCACGAGAGCAACGACCAGCGCACCCAGGACGACGATCCCCAAGATGGTCGCGGTTGCCTGGCTCAAGCCCTTGATGCGATTCTCCGCTTTCTGGAACTCATCCAGGTAGGATCCGGCACCGATGGTCCAGTCCCAAGGTTCGAAGTAGGCCAGACGGGCCACCTTCTCACGCGGGACCGGATCGCCGGGGTTCGTCCAGGCGTAGATGTGCTCGCCGATCTGCCGTCCGCGAAGCTGCTGGGCTTTCTTGATGATCTCTTGAATGACGAGATTGCCTTCGGCGTCCTTCGCATTCCAGATGCACTCGCCGTCACGCGTACCACCGGCCGAGATGACGTAGTTGCCGTCTCCGTCAAGGATGTAGACATAACCGGTGGCGCCCACTTCGGTCGCGATGACCTGTTCCCGGAAGCTCGGTCTGGCATCGGCGGGCACGCCGACGTACAGCATGCCAGTGATGTCACCGGAGGCGTCCCGCAGAGGTTCGTAGGAGGTGACGTACCAACCGTCGACTACAAACGCCCGTCCCGTGTAGGTCTGGCCGCGCAGGACCGCCGAGACTACCGGGTTCGCCCCGCCGTCGGGATTCGTGGCGGGAATGTAAGTACCGATGGCACGCGAGCCATCCTTCTTCATCACGTTGGTGGAAACCCGAAGCATGTCGCCGGCGGGGTTCATCCTCTGGAAGATCGTACAGGTGCTGCCGGTGGCATCCTGCGTCTCGTCGACGATGGGCGAACGCGCATCCGCCGATCGATTCTGCCCCAGCCAGGTCGAGCCCACCATCATGCGTGGCAGCTCCACCGAACGGGTCTCCTGATTGAACTGATTGACGGCGGTCCAGGTGGCGGCTTCTTTCCCGAAGCGGATGCCTCCTTCGGAACGGACGAACCCGCGCGCTACGGCCAGATCCGAACGGATCTTGTCCTGGAGGAAGTCCTCCTGTACTTGGCACATGGCGAGCGTGTTGGTGACGATGTGATCCAGATCGGTGGTGGCCAGGATGGCGCTTTCCTCGGCGGCGACGTCGACCATTTTCTGGTTTTGCCAGAGAACGAATCCGACGACGACCATCAACGGCACGGTGGTGAGTAGGCTGCCGAGCAAGAGCAGCTTTGCCTGCAGGCCCATTCTCGAGAACATCTAGTTCCCTCCTTTTGCAGCGTCCAGTTCGCACCCACGCGGGGCGGTTCTATCACCAGGGCCAAGCAGCTGGAGCCTCGGTCTCTTCGATCACGCTTGGACGCTGCCAGAAAGAGGGCCCGATTTCAGGCCGATAACGCACTACTAATCCTCGGAACGTACCCGATCGAACCTTATCCGCTGTTGGGTGAGTGGCGCATAACCGGCAATGGCGGCACAACTTGATGGGAGGTGGTCGATTGGGGCGGGCATCCCTGTCGGATATTCCTGTCGGCTGTCCCCGTTCTTGCGGGTAGTTCGCTTGTCGTACAAGCGTTGGCGGCGTCACCGCCGGCTTTACCGTCGGTCTTACCTGAGGCGTGCCAACGAGGGGTGGCCACCGCGGTCGTCGATCCGTCTGCGTTCACGAGGTGTGATGAGGACACCCCTGGCGGAGGTGCGCACATGGGTTCCGGCAGATACGACTGACCCGGTGACCTCGATACCCGCGTCCAAGATCGCGTCGCCCAGGATCACCGAATCCGAGATGCGGACGCCTTCGGCCACCCGCGCCGCGGGGGAGACGTAGCCGTAGCCGGCCAGCAATGAGGAAGCCGGTGCGAGAAGGCGTCGATCGACTCCGTAACGCAACCCCGTGGCGGGGGTGCAGCGGCGGTGTGCCTCCAGGTAGGCCGCGGGTGTGCCCACGTCGATCAGCGGAGCATCTCCACCATCGACCACGAAAGCGCCCAGCCGTCCCTCACGGGCCAGGCCATCATAGGTGTCGCGGATGTCGTGGAAGATCCCCGCGGGCATCGTGTCCAGTAAACGACGGGAGACGATGTGAGTGCCCGTGAATGTGTAGGCGCCAGGGTCGGTTCGCGTGCGGTCGATGGCCCTGACGCGGCCACCGGTGGCGTGGACATTGGGATGAAGGGGCAGGGTGGTCACGATCATCGTGGCCAGATGATCGTGTTCCCGGTGGAATGCGAGCGCCTCGGCCAGCGGGGCGCGGAAGAGACTGTCGGTGTTCAGGACCACGAAGGGATCGCTCCTGAGTTGATCGGCGGCGGCAACCATCGCGCCGCCGGTGCCGAGGATTTCGCGCTCGAAGGAGAGCGCGAGACGGGCAGCGAGCGGATGATGGCGCACGTGAGTCTCTACCTGGGCGGCAAGGTGATGGGTATTGATGACGATGTGTCCATCGGGTTCCATGACCTCGTTCGAGGGCGTCTCTTCGGGGCCGTGGACGAGACGGTGAATGTGGATGTCGAGCAAGGGCACGCCATGGATCGGCACGAGGGCCTTCGGGATTTCGTTGGTCAGTGGTCGTAGCCGGGTTCCGAATCCGGCCGCCAGGAGGAGGATATCGGTCATGACCCTCACCTCATGCTTCTCTTCAGATCATCTCCAGCATCGGCTTTGACATGGTCTCAGGTATGGTCTCAGGCATGGTCTCAGCCTTCGTCTCTGGCATGGTCTCCAGCACGGTCTCTGGCATCGTCTCTGGCATGGTCTGTAGCGCTTTCTCTGGCACTGTCTCTGTCTTGTCTCTAGTCATAGAGAAGGTAAGGAATGACGCGATCTTCGAAGCCGCGGACCGGCGCCGTCCAATCCTCCGCGATGTCGTGGGCGGGTGTGCCGGCATCGATCGCCAGTCGCACGGCGTCGGTACCGTAGATCAGATCCACCGGCGGCCGGTCGTACTCGTACTCATAAGGGGGCTGCGCCCAGGCGAAGCGGTCGCCGTGGCAATGGCGGATGGCCGAGAGGAGCGTGATCGTGGCGGCCACCGGACGATAGACCGCGCGGTCGACGACGTGCAGCTGGAATCCTCGCGCCAGGGCCCCGGCATCCTTGTGGAAGGTGGGTTCGTAGGCAACCTCGCGCCACAAGGTCCCGTCCAGCACCGTACCGGCGGCGCCGCGCACTACCGTGGTCGTCTGGAGCGCCGCCGTGGTCGTCTGGAGCGCCGCTGCGGTCTCGCCTCCCGGGACGGACGTGGGCTCTTGGGCGCCTCGACCGGGACGCGCGGCCGGCGCAAGGTAGCCCCACGCCATCAGGGTACAGCGTACGGCGGCCGGATCGATGTAGGACGCACCGCACAGCTCGAAGGGACGCGTCGTGCCGCGTCCTTCCGACACGTTGGTGCCTTCGAGCGCCACCTGGCCTGGATAGACGATGGCCGTCTCGAGCGTCGGCATGTTGGGCGAGGGGGCGGTCCAGGGCAGACCGGTGTCGTCGAAGAAGGGGCGCCCCTCCCAACCCGCGAGTTCGACCACCCGCAAAAATCCGCTCCTCTCACCCGGTAGGTTCATCCGCGCGACGCCGTAGCGGCACAGTTCTCCCACAGTGAGCCCGTGGCGCAACGGCACATCCAGGAGGCCCACGAACGAGGTGAAGCCCTCCCGCAGAACGGGGCCCTCGCGCGTTCCGCCGATCGGATTGGGCCGGTCGAGCACGATGACGGGCAGGCCGGCGGCGGCGGCCCGTTGCAGGCAGAGCAAGGCAGTGTTCACGAAGGTGTAGACGCGCGTACCAATGTCCTGCAGATCGATCACGAGGGCGTCGAGGCCGGCGAGCTGCTCGGGCGTAGGCTCCCGCCTCTCGCCATAGAGGCTCACGATCGGCACGCCCAGTGCGGGGTGAATGCCGTCGGCGGACTCCACCATGTTGTCCTGTTTCTCCGCCGTGAATCCGTGCTGGGGCGAGAAGATGCGTGTCACGTGAAGGCCGGGCGCCCTGGCCAGCGCTTCGGCCGTCGGCTGCCAGCAACTCGAGAGGGTGTGGGCATTGCAGAGCAGACCGATGCGGCCCCGCCCGGGGACGTCGAGTCCGTCGGCGAGGACACGGTCGAGGCCGGTCAGCACCGAACCCATGGTCGCCCCCTACCCGGTGAACCCGAACCCATGGTCGCTCCTCACTTGATGAAGTGGTATGCTGCCGAGTCCGTCAAGGACACGTGCGGGTGCCACTGGTAACCCGCGCAAGACTAGCGTTCTGTCCAGGGAGGGGCAACCCATCGTATCGGCAGCGGCAACAGCGCCCAGGCGTATCGCGATGATCGCCTACACACACTACCGGACCGATCCGCGCTGCCGGCGTGAAGCAACCCTGGCTGCCTCGGCGGGCTGGGACGTGCATTTCTATGCTCTGTCCCGCGGGGGCCGGCCGGATGAGCGGCGGGAGGACGGCATCACCCTCCACGAGTTGCCGCTGGACCGCTACCGGGGCGCCAGCAGCGGTGCCTATATAATGAGCTATCTCCGCTTTCTCTGGCTGGCGTCTCGGGCGGTCACGCGACACCATCGCCGGGCATCGTTCGGCATCGTGCACGTCAACACGATGCCCGACTTCATGGTGGGGGCCGCTCAACTCACGCGGGCGATGGGCGCCAAGGTCATCCTCGACATTCACGATGTCATGCCCGAGCTCTATATGAGCAAGTTCGGCCTATCGGCCTCCCACTGGAAGATCCGCCTCATTCGGGCCATCGAGGTCTTCTCGGCTCGTCTGGCCGATGCGGTCATGACCGCCGAGCATCCCAAGCACGACCTGCTCGTCGAGCACGGGATTCCTCGGGAGAAGATCACCGTGCTGCTGAACTTGCCCGACGAGGCGCTGTTCGATCGTGCCGCCGATCGCACCGCCACGAAGCCGACGTCTGCCTCCGCCACCAGCGCGAGTGTGGGGCGCGCCCCTGCCGCGGCCCGATCGCCGGGACAGGACGGTACGTCAGCGAAGGACATTGACCGGGAATTCCGACTCGTCTACCACGGCACGATTGCCCACCGTTTGGGAGTGGATCTGGTCGTTCGCGCGATGAAGATTCTGGAGAAGAGCCATCCCTATTTGCGATTGCAGGTCCTGGGCGAGGGGGACCAGCTGCCCGAACTCAGGCGGATCGCCCGGGAGCTGGGCCTGGGCGAGCGGGTCACCCTCTCCGGGCGTTTCCAACCGATTGAAGAAATCATTCCATTGCTCTGTACTTCCCATTTGGGAGTACTGGCCACGCGGATCGACGCGGGAACCGAGTACATGCTTCCCACGAAGCTGATCGAGTATCTCGTGCTCGGGGTTCCTTCCCTGGTCGTGCCGACCCGGACGGTGCGTCATTACTTCGGAGAGGAGAATCCTCTCTACATAGCTGGAGCGACGCCGGAGGCTGTCGCGAACCGAATCGCCTGGGCGGTGGCGGAGTACCCCGCGGTTCAGGCCGCGACCGCGAGCATCCGGGAGCGATTCATGAACCGGTACCGCTGGGAGACCCACAAGCAGGTCTATCTGGACCTGTTGGACGATTTGGCATCCAATCGATCGCAGACCTGATCGGGGAAGCCGCCGGATGAGAGCCGGCCAGAGAGAGATACCCAGCCACGAAACTGGCGGCCACAACACAGGCAGTCGCATCGTGGGCAGCCGGAAGGCAGGTAGTCAGAACGTGAGAAGCCCGAATGCAGGCAACCGTTGGAGGGCGGCGGTCCTCTTCTGCTGGCTGGCCTTGACGCTGGCCCTGCCCGCCGCCGGACAGCAGTTGAACGAACTGC
>CAZZIF010000172.1:0-8730 GCA_964654025.1 uncultured bacterium
CTCCCGCGCCTCCCGCATCTCCCGCATCTCCCGCGCCTCTCATATCCTTCACGCTCCCCCCGTCGGCGTTGTCGATTGCGGCAGGGAGGTCCGCCTCATTCTCCTCATGCCGCCCTCGCTGGATCACCGCGGAGATCCAGATGCTGACGAAATAGAGCAAGATGACCGGCACAGCCAGAACGAGCTGCGAGGGCCCATCGCCAGGCGTGACCACGGCGGCAATGAAGAGGATGGCCACGATCGCATGACGCCACTTCGACTTCAGAAACTCCGGCGTGACCAGTCCGAAGAAGCTCAGGACCGCGACGACCAGTGGAAGTTGAAAGAGGATGCCGCACGCGAAGGCCATCTTGACCAGGAAATCGAGTAGGTAGGCAATCGCCAGGCTTTCCTGGACGTGCTCGGTGCCGAAGGAGCGTAGGATGACCAGCATCGTCGGCGAAAGAGCGAAGGTCGCGAAGCCGACGCCTATGATGAACAGAATCGTCGACCAGAAAACCAGCGGGAACACGATCCGCCTCTCACGCTGGAGCAGGCCCGGCACGACAAAAGTCCAGATTTGGTAGCCGATGTAGGGCAAGCCCGCGATAAAGGCCATCAAGAGCGCAATCTTGACGCGTGTCGTGAAAGCCTCCATGGGCTTGATGAAGACCGCCTTCTCCAACCGTGCCACGTGGAGCACGACGTAGTCCATCACCGGCGCGGTGGCGAACCACGCCGCAACGGTGAGAAGGAGCAAGGCAACCAAGCAGGAGAGCAGAACCGACCGAAGCTCATCGAGATGATCCAGGAAGCTCATCTCTGCCTGGCCGGACGATCCGCGTAGTCTCTTGAGCCACTGGGGAACCTTCATGCTCTGCCCCCGCCGACGGCCAGCGCCGACGGCCCCCGCCGACGGCGCCCGCCGACGGCGTCCACCTACAGCGTCCGCCTACGTCTGCGCTGCCGGTTGGGTGCCGCGCTCATCGAGCACGACCTTGTGGCCGTCGCCGTCTTCGGCAACCAGGTCCCCGCCTTCGAGCTTCACACTGACGATTTTCGAGATGCCTGGTTCCTGCATGGTCACGCCGTAAAGCGTGTCGGCAACCTCCATGGTTCGCTTGTTGTGCGTGATGATGACGAACTGGGTTCGTTCGCTGAAGCTGCGAATCAGATTCAGAAACCGGTCGACGTTCGCATCGTCGAGCGGTGCATCCACTTCGTCGAGCACACAGAAAGGCGATGGTTTGACCAGATAGAGCCCAAACAACAGCGAGGTCGCCGTCAGGGCGCGCTCTCCACTGGAGAGCAACGAGATGTTCTCGAGCCGTTTGCCCCGCGGACGCGCCATGATCTCGATCGACGCCTCCAGCGGGTCTTCGCCCTCGAGACGCAACTTCGCCTCGCCGCCGGGGAACAAGGTGCCAAAGGTCTGGGCGAAATGGGCCTGAACCTGATCGAAGGTATCTTTGAAGAGACGGCTGGCCTCCTCGTTGATGCGCTCGATTGCCGCCAGCAAGGAATCACGCGATTGCAGCAGATCTTCCCGCTGCGTCTTCACGAAGCGCACGTGTTCCTTCTTTGACTCGTACTCCTCGATCGCGAGTTGGTTGACCGGCCCGAGCCGCTCGCGGTCTCGCCGCAGCTGGGTCAACCGCTCCGCCGCCGCCTCCTCGCTGAGTCCTTCAAACGGATCCTCCGGATCGCGCGCTCGCTTCTTCCGCTCCGCGGCTAGCGCCGCAGCGGCCGCACGCTCAGCCTCGTCGGCGGGCGATCCGCCCTCGGCGCCAGTGGCATCACCGCTCGCCTCGGCACCAGCCTCATCGTCGTCCAATCCGTCGTCCAGTCCGTCGTCCAATCCGTCGTCCAGTCCGTCGTCCAGTCCGTCTTCTTCCTCGTCTTCCTCCCCGTCTGTTTCCCAGCCCTCCTCATCGGCCTCCCCGTCCGGCCGACCGACCTCGACCAAGTGCGGCTCGCCGGGCGTCTCTTCGTCAGATACCGCTCGCTCGCTAGGGGGGGCCACAGGTGGGACATCCTCGAGGTGGATCTCATACGCATCATGAATGCGGTCGCGGAGCCGCTGGCGGTCGGCCTCCACACGCGCCAGATGCACCTCGTCATGACGCAACGACTCCTCAACCTCTGATAGCATGCGGTGCTTCGCACGCAATTGCTGGTCGATCTGAGCAAGCTCCTGCTCGAGCTGGCGACGCTCTTCCCGGCGCTCCTCGACCTCGCCACCGCGTGACTCTCGCCGGTCGACCAGCTCACCTTCCTGCTCGGAAAGGGCCTCGATGCGCGTCCGGCTCTCAGCAATCTCATCGGCCGTACGCTCCAGATCCGCGTCGGCCTGCTCCTGCGCGGCGCGGGCTTCTTCGATCGCCCGCTCCCGCGCATCGATGCGCGCCTCCAAGTCGCGCAACTTCGACTCGGTCACCACCAGCGCCATCCGGCGCTCGGACATCTCCTCCCCGCGACGGTCCTTCTCGGCCGTCAATGCCTCGACCCGCTCCTGGGAACGGGCGTACAGCGCATCGGCACTTCCCTCGGCGTCCTCGAGCTGCCGGACGCCGGCCCGGGCACCCCCCAGTTGTTGCTCGGTCAGCCCACTCCGATCCGCCAGAACGACCGCCTCTTCCTGCAAACGGGCGATCTCCTCGCCGATCAACCGCTGCTCGGCCTGGCGCTGCAACAGCGTCCGGGCCAGATTCTCACGCTCGCTC
The DNA here is from genome assembly GCA_964654025.1 of uncultured bacterium. Taxonomy (GTDB): domain Bacteria; phylum Eisenbacteria; class RBG-16-71-46; order CAIMUX01; family WJJG01; genus CAYQJL01. The sequence goes on from CAZZIF010000172.1 coordinate 2,703, forward strand.
TCGTACTCCTCGAGTTCCGTCCTGCGGACCTGCTCACGAGACGCAAGCTGCCTGTCACTGGCCTCGATCGCGGCCTGCTGCTTCGTAAGCTGCTCGGTCTCGGCTCCTAACTCATTCAGCCGGCTTCTGAGGGCCTCGATCTCCTGAGTGCGGCTCCAGAGACTCTCGGCCGGCGCTTCCCCGGACGTTGCGGCCACCCACCCTTCCGGGGCGTGCAACTCGGCCTCGGGCGTGATCCACCGCCGGCCCGCCGTTCGCTCTCGCACCTCCGGCACCGCGTCGCGGCTCTCGACCGGAATGAGCGATGTGCGCAGGTACGTGACGAGCGGCTCGAGGGCCTCATCGCTGGCCGTTACCACTTCGGGTGGCAGAAGTCCCGGGTCCTCGAGCGCTACTCGCTCCGCGAGCACCGCCAAGGGCATGAAGGTGATCTGGCCATGGCCCCGTTCACGGAGCCAATCGATAGCCTGCCAGGTCGCCGCATCGTCATCGGTCACGACCCAGTCAGAGAACTCGCGCAGTGCCGGCGCCAGCCGCTTCACCCATGTTGAATCGATCGTGATCAGCTCGGCGGCAGCCCCACGCACGCCCGGCAGATCCTCCCGATGCCGCAACAGGTCGGCGACCGCCTCGCGGAATCCCTCGTGATTGCGTGCCTGTTCCTCGAGCAACGCCAGACGGCTCTCCGAACGTGCAACCTCGTCGGTCAACTTGCGCAAGTGGTCGGTCAGCTCCTCAACCTGCCCGCGGCGAGCTTCCCGTTCCCGGGCGATCTCGGCCAGTTCCTCGCGTACGCTGTCGCCTCGTTCGCCCAGCCCGTCGCTCTTCTCGGCCAATGTGGTGAGTTCGCTGTTCAGGGAACCGGCGCGGTCCTCCAGCGCCTGCAGCTGCGCAGCCAGCTTCTCGCGTTGGAACGTCAGGTCTTCGAGCCGCTCTTCGAGTGACTTGATCGCATGATCGGCATCTGACCGCGTGCGGACCTGCTCAATGTGGATCTGCTGGTTGCGCTGCAGTTCGGCGCGGGCCTCCTTGAGCTCGGCTTCCGCCTGCCGCCAGGCACGTTCAGCCGCCTCGGCGATCGCACGCTTCTCGGCGATTTCCTCACGCAGCATCTCGGTCTGCGGCCGGAGCGCATCGAGTTCCGCCGAGGCGGCCCGCCGGGCCTCCTCGCTCTCGGCCAGGCGACGCTCGAGTTCTCCGACGCGCTCCCCCAGCGCCTTGACGCGCTCACGACGAATCAACGCTTCTTCGCGGTTCTCGGCCAGCTCCCCCTCTGTCTCGGTGAGCTTTTTGGTCGCCGCCGCCAGGGCTTCATCCACCCGCAGGAGATCCAGGCGCACCTGCTCTTGCTGGGCCTCCAGGTTGTGTAACTCCGCGCGCAGGCTCTCGCGTCGCTGTTCCTCCTCCCGCAGCCGGCCGCTCTCCCCCGAGGCCGCCTCTTCAAGGCGCTGCCACGCCAAGCGAGCCAGGGCCACATCCAGACCCTGGATCCGACTGGAGAGCCGCTGATACCGGCGAGCTTTCCCCATCTGATAGGCCAACGAGCGCACCTGTCGCTCTTCGATCTCGAGGACGTCCTCCACGCGCGTAAGGTCTTCTTCCACCGCAGCAATCTTGCGCAGCGTCTCCTTGCGACGCTGCTTGTAGCGGGTGATGCCGGCCGCCTCGTCGAGCAGGAACCGCCGAGCCTCGTCGCGGTCGGAAAGCACCTCGTCGATCATCTCACGCTCAATCACCGCGTAGTCGGCCGAACCGAGGCCGGTGTCCATGAACAGGCTGCGAATGTCCTTCAGACGGCACGGGGCTTTGTTGATGCGAAACTCGCTTTCCCCCGAGCGAAACGCGCGGCGCTGGATGTCGACCTGCGTGTACTCGGTGGCCAGGCGCTGCTCCTGATTGTCCATGTGCAGCACCACCTCGGCCATGCCCGCCGGCTTCACCTCGCGGGTACCTTTGAAGATGACGTCCAGCAACTGCTTGCCGCGCAGCTGCCGGACGTTCTGCTCGCCGAGCGCCCAGCGGATGGCATCTGCGATGTTGCTCTTGCCGCAGCCGTTCGGCCCGACGACGCAGGTGATGCCGGAGGCGAACTTCACCTGCGTTCGCTTGCCGAAAGACTTGAAGCCACTGATATCGAGTCGTTCGAGCAGCACGTTGTTCTCCTTGCCTCAGCCCGGGCCAGCCGGGCGGCGTGGTGTTGACCTAGGCTTTGCGGGACATCAATCGTCCGCAGGAACGATCACTGTTCCACGGCCGTCATCGGCGACGAGCAGAACGGATCGGGCCCAGTTTTCCTCGAGGGCTTCAGAGCGGCGCGCATAAGCGCTCTCCAGGGTCGTAAAATCCCCCACCAGCACCCGGTGCCATACCCCCTTGGCGGGAATGTCCACCCTCTGAATCCGGGCGTCTACCCCCAATCTCGCCAGACGGTTCACCTCGCTCTGGGCGCGGCTCATTTGCTGGAATGATCCACACAGCAGAGCGTACGGCGGCCGGCGCTCGGTCGTCATCGTCGGAGCCTGCGCGGCGGGCTGTGAGCCAACCTGCACAACAGCCCGGGAATCAGTCTGCGCGGCAGTCTGCGGGTCAGCCCGGGGGTCAGTCTGCGAGTCAGCTTGCGACCTGCCCGGGTTCGAGGAACTCCCGGCGTCATAGGCCGACCTGGTGGCACCCGCACTCTCCGGGGACTCGCGCTCGGCAATCATCATGGGATCCGCCGAGGCTGATCCGGCCGAGAGTGTCGCTGAACCCCCGGTGGCCGATCCGGACAGAGCCGAAGATGACGATGACGTGGACCCTGACGGCCCGTCGGGCGAGACCGTCATCTGCGCGCCTCCCGATTGAGAGGCGGAACCGTCGTAGACCGGAGCGACACCTTCCTCGGCGCCGATGGGTTCACCCGTACTCCAGGCCGACGGTTCTTCGGCAGCGCCCCCCTCATGCATAGCCATCCCTGGATCTTCCACCGATGGGGACACGGCACGATACACGAGCCACGAGCCAGTCCCGGCTACCAGCACGAACAGGAGATAGGCCCACCATGGGAATCCCCGCCGGCGGCGATGCGTCCCATTCGGACCGAACGAATCCGACCACGACCGCCGCACCGGAACTCGGCCAGCGGCCGCAGCCAGCATCTCGGCGTCTTCGCCGGAAGCTTCACCCGCCGGACCACCGCCCGCCAGACCGCCATCGGCCGGTCCGCCGCCACTCGTCTCTGCTTGCGGTTCCCGAGCGGACCCGACATGACTCGTTCCTTCTCCGTGAGTCGCGCCCTCTGGCTCGGATGCACCCTCCGGCACACCCTCCAGCGCACCCTCCGGCACACCCTCCGGCACACCCTCCAGCGCACCCTTTAGCGCACCCTCCGGCACACCCTCCGGCATACCCTCCGGCACACCCTCCGGCATACCCTCCCGCGGCGCCGCCTCCGCCGATTGCTCATCAACCCACTCGGTGGATTCTGACCAACGAGTGGGCGCGGCTTCCCCATCCGGCTGCTCCCCGCCGGAGCGGTCGGCGCGGTCAGCGCCGGGCTGCTCCTCCACAGGCGGCCCTGATGAGGTCGTCTCTTCGGGTGTCGTGGATTCGCGGGGGCGTTCCTTGTCCATGACTCCTCCTTCCATGTCATCGACGAGCATCTCGCCGAGCATTTCAACGTGCGACTCGACGAGCATCTCGACATCCGACCCGCCATGACGCTCGACGAGCGGCTCGACGCGCGGCTCGACATACGACTCAACAGGCGATTCATCAGCGGCCGTAACGGCCACCATACCAAGCACAGCATACCCCATCGCAGAAATCGTTGTGACCTCTTCCCGCATGGCACTGTCGGGCACGTCCCGATACGGGGCCACGAGCAACAGACCGCCTAGGGATTCGGTCAGCGGTGCGTTCGTGAACGCGTCAGCGCGTCCGACCAGCAGCAGACCGCCCGGTTCGAGCGGTGGATCTGTGGTGTCATCGGACATCACGGACTGCGCTTGGAACACGCCCTGAATGCCCGCCGCACGGACACCGCATCCCTCGGGGCACACTCGATCCAGCAACGTCTTGTGGACGGCGCTCGCCACCCGGCGGAGCCCCTGGATGCTCTCACCGCCCGGGTGACACTCTTCGACACCAAGGAGCACCACCGGAGCGAATCCCCCCGCCGCAGCGCGTTCGGCCAGACCAACCGCGACCGGCCACTCCTCCCCACTCTCGCCGAGGCCTACCACGCCCACGACGAAGGGTTCTGCCTGCAGCAGATGGAAGAGACGGTCACATGCCCGGGGATCGGGACGAAGCTGATGCAACCCCGCCGACTGATCCCGCGTGGTCCGCGGAGGCAGCGCTAGCTCGGCCAGCAGGGGCACGTCCAGGCGCGCTTCCAGCCCCTGGGCGGTGGACACGTAATCGTTGGGGCGCCTCGTGCTAAGCATCAGCGGAGTCATCCTCAGTAGGTAGGCTGCTGGATCGAGCCGATAGATGCTCGGCCAGGCTTCGGAGCCGAGCCGGCAGATGCTCGAGCAGGCTTCGCGCATCATCCTCGAGAAGGCTACGCATGTCGATGACCATCCGCTCCTGATACAGCCGGGGAACGATCGGCGGCTCTCCCGCACGCAGCCAGCGGGCAGCCACGTCCAGCGACAGTCCCACTGGCATGAGCGCCACACCGCAGGAGGGCACCGTCTCCCCGGGCAGCGATCCGCCGCCCACGGCCGCCTCGGTCTCGACCACCTCGATCCCCCACGACGCCCCCAGCACCTCGCGCAGACGCACCGCCAACTCCTCCGCCTGCTGGCACAGCGACTCGATCGGCCGATTCAGGAGGCGATACAGCGGGACCGCCTCAAGTCCCTCTTCGCCGCGGGTGTACTCTACGAGAGTAGCCTCCAACGCAGCCAAATGCAGTTTGTCCAGGCGCACGATCCTCGCCAGCGGATGGGAATACAATCGCTCAATCAGCGGCGCCTCCCCGGCCAGGATGCCGGCTTGAGGCCCACCCAGCAGCTTGTCCCCACTGAAGGACACCAGCGCCGCGCCGGCCTCGATGGTATTCTGGACCCGAGGCTCGCCGCGCAAGAAGTCGGACGGATGCTGGCGCAGCGCTCCGCTACCCAAGTCCTCCATCAGCGGGACGTCGGCCTCGCGGGCCAGGCCGGCCAACTCGGCGGTCGTAACCGATTCGGTGAAACCGTCGATGACATAATTTGACGGATGCACCTTGAGGATCATGGCCGTCCGCGCGGAGAGCGCCTTGCGATAATCGCCCAGCCGCGTGCGGTTGGTCGTGCCCACCTCACGCATGACGGCCCCACTGGCCTCGATGATGTCCGGAAGCCGGAAGCTGCCACCGATCTCGACCTGCTCGCCGCGTGAGATGATGACCTCGCGACCGCCGGCCAGCACGTGAAGGGTCAAGAAAACCGCTGCGGCGTTGTTGTTGACCGCCAGGGCGTCATCGGCGCCGCAGACTTGCCGCAAGAGGCGCCGCACCCGTCCCAGACGGGATGTTCGTTTGCCCGTACCAAGATCCATCTCGAGGGCGCTGTAGCCACCCTGGATCGCGGCAACTGCGGCCTGGGCACCGGCCGACAGCGGAGCCCTCCCCAAATTGGTGTGTAGCAAGATGCCGGTGGCATTGATCACCCGCCGCAGCGGTGCCGGACGAAGGGCGGCGGCCCGTGCGGCCACCCGTTCGGCCACCGCGTCGGACGCCAGGGCGTCGGCTTCGATCTCACCGGTCAGGAAGAGCCTGCGGGTCGCGGCCAATTCCTCGCGCGCCAGGGCCACGACGACCTCGCGGCTCATCGAGGCCGTCACCGGCTCCAAACCGGGCGCGCGCAGCAGCTGGTCGACCGCTGGCAGTCGCCTCAATCCCCGCGCCTTGTCCGCCTTGTCCGCCCTGTCCGCCCTGTCCGCCTTGTCCGCCATGTCCGCCCTGTCCGCCTTGTCCGCCCTGTCCGCCATGACAGCACTCCCCCTCGGGTCTTCGCTCTCCCGAGGCCACGCCGCTCACCACGCTCGGTTGCCCGCCCCG
>CAZZIF010000173.1:0-8683 GCA_964654025.1 uncultured bacterium
GGGTGACGGGGACTGGGGCCGAGTCCGGGGCCGCGTCCGGGGCCGCGTCCGGGGCCGTGACCGGAACCGGGTCCGGGGGGCTGATCGTGCTGGGACTCGGCATCAATGTTGCCCAATCCCGGGATGATTTCCCGCCCGATCTGCGCGGCCGGGCGATCTCGGTCGCCGAGCTGGCCGGCCGATCCGTCGACCGGATGGCGTTGCTGGCGGCCATTCTCGCGAGCCTGGCGGACCGGTGGGCGGCTTTCGAGCGTGGTGGGCCCGGGACGCTGCGGCCGGTCCTGCACGAGGCCAGCCTCTTGATGGGGCGGCGCGTCGTCATCGGTCCGACCGAGGAAGCTCCGCCAGGTGACACGCGCCAGGTCCACGCGGGGCGCGTCGTGGGCTTGGGCCCGGTGGGTGAGCTGCGTATCCGCGACGACGACGGCGTGGCGCACACGATCGCCAGCGGCTACGTTCTGGGGGTGGATCCACCGCTAGAGGAAGGATGAAGCCATGCGCTGTCCACGTTGCGGACATGAGGAAGACCGGGTCATCGATTCGCGCGCCGTCCGTGACGGCAAGGGGGTGCGCCGGCGCCGGCAGTGCGAAAGCTGTGGCCACCGGTTCACCACTTATGAGTACGTGGATGCGGTGGCCCTCTTGATCGTCAAGCGTGACGGGCGCCGCGAGCCCTACCAGCGCGACAAGGTTCGGGAGGGCATCCGGCGCGCCTGCCAGAAACGTCCTTTTTCGATCAGCGACATCGATGCGATCATCGACCGGATCGAAGCCCGCCTGCACCGCCAGGGAGGGGAGGAGGTTTCGACGAAGCAGGTCGGCCAGTTCGTCTTGGAGGAGCTTTGCCGGCACGATCCGGTGGCCTATGTGCGCTTCGCCTCGGTCTACCGTCGTTTCGAGAGCGTGAACGAGTTCATCGAGATCGTCGAAGGCATGCCGGTGGAGGACTCCCCGGTCTGGAACCGACCTGAAGCGGGGGCCGCGGTCCCCGAGGCACCGCCGGCCACCGCCGACGAGAGACAGGAGAGCTAGGCATCTAGGCGCCGGCCGCAAACGGCAGCGAGTGGCCGTAGACGGCCGTAGCCGGCCCCGGCCGGCGGTGATTGGTCGTAGCCGGCAGCGACTGGCCGCGAGCAGCTCGACGAGAAAGGAAATCAGCCAACGTGTCCCTGTGGAAGAAGGTTGCACAGAAGATCCAGAAGACCCGCAGCGTCCTGGCCGACGGGATCCAGGATGTCTTCCAGGCCGGCGTGAAGCTGGACGACCAGCTTCTCGAGGAGCTCGAGGAACTGCTGCTGGTCTCCGACGTGGGTCTGGAGACCACGACGGAGATCATCGAGCGGTTGCGCAAGCTGGCCCGGGAGCGCAGCGTCGAGGATGCCGAGGGTGCCCGTGAACTCCTTCGGGAGGTGGTGAGCGAGATCTTGGCACAGGGGCGCTCGGAGCAGGATGTCTCCGAGCCCGAGGCCGGCCGGCCGAAGGTCATTCTCATGGTGGGCGTCAACGGAGCGGGCAAGACGACCTCGATCGGCAAACTCGCCCACCGGTACGCCGCCGAAGGCCGCAAGCCGCTGGTGGTGGCGTGCGACACCTTCCGGGCGGCGGCCCTCGAGCAACTCGATGTGTGGGCCGAACGTGCCGGAGCCGACATCGTCCGCAGCCAGTCCGGGGCCGATCCGGCCTCGGTGGCCTATGACGGTGTTCTGGCGGGGCAGTCCCGGGGAGCCGGTGTGGTCTTCGTCGACACGGCCGGCCGCCTGCAGACCAATCAGAACCTGATGGCCGAGCTGGCCAAGATCCGCCGGGTGATCGCCAAGGCCCAGCCCGACGCCCCACACGAGACCCTGCTCGTTCTGGATGCCACGGTGGGCCAGAACGCGCTGTCCCAGACCAAGTCCTTCAGCGAGGCCGCGGGCGTCACCGGAATCGTGCTCGCCAAGCTCGACGGCAGCGCGAAGGGGGGCGTGATCCTGGCAGTATCCTCGCAGCTCGGCGTGCCAGTGCGCTACGTGGGTCTGGGAGAGAAGATCGATGACCTCGAGGAGTTCCGTCCGGAGGAGTTCGCCCGCGCCCTGGTCGATCCGCTCGGTGTCTGAGTTTCGCCATCCGAAAATGACCTCCTCCGCGTAGCCTCGTCTGCGTGGCCTCGTCTGCGTGGTCTCGTCTGCGTGGTCTCGTCTGCGTAGCCTCGTCTGCGTAGCCTCCTCCGCGTTGCCGCGCCCGCATGGGTCTCCTCCACGCAGGGCAGTCCCTGCGCGGCAGTCCCTGCGCGGCAGTCCCTGCGCTGAACTTGGCGCAGGCTGGCCCCTACCTTGCTAGAGCAGCGACATGAAGGAGGATTCCCTATGGCTTCATGTCGCCGCCGCGTTACCTATCTGCAGGCCAAAGACGCGACGCTTCTGCACGAGAGTGTGCTGCACGGGCCCGGAGTCTTGAGTGATCTCGAGCTGCTTACCGTGCTGCTGCAAGACGAGCCCGAAGGCCGGGAGGCCCTCGGACTGGCCGATCGGTTGCTCGACGGAGGCGGGGCCCCATCGCTGGGGCGCTGGAGTGCGCGGCGGTTGCGCAATGTGGCCGGAGGCAACCGGGCCGCCCGGGTGGTCGCGGCGCTCGAGCTCGGGCGCCGGGCGCTGCGAGGCCGCGAGTGCCGCGTGCTTTCCACCCCGCGCCACGTGCACGAGTACGCCGGCCGGTATGCTTCCGCCGACCGCGAGCACTTCCTGGCGGTGCACCTGAACACGCGTCACGTGCCCCACCGGCTCGAGGTCGTGAGCGTCGGAACGCTTTCGGCGAGTCTGGTGCACCCGCGCGAAGTCTTTCGCGCCGCGATCACCGAAGGCAGCGCGAATCTGATCCTGGTGCACAACCATCCCTCGGGGGATCCGTCGCCGAGTGCCGACGACATCGAGATCACGACGCGTCTGGTCAAGGTGGGGGAACTGGTGGGCATCGACGTTCTCGATCACGTGATCATCACCGGCACGGGGTACTTCTCCTTCCGCGAGGAAGGGCTCTTGTCCGGGACCGGCAGCGGCGGTGACGCGGCCGCCGCCGGTTGAGACGGGCGACGCCGCGCAATCGTTCGGATGCTGCCGAAGGGGCGGTCGCAGGCCCTTTTCGCTGGACAGACGGCCAGTTGTGAGGCAGGCTTTCCGCTGAACCCTCCAGGCTTCTTGGCCATGGCGGGGGAATGGTCCGAGGTTTTGGTCGGGAGGATTTTTCGTTTCCAGCTATAACCCACTCCGCACTTCGGAAGCGTCTGGCCGGATATGGATGCCCCGTTCAGTACCTGTCTTGCCGCGATCGCGTCTCCGTACCGATTGGCGACCACAGAGACTGAGCCGGCCGATCGTCCAGCTGTGTCCATCGTCGACGAAGGGGACTCGAGACCAAGTCGTGAAACCCGGGTGACTGTTCAGTGCGGCGGCAGGCACCCCAGTTGAAGGATTTTGCTTGATGGCGACGAACATCTACGTGGGGAATCTCTCCTATCGGTGCAGTGACATGGATCTGCAGGAACTCTTCGGGGCCTTTGGCGCCGTATCCTCGGCCCGTGTCATCATGGATCGAGACACCCAGCGCTCTCGTGGCTTCGGCTTCGTGGAGATGGACAATGGGGAAGAGGCCGCCCGGGCGATCGAGGAGCTCAACGACAAGGAGCACATGGGTCGGCGGTTGAAGGTCAACGAGGCGCGGCCCCGGCAGTCCGGGGGCGGATTCGAGGGCGGGCGCGAGGATCGCTACTAGAGGCGCGATCTCGTAGGTGCCGACTTGCGCTAGGGGGTTGGCTTGTGGTCCACTGCTCGGACGTTGATGGGAAGCGTCTACCGCCTGATTCGGGATACGAGAGTCGATGACCACGGCTGACCTCAAGCGTCTGCATGAACAGGTCGAGCGTTTGGCGGGCCGGACCGTCATGGTGCTCGGCGACGTCATGCTCGACCACTACATCTGGGGGGATGCGCTGCGCATTTCCCCGGAGGCCCCCGTTCCGGTGGTCAAGGTGGAACGGGAGAGCCAGCGCCTGGGCGGTGCGGCCAACGTGGCCCACAACGTGGCCTCGCTCGGCGGTCATCCTTTGCTCGTCGGCGTGACCGGAACCGACGATGGCGCCGCGCTTCTCCGAGAGGCGCTCGCCCGGCGGGGCATCGATTCCGGGCATCTGGTCTCCGATGGCGACCGGCCCACCATCCGCAAGACCCGCATCATCGCTCGCAGCCAGCAGGTCGTTCGCATCGACCGCGAGGAAGTCTGCGAGCCGAGCGATGCCCTCTTCGCGAGCCTGGCCGGCGAGATCGAGGCGCTTCTGCCCCGCGCCGAGGCCGTGCTGATCTCCGACTACGGCAAGGGAGTGGTTTGCGAACGGCTCCTGCAGAAGTTCTTGCCCCTTTTCCGCGAGCGCGGCCTGCCGGTGTGCGTCGATCCCAAGGAGACGCACTTCCACGGGTACAAGCAAGTCACCATTCTGACGCCGAACAAGAAGGAGGCCTCCTTCGCGGCGGGGCAACCCATCCGCGACGAACGCTCGCTCGAGGAGGTCGGCCGCCGGCTGCTCGAGGGGCTGGAGGCCGAGAGTCTTCTGATCACCCGCGGCGAGGAGGGCATGTCGCTGTTCCGCCCCGGCGCCGCCACGCTGCACGTTCCCTCGGTGGGCCGGGAGGTCTACGACGTCACCGGCGCGGGCGACACGGTCGTCAGCACGCTGGCGCTCGGATTGGCCGCCGGGCTGCCCCTGCCCGACGCGACGCTCCTGGCCAACCATGCCGCCGGCCGGGTCATCCGTGAATTGGGCACGGCGACCACGACCCGCGAGGAGATCATCGCGAGCCTGCAACACCACTTCGAACAAGCCCAGACGGGGATGCGGCCATGACCGGCCTCTCCGACGGCCCGCTGAGCAATCCGCCGGCCGGTTCGGCAGGTGACCCCCCGGCTGGTTCGCCAGGCGGTCCGCCGGCCGGTTCGGCAGGTGATCTGCCATCCGCTTCGCCAGGCGCCTCCTCGACCCGCGCCGCGTGGGCCCGCGAACGCATCCTCTCGCTGACCGATCTGCAGGTTCGCCTGAGGGCCCTTCGCGCGGCCGGCAAGCGCATCGTCTTCACCAACGGTTGCTTCGATCTCGTCCATGCCGGCCACGCCACGATCCTGGAGGAGGCGGCCGCGCTGGGCGATGTGCTCGTGGTGGGGCTCAACACCGACGAGTCGGTTCGCCGGCTCAAGGGCGCCGGCCGCCCCATCGTGCCGCAGGAGCCCCGGGCCATGCTGCTGGCGGCCCTGCGCGCGGTCGACTACGTGGTGCTCTTCGGCGAGGATACCCCGGCTGGGCTGATCGAGGCGATCGTGCCCCACGTCCTGGTGAAGGGTGCTGACTACCGGCGCGAGGATGTCGTTGGCGCCGATGTGGTCGAGGCCGCCGGTGGCGAGGTGGTCACGCTCGCGCTGGTCCCAGGCTTCTCGACCTCCGATCTGATTCGCCGCGTGCGGGGCGAGGGGCTAGCCGGCGGGAGTCCGGAGGAGGAGGAGGAGGGGCGTTGCACGTGACGACGCGGGGTCGATGGCGAGATGGGTTCGGCCTGCGCTGGCCGCTGGTGGACGTGTGGAAGCGGCGGCCTTCGTGGCTGACCGCAAGCCTGACCGCGAGCCCGACCGCGAGGCCGACTGCAAGCCTGACCGCGAGCCCGACCGCAAGCCCGACTGCAAGCCTGACCGCGAGCCTGAACGCACGTCCCACCGCAAGCCCGGCCGCTGGCCGAGCGCGCATCACGACCTCGGCGGTCCGGAGCACGGTCCTCTCGCTGCTCCTTCTGGCCGCACTCCCTGCTCCGACACCCGTGCGGGCGGATCCGGCGACCCGCGAACAAGCGCTCTCCTGCTTGGCCGCCTACTGCGACTCGCTTCTAGCGCGGCAAGATTCGGTGGGGCGGTACGAGTCGCTCAATGCGGCCTGGTGGCGGGCGGGCATCGCTACCCGCGCGTTGCTGGGCGGCTACGAGTTGCTGGACGAGGCGCGCTACCTCGAAGGCGCCCTGCGGACGGTGAGACAATTCCTGCGCGAACAGCGCTACGACGGGAGCTGGTTCGCCGAGAGCTACGAGACCACCGTCCCCGAGCGCCGGTACAGCCGTAACATCGCCGATCTGGCCAGCATGACCGCGTGCCTACCGCTGGTGGCGCCCCACTTGCCGGCCGGCGAGCGCTCGGCCGCGCTCACGGCCCACGAGACCTACTTGCGCCTGCATGTTCCGCGGCACGACCTGACCGGGGGTGCCTTCTGCAACGGCCTCTTCGAGGGGACCTTCTACGAATGGCCTTACAGCGTGGGGACCGCCAATCAAGCCCACGCGCTGGTGTGCCACTACCACGCCACCGGCGAGAAGGCATGCCTTTACCGGGCCGAGGACGCGGCGCGCTTCCTGGTGGGCTCGGTGCGCCCCGACGGCCGGTTTACCTTCCACCCGCACGATACGCGCCGGACGAGCGTGCTCGCGCCAACCGCCTTCCACAACGGCTACTACCTGCTCGATGGGCTCCTGTGGGTCTATCGCGCCACCGAACGCGAGGAGTTGCGCCAGGCGCTGCGCATCGCCCTGCTCGAACACCTCTGGGGTGAGGAGGGAATGCTCGAACGCCTCCGCGATCCCGACTGGATGCTGGCCGCCGAAGGGCCGGGACGCGCCAAGGCCTTCGGCATGGTGGGGCTCTTGAGCGCCCTGGGCGAGGTCTTGGGACCGGTGGCGGGGACCGGGCCCCTGGTCGAGGCCGGCCGCGTGCGGCTGTGCGAGCGGATTGCCGAATCCACCGACTGGACGGTCGCGGAACTGGCCTTCGGGGCCCTGGCCCTGGCGCAGAGCCTCTCCGACGAAAGTTACCTCCGATTTTGACAGCCCTGGGCGGCTCTGGTATCATCTCGGGCTTGGCATTTTGAAACCAATCCCGCCCTCCCTGGCCGCTGCCTGCTTCGCGAGAGGCGCAAGCCGCTGGGTGAGTCTTCCCGATTCATTCGGATGAGGGGGCGGGTTACGAGGGTCCTCCCGGCTCAGGGGGCGGGGCTCAAGGCCGTCCGGCACTCTGTCTGCCGGCGGCGACGAGACACGGAGGGCAATGATGTCCGACCAGAAGAAGCGTATCGTGATCCTGGGCGCCGGTGGGCGCGACTTCCACAACTTCAACATGGTCTACCGCAACGACCCCGCGGTCGAGGTGGTGGCCATCACGGCGACGCAGATTCCGGGAATCGAAGACCGCACCTACCCGGCGTCGCTGGCCGGTGAACTCTACCCGAACGGCATTCCGATCGTTCCCGAGGCGTCGCTTCCCGATCACGTGGCAAAGGAGCAGATCGATGAGGTCGTGCTTTCCTACTCGGACCTGTCGAACGAGAAGGTGATGGAGATCGCCGCCTGGGTGCATTCCCTGGGCCCCCACTTCTCCATCCTCGGTCCGGCCGCCACGCAGGCCCCGAGCAGCCGCCCGGTGATCTCGGTGCTGGCCGTGCGGACCGGCTGCGGCAAGAGCCAGACTTCGCGCAGAATCTCCGGCATCCTGCGGGACATGGGCAAGACGGCGGTGGCCGTGCGTCATCCCATGCCGTATGGAGACCTGGCCAAGCAGGACGTGCAGCGCTTCGCCTCGCTCGATGACCTGGTCGAGCACAAGTGCACGATCGAGGAGATGGAAGAGTATGAGCCGCACATCATGAACGGCACGATCTGCTACGCCGGTGTGGACTATGAAGCCATCCTGCGTGAGGCGGAGAAAGAAGCCGACGTAGTCATCTGGGACGGCGGCAACAACGACACCTCTTTCTACAAGGCCGACCTGACGATCACGGTGGTCGACCCGCACCGGCCGGGCCACGAGCTGGCCTACTACCCGGGTCGCACCTGCTTCCTGCAGGCCGACGTCATCGTCATCAACAAGATCGATTCGGCCAGTCCGGAGGGCATCGAGCGTATCCGTGAGAGCATCCGGCGCTACAACCCGGACGCGACGGTGATCGACGCGGCCTCGCCGCTGACGGTCGATGACCCCGAGTCGATCCGGGGCAAGCGCGTGCTGGTCGTCGAGGATGGTCCCACGCTGACCCACGGCGGCATGAAGTACGGTGCCGGCGTGGTGGCCGCCACCAAGTTCGGCGCGGCCGAGCTCGTCGATCCGCGGCCCTATCTGGTCGGGGAACTGAAGAAGACCTTCGAGACCTATCCAGAGATCGGCTCGATCCTGCCCGCCATGGGCTACGGCGAGAAGCAGGTGAAGGATCTGGAGAAGACGATCGCCAAGGTCGACTGCGACCTGGTGGTCGTGGGTACCCCGATCGACCTGCGCCGCATTGTCAAGATCAAGCAGCCCGCCGTACGGGTCCGTTACGAACTGCAGGAGATCGGTCAGCCGACGCTGGAAACCATCCTGAAGGACTTCTTGGCGAAGCACTAGGACGCACACGGGCAACCGCCACGGGTGTGGGCCGGGGGATGGGTGCGCGGCCATGCGCGCCCGGCCCTGCGCGCCCGGCCCTGCGCGCCCGATGGTAAGCGCCCGATGGTGCGGGGCCGGTAGCATGAAACCGGGAGGGAGGCGCCACGAGGCGGCGCCTCCCCGCCTGGACACCGCATGGGTTGCCCGGGCCGATGGTGGGAGAGACAGTTCCATCCGGGGCCGCTGGCCCCGATCAGGGAAGGAGCGC
>CAZZIF010000174.1:0-8395 GCA_964654025.1 uncultured bacterium
GGCACCACGATCTATCGGGAGGGTTCCCTCTACGCTTTCCGGCGCAATGACTGGACCTTCTACTGCTTCGCGCGGGTCCGGGCCGAGGAGGAGACGGCGAAGTCGGCGCAGACGGTCTCCGCTTCCTCCGGCTCCAGGGTCATCGTTCATTTCGATGCGCACAGCGACATGCATCCGGCTCCGGTGTGCGCGGACTCCTTGGGGCTCGTCGGCGGCCAACTCGAGGTCGCCGAGCAGTACGCCGGCCGCTTGTCGGTGGCCACCTTCGTGCTGCCATGCTTGTACTATGGGCTGGCGCAGGAGGTCTACTGGGTCCAGCCCCAGATCAGCTGCTATGCCGGTGAGCCGGAAACCTACAGCTTCGACCTGCAAGCGCGGGGCGGCTGGATCCTGCCGCGCATTCGCGAGGACGCAACGCCGGTTCCGCTATCGGCGATAGCCATGCGCGCCCACCAGGGGCTTCCCGTCGCCCGCGCCCATGACCTGGTCACCGCGACCCGTCATGCCACCGAGGATTGGGTTCCCGGTCCGTTTCGGCTGCACTGTCTGAGCCGAGCGCAGTTCGAGGAGCGGGTTCGTTCCGGCGCGCTGGATGGATGCCGTGTGCTCGTCGATCTCGACCTGGACTACTTCGGCACGAGCGGTGAGATGCGCGGTTACGGCTACCTGGCCTTGCCCCAGCGCGGGCAGGTGGCCGTAGGGCTTCTGGGCGGCACGCTGCCGGTCTTCTACCTGAGCTCAGAACGGCGGCAGAGCGAGATGCAGGCAGTAGCGCGCCTGCTGGATCGCCTCGCGCCCGCGGTTACCTGTCTCTGCGAGTCCCCCGATCACGCGCATCGCGATCAGATCCCCGCCATGGCCGGCTTCTTTCGACACGCCTTCCAAACACCGGCGCCGGTAGTCAGCGAGCACTTGCCTCGACCGAGCGTACACCTTCGGACCGCCACCGGTCGCCACGAGCTCTCGCCGGCCTGTGCTCGCCGGATCGATCTGGCAGGGAGCGACTCGCTCCTGGCCGAGGTGGGGTGGGACACGCTGCCGCAGGACTCGGCCGAGGTCTCGGTCTTCTTCAACCCCTCCGGTTCGGAAGATCGGCTCGTAGCGAGGTGGCGGCTGGCGCCCACCAATGCGACCAGCAGAGCGCCTAGCAGAGCGCCTAGCAGGGCGCCCACTAGAGCGCCCACCAGAGCGCCCGCCATTCGCACGCTGGTGAAGGCGCCGGGCGACTGGTCCGACTATCTCGGCCAGGGCTGGGAGTTCGAGATTCGAGATGCGCGGCGGGGGCAGCTGCTCTACTCGGCCGCCTTCGCGCTGGATGACGGTTTGGCTCACTTGCGTGCGGAGGTGGCAGACCTCGTGGAGGCCGGACTCGTGGACGCCGATTCCGCAATTGCCGATCCCATCCTTGCCGATCCCATCCTTGTCGATCCCGTCCTCGTCGATCCTGCCCCCGCGGATCCCGCGCGTGCCTGGTTCGATCCGGCTGAGATCGCACAACTCCCTCCTTCGCAAGTGATTGCCCGCGGCCGGACACTCGGTTTGCCACCCGGCCGCGTCCACCGGATCATCCTGGCCCATCCGCGGTCTCTGGCCTGGCAATGCGAGAACCTGCGGGGCTACCGCGCGGGGCCCGGAACGCTGCGCTGACACGGGAACGCGAGATGAGCTAAGATTGACCTCAGTACGGGGACGTGCCGACGGCCACGCTTCAGGCGGCCACCGGACCTGCGACAACCCGGGGGATGCCTGTGATGAAGCCGGTTGCCGGAGTGCCGAATCGCCTTGCTTCGACTGGGAGGTCTGTCATGAAGATGATGCTTGTTCTCGCATCACTGCTCCTCGTCTCTGGAAGCGCCGTTGCGTCGGATGTCTCTAGCGTCGGTCTCACGAGCGAACCAGGCGAGGTCATCGGCGGTGGTCTGGACGAATGCACCGGCACTCTGGAGCACCACCATGACAACAGCTTCGAGAACGGCTATGCCTGGAGAAACGCCGGGGTGGCTCCGCCCTACTACGGCAGCTTCGGAGAGGGATACTCCACGGGCGGCCCTGTATCGATCGAGTGTATCGCTCTGTGGCTAAGCGATCTTGGCTACTGGTACGATGCCACTACCGATGTGTACATCTGGGAAGGCGGAGTGACGAGTGAGCCGGGGGCGGTGCTCTCGGTGCTGTATGACCACAACCCGGGTGCCCCGGCCACCTGGCCCGATGTCAGCCAGCACGATGTCGACATTCCGGACTACCTCTTTGCCGGGGGGGAGATCACTGTCGGCAGCTGGGGAAACTGGCCAGGGGCCGTCAATCAGTGGTACTGGGCCGCGGATCTCGACGGTCCGCAGGGGAATCCGTGGACCTGTATGGCACCGGGTTCGGGCTATGGTACTGGATGGCTCGACCCGAGCATTGTCTGGGGTGAAACCCGCTCGATGGGGTGCGGATTCTATCACGCCGAGATCACCCCGGTCGAATCGCGGACCTGGGGCTCGATCAAGGGCCTGTTCGAGTAGCGGGATCGCTATCCCCCTCCCGGCGCGCACCCACTGGACGCGCGCGCGGCGAGCGGCTGCCATCACCTGGGCAACCTGGCCACCTGGCCACCTGGGCCACCTGGGCCACCCGGGCCGCCGATCGCTCCCCGAACCCGATCAGCCTGCCGGTCGTTCGGCCTTCTCGGCGCGTTTGCGCTCGTGGATGTCGAGGACAGCCTTGCGTAGCCGGATCGTCTTCGGCGTGACCTCCACGTACTCGTCGTGGTTGAGGTACTCGAGCGCTTCCTCCAGGCTCATCTTGATCGGTGGGGCGATTCTCATTTTCCGGTCCGCGCTGGCGGATCGCATATTGGTAAGCTTCTTGGCCTTCTGCGCATTGACGACGATATCGTCTTCCTTGCAGTGCTCGCCGATGATCTGCCCGGCGTAGAGCTTCTCACCCGGGCCGATGAAGAACTGCCCGCGATCCTGGAGGCTATCGAGCGCGAAGGCCACCGACTTGCCGGCGGCCATCGAGATGATGCTGCCATTCTGCCGCTGGGGAATCGAGCCCTTGAAGTACTCGTACTGCAAGAACCGGTGGTTGACGACGATCTCCCCCGAGGTGACGCGCAGCATCTTGCTGCGGAAGCCGATCAGGCCCCGGCTGGGGATGTGGAACTCGAGGCGCGTACGGCCCACGGTCTGGACCATCTGCTGCAGCTCGCCGCGCCGCTGTCCGGCATACTCGATCACCGCGCCGGCGTGCTCGTTGGGCACATCGACGGACAGGATCTCGACCGGCTCGGCCTTCTTGCCGCCGATCTCCTTGTAGATGACCTGGGGCTGGCCGGCCATGAACTCGTAGCCCTCCCGCCGCATCGTCTCCATGAGGATCGACAGGTGCAGGATTCCGCGGCCGGAGACCTTGAACTTGTCGGTGGCGCCGGTCTCATCGACCCGTAAGGCCACATCGCGCTCGGCTTCTTTGTAGAGCCGCTCCCGGAGCTGACGGCTCGTCACGTACTTGCCATCCTCTCCATAGTAGGGGCTGTCGTTGGGCATGAAGGTCATCGTGAGGGTGGGCTCGTCGACGGTGATCAGCGGCAGCGTATCGGGTTGGAGAGCGTCGGCGAGGGTGTCGCCGATGTCGACGCCCTCCACACCGGTGACCGCGCAGATATCCCCGCAACCGACCTCGGCCACTTGCCGGCGCCCCAAGTTGTCGAAGACGAAGAGATTCTGCACGAGGGCCTTGTGGCGCGACCCGTCGCGTTTGAGGAGCGCCACGGTGTCCCGTTCCCGAAGCGTCCCGCGGAAGATCCGGCCGATCCCGATGCGGCCCACGTAGTCGCTGTGGTCCATGGCGGTCACCAGCATCTGCACGGGGCCCTCGCGCATCTCGGGCGCCGGGATGTGCTCGATCATCATCGACAGCAAAGGCAAGAGATTCTCGCGCGGATCCTCCAGCCCGGTCACGGCCCAGCCATCGCGGCCCGACGCGAAGACACAGGGGAAGTCGAGCTGATCGTCATTGGCGCTCAAGTCCAGGAAGAGGCTGAAGATCTCATCGAGCACGTCGTCGGGGCGGGCCCGTTCACGGTCGACCTTGTTGATCACGACGACCGGCTTCAAGTTGAGTTCGAGCGCCTTCTGTAGGACGAAGCGGGTCTGGGGCATCGGGCCTTCGAAGGCATCGACCAAGAGCAGCACGCCGTCGGCCATCTTGAGCACGCGTTCGACCTCGCCGCCGAAGTCGGCGTGTCCGGGCGTGTCGATCAGGTTGATGCGAACGCCCTGGTGAGTGACCGCGAAATTCTTCGAGGTGATCGTGATGCCGCGCTCGCGCTCGAGGTCGTTCGAGTCCATGAAGCGCTCGCGCACTTCCTGGCCCTGCCGGAAGACGTCACACTGACGCAGGATTTGATCGACCAGGGTGGTCTTGCCATGGTCGACGTGAGCGATGATCGCCACGTTGCGGATGTTCATCGGTATGGATCTCCAGTCCCAGTTCCGGTCCCAGTCCCGGTGCCGGTCGGTGCCCCCACGGGGTGAGCGAGCGAGCGAGTCTAGCACAGCCGGCACCCGGCACAGGTCCGCAATTTCTGGCCGTCGTCCGGTCGGCCAGATCCGGCACTGGCGACAATGGCCGACCACAGCGCCGAATCCCGGATTGCTCGAGCACCTGGCTTCTGGCTCCCCCCTCGCGCAGGTGCTGCTCCAGCCGATTGTCGGCGGCCTCTGAGGGAAGCCCGCGGGCCGTCCGCTACCTCCCCACCAAACGACCGCCCCCCCTGCCGGTCGGAATCGGGCCGGCCCTGACCGGCCGTGTGCGCCCCTTCTCCTGGTGTTCTCGACAGATACGGCCCGCTTGCAGGTCCCGCACTGGTAGAGATGACGGAGGCGTGATAGCGTTCGGGCCGATCACGATCCCAAACCCAATCGTACCCGCAAGCGCCTACCCGCTTGCGTAGGCTTGAGAAGGAGGGCGTGGTGGCCGAATCGCGTGATCGCTGGCATAGCCGGACCGCCTTCATCATGGCGGCCGTGGGATCTGCCGTGGGGTTGGGCAATGTCTGGCGGTTTCCCTATGTCGCCTACGAGAGCGGCGGCGGAGCATTTCTGATTCCCTACTTCACGGCGCTTTTCACGGCCGGGATCCCCATGTTGATCCTGGAGATGGGCCTGGGGCAACGGTTGCAGCGCGCCGCGCCGGGGGCCTTTGCTGCGGTCCGCAGCAAACTCGAGTGGTTCGGATGGTGGGCGGCCGGCCTGAGCGCGGGCATCGTCATCTACTACTCGACCATCCTGGCCTGGGCCTGGGTGTACCTGTGGCACAGTTTCAAGCTGGCCTGGGGCCAGGATCCCGAGGGCTTCTTCATGCAACAGGTGTTGCAGCGCTCGAGTGGACCCGCCGAGCTTGGCGCCCCGATCTGGTACCTGGTGCTCGGGATGGCGCTGACCTGGTTGGCGATCTACCTGATCCTTCGCAAGGGCGTGCGCAATGTGAGCAAGGTGGTCATGATCACCGTTCCGCTGCCGCTGCTGCTCTTGACGATCCTACTCATCCGCGGCCTGACGCTGCCGGGCGCGATCGAGGGCATCCGTTACTACCTGACGCCCGACTTCTCCAAGCTGACCGATCCCTCGATCTGGCTGCGCGCCTACGGGCAGATCTTCTTCTCGCTCAGCCTGGCCTCGGGCATCATGATCGCCTATGGATCGTTCCTCTCGCGCAAGGCCGAGATCACCAACAGCGCGCTCATCACGGGTCTCGCGAACTGCGCCACGAGCTTCTACGCCGGATTCGCGGTGTTCTCCATGCTGGGGTACCTGGCGCAGGTGCAGGGTCTGCCCATGGAGACGGTGACCCAGAGTGGGACCGGCCTGGCATTCGTGGCCTATCCAACGGCGATTCTGAAGCTCCCGGCTCTCAATGTGCTCTTCGGTGTGATCTTCTTCGTCACGCTGCTGACCCTGGGAATCGATTCGGCCTTTGCGTTGCAGGAGGCCTTCACCACCGGCATCCACGACAAGTGGAACGTATCTTCCGAGAAACTCGCGCTGGGGTTCATCGCGGTGGCCTTTCCGATCGCACTCATCTTCACGACCCGCGGCGGCTACTACTGGTTCGACATCGTGGATAAGTGGATCTGTGACTTCGGCCTCGTGGGCGCCGGACTCGTCCAGTGCATCGTGGTGGGCTATATGTACAACGTGCAGGAGTTCCGCGCCTACTTGAACAGCATCTCCGAGGTGCGCCTGGGCAACTGGTGGATCTGGGCGCTGCGGTTCATCACGCCGGCGGTGCTCCTGGTGATTCTGATCATGAACGTGAGAGCCGAGATCGTGGAGACCTACAGCGGCTACCCCCGCTGGGCGACCACGCTGGGTGGATGGGGAGTGCTCGTTCTTTCGGCCGTGGTCGGGTATTTCTTCTGGCGCAAGCCGGCTCGCGACGGATCCGTTGGGACGGATCTCTAGGCGCCGGCGAGAAGCAAACGAGGAGAGAGCCAATGCCGTTTTCCGCGTGGGCCATGCTCGTCTTTGGGTGCGTCGTCCTCTTCGGGGGGCTGGCGATCTGCTTGCGTATCGCCGCCCGCAACCGGTAGCCGGCGTTCTTGGCCTGCGCACGGGCTGAGATCAGCGGACGGTTCTTAGCGGCAAGGCTTGAGCTGGGCGAGGGGACGAGGGGGGCGAGAGGACGACGGGGCGAGGTGCGCGTCGGCGCAGGTGGTTTCCCCGGGCCCGCTCCTTCGTCCATTCCTACTTCGTAGGCTTCTTCGCGGATCTCTTCGCAGATCTCTTCGCAGGGCTCCGCCGCAAGCGCGCATCGAGCTGCCGCAGGAGCCGCCGCAGAAGCTGGGGCAAGCGACGGCGCACCCAGGGCGGGCTGACGACCTCGAAATTGGGCGCCCAGTGAAGCAGATCCAGCAAGAGCGTGTCGGGGTCGGCTACCGCGATCTGGGCTTCGAGACCGCCGTCGGTCAAGATCTGCATCTGGTTGCGATCGAACAGGCCGGAGGCGAGCACCTCGCGCGCAACGCTGCGATCGAAGCGCAGAAGGACAGGGGTACTCTCGCGAGCGGCCTTGGGGCGTTTGGCTCGCCCGGGCGGTTGCTGCTCACGATAGCGGCGAAGGCTCATGCCCAGCGGCAGGGGCAAGCTGCTACCGGGAGCCTGCCGGACCGGCGATGATGTGCCCGCCGAAGGCTCGCTCGCGGGAACCGCACCAGCCGAAGCGGTGTCCGCCAGAAGACGGCTCGAAGGAGCCGCTCTTGGCGGAGCGGTGTCGCCCGGTGGTTTGCCGGGGAACAGGTCGGCGAACTGCTCGGTGAAGTGCTGCAGGCACTCGGCGAGCGCGCTCTCGCGGATCTCGCCCTGCTTGACCAGGTTGCGCGCCAATCCCAGCGCCTCTTCCGCGGGCAGGGCGGGGAGATTCGGCCGGTAGGGTCGAGCGTAGCCATAGGCCCCCTGGGTGGGATCGAACCGCAGGGGCGCCCGGTAGTCGGTCCGCAGGACCTGGAGATCGCGGTAGATCGTCTCGCGCGACACACCCAGGTCCCCGGCCAAGCCAGCTGCATTGGGGCCGGGTTGGCGCTGGAGCGCCGCGTCGATCCAGTAGAGGCGGCGCAATTGCTGGCGGGCTCGCTTCATGGTAGACGTTGATCCTCGCGCCATCGGATGAAGGCCTTCCCAAGTATTCTATGGCCGACGCGGGGCGAATCGCAAGCTCGCACCGTCCGCGATGAAGAGGCCGAGTCTGGCGGGGCCCAGTCTGGCAGGGCCGGAGATTGACGAAGGGGCCCCAGTCTGGCGGGGCGCGAGTTCGACGGAGAGGCCCGATTCTGGCGGGCGCGCGGGACAAGGAGGTGCATGCGTTTCAGGAACACGAACGACCGGCGCCGGGCGGTGTCGACGGCGTGGCAGCTGATCGGCCTGCTGATCGGTCTGCTGGGAACCTGTGCCCTTCTTGATGCCGCCGCGGTCTCTTCCGATGCGACCCCCACACGACGAGGCCGATCCCAAGACGCAGGGGAGACCTACTTCCTGCTACCACGCGATTCGATGCGCGTGGGATCGGTGGAGATCCTACGAAAGAACATCTTCCCCGCGGATGACCCCTACGCCGATACCTTCTACGGCCGACTGGCCAACCGGCTGCACATCGTCACCCGCGAGCATGTCGTCGAGCGCGGACTCCGGATCGCTCCCGGCGACACCGTCGCAGCCGAGGATCTGGGAGCTGCGCTCAGACGCTTGCGCGGCTACTCCTTCCTTCATGATGACGTGGCGTTCGATCTGGACTTCGCGGGAGATACCCTCCACCTGGAGGTGACGACGCGGGACGTCTGGACGACCCGGCCCCAGTTCCAGTTCCGCAAGACCGGAGACCTTCTGACCTGGTCGGTGAGTCTCGAGGA
>CAZZIF010000174.1:8405-8655 GCA_964654025.1 uncultured bacterium
GTCGAACCTTCTCGGTTGGGGCAAGGGCGTGGGAGGCTTCATCGGTGAGAGCGAGATCCGCTCGGTCTACGGGGGGTGGTACCACGATCGCCAGCTTCTGGGAACGCGCGCCTACCTGCGACTCGTCCTTAGCCGCGGAGAAGACACGCGGGATCACTCACTCTCTCTCGGCCGTCCCTTCGACCGCCCCAGGACGCCTTGGGGATTCGAGGTGACGGCGAACGACTATGACGGCCCCTTTGTCGATCAT
>CAZZIF010000175.1:0-1454 GCA_964654025.1 uncultured bacterium
TGGTGGGAGAGACAGTTCCATCCGGGGCCGCTGGCCCCGATCAGGGAAGGAGCGCGCAGGTGAATATCCACGAATACCAGGCCAAGCAGATCCTGGGCCGCTATGGCATCAACGTGCGTGGCGGGGGGGTGGCCCGCACCTCCGAGGAAGCCCGCGAGGCGGCCGAGGCGATCGGAGCCCCCGTGGTCGTCAAGGCCCAGGTGCACATGGGTGGCCGGGGGAAGGCGGGGGGCATCCAGCTGGCCGCCACGCCCGATGAGGCCGAACGCAAGGCCCGCGAGATCCTGGGGCTCAGCATCAAGGGATTGACGGTCAAGAAGGTCTTCGTCACCCCGGCGGCCGACATCGGCCACGAGTACTATCTGGGGGCGCTGCTCGACCGCGAGGCCGGTCTGCCTCTGATGATGGTCAGCCGTGAGGGCGGCATCGACATCGAGGAAGTGGCTGCCAAGACCCCCGAGCTGATTCACAAGCTCCACTTCGATCCGGACATCGGACTGTGGCCCTACGAGGCGCGGCAACTCGCCCACGCGATCGAGCCCGACGGTAAGAAGGCGCTCGGTATCGCCGAGGTCATCCGCAAGCTCTCGCTGGCCTTCCTCGGCACGCACTGTTCCCTGGCCGAGATCAACCCCCTCGTCGAGGTCCGGGAAGGCGGGTTCCTGGCGCTCGACGCCAAGATCGCGATCGATGACAGCTTCGTGGCGCTCGACCACGAGATCGCCGCGCTGCGCGACCACGACACCGAGTCGCGCGAACTGGCCAAGGCGCGCGAATTCGGCCTGTCCTACATTCCACTGGAGGGTTCGATCGGTTGCGTGGTCAACGGGGCCGGCCTGGCGATGGCGACCATGGACGTGGTCAAACACTATGGCGGCGAACCGGCCAACTTCCTGGACATCGGCGGTAGCTCGAGCCCCGAGAAGGTGGTGACCGCGCTCGAGATCATCACGGCCGATCCCCAGGTGCGCGCTGTCCTGTTCAACATCTTCGGCGGCATCACCCGCTGCGATCACGTGGCGACGGGCATCGTCCAGGCGCTCGAGAAGGCCCGCATCGATTTGCCCATCATCGTTCGGCTCACCGGGACCAATGAGAAAGAGGGACGTGAGATCCTCGAGAAGAGCGGCGTGGCCATCTTCGCCCCGTCGATGGAAGAAGCTGTCCAAGAAGCGATTCGCCGGGCCGAGCCGGCTGCGAAATAAGGAGGGTGTCGCGTGAGTATCCTGATCGATGAACAGACGAAGGTCTTGATCCAGGGCATTACCGGGCGGGACGGCTCCTTCCACGCCCGGGCCATGCGCGAGTACGGCACCCAGGTAGTGGCTGGGGTGACCCCGGGCAAAGGCGGCACCCGGCTCGACGACATCCCGATCTTCAACACCGTGCAAGAGGCGGTCGATGAGACCGGCGCCACCGTTTCGGCCATCTACGTCCGTGCGCCGTTCGCACCC
>CAZZIF010000175.1:1464-8633 GCA_964654025.1 uncultured bacterium
CACCCGACGCGGTGCGCGAGGTTGCCGACGCGGGCCTGGAACTCGTCGTCGTGATCAGCGAGGGCGTGCCGGCGCTGGAGATGTCGCGCCTGATGCTCGACATGTACGCCAGCGAAACCCGTGTTATCGGGCCCAACAGCCCCGGGCTGATCAGTCCCGGCAAGTGCAAGCTCGGCATCATGCCGGGCCAGATCCACACGCCCGGCCACATCGGGGTCGTCTCGCGCAGCGGGACGCTCACCTACGAGATGGTCTGGCAGCTCACCGAGCACGGCCTGGGCCAGTCGACCTGCATCGGCATCGGTGGCGATCCGATCATCGGAACCGACTTCCTGGACGTCCTGGAGATGTTCAAGGATGACGACGACACCCACGGCATCGTGCTGATCGGGGAGATCGGCGGCACGGCCGAGGAAGAGGCCGCGCGCTACATCGCCGAGGAGCTGAAGAAGCCGGCCATCGCCTTCATCGCCGGCCGCACGGCGCCGCCCGGGAAGCGCATGGGGCATGCGGGCGCGATCATCGCCCAGGGCAAAGGGACGGCCGAGGAGAAGACAAAGGCCTTCGAAGCGGCCGGCATCCCGGTCGCCAAGGTGCCCTCCGAGATCGGTCCGCTGATGAAGCAGGTTCTGGAAGGCTAGGGGCGGTCCGAGGCTGGATGGGTCCGGCCGCCGCCGATGGTGCGGTTGGCTGCCGATGGTGCGGCCGGTGCCGATGGTACAGCTGGCTGCCGATGGCTCCAGCCGATTGCCGATGACCCGGCCGGATGCATGGGCTCGAGTGTCCACAACGAGGGAGTCGACGTACGCATGCTGCAACAAACCTTCACGATGGTGAAGCCCGACGCGGTCGAGCGCCGCGAGACGGGTCAGATTCTGGCGATGATGGAGGCCGGCGGCTTCCGAGTCCTGCGGATGAAGCTGGTGCGCCTCTCGCCCGAGGAGGCGCGCCGGTTCTATCATGTCCATGAGGGCAAGCCTTTCCTGGACAATCTGGTCGAGTACATGTCGTCGGGACCCATCTGCGCGATCGTCCTCGAGCGGGAGGAGGCGATCGCCAAGCTGCGTGAACTCGTGGGCGCCACCGATCCGGCCGAGGCCGCCGACGGAACCATCCGGCTGCGGTTCGGTGTGGACAAGGGGCACAACGCAGTGCACGCTTCCGATGCTCCTGAAACCGCCGAAGAGGAGATTGCTTTCTTCGGCCTGACCCTGGATCGAGACGCAAGGTAGGCGCGGCCGGCCGGCGAGGCTTGCGAGATCGGCGGGGCCTGCGAGACCGGCGGGGCCTGCGAGACCGGCGAGGCCCGCGAGGCCGGCGAGGCCCGCGAGGCCGGCGAGGCCGATGACGCCGGTGGATAGATGGGAGAAGATGACTCGCGCGCTGCAATTTCACCTCAGCGAGTTTGCCGAGGGTACGACCGAACTCGAACTCGAGCTGACGGCGGCGGATCTGGACATCGAGCGCTACGAGCCTCTGGAGGATGTGCTGCCCCAAGGGGGCCGCGATGGTGCGTCGATTGAGTTCGAGCAGCTGGTTGGCGATGAGGATGCATCCCGCGCCGGAGCCGGACACCGCGCCGAGACGGCCAACTTCCAGGTCGAAGGGCCGATCCGGATCGGCCTGCGGATCGTTCGCACCCACGAGGAATTCCGAATCCAGGGGCGCGCTGAACTCGAGGTGCGACAGTCATGTGTCCGGTGCCTGGCGCCGACACGAGAGAGCGCCGAGGTGAGTTTCGAGATCCTGGTGCGCCCGCGGGATGCCCGCGCGCCGGAGGACGAGGCCCCGTCGGAGGGCATCCTGATCCACGATGGGGAGAGTTTCGGGCTCGCAACGGAGGTGCGCGACGCGATTCTGACCGAGATCAGCTCGCACCCGTTGTGCCGGCCCGACTGCCGCGGGTTGTGCCCCCGATGCGGAAAGACCTTGAATGAGGGGGGGTGTGACTGCCCGGCCACCGGCGCGGTGGATCCGCGCTGGGCCGCGTTGCGCGAATTGCGTGGCGAGCTTCCCGAAAGCGAGGAACCTGGAAGCTCCCAGGCGTGATAAACTCACCGGGCGTTGCTGGCCGTGTGACCAGCGAGCGCCTCGCCAAGAAGGAGAACGAGGATGGCACTGCCGAAGAGAAGGCATTCGAAGGCTCGCCGTGACAAGCGGCGTTCGTCCCACAAGTTGGCCCGCCCCACCAGCGTGACGTGCGCCAATTGCGGCCAGCCGAAGCGACCCCACCGGGTGTGCAACAGCTGCGGCTACTACAAGGGCGAAGAAGTTCTGTTGGTGAAGGACTGATCCGGTCGTGTAGGACTGATCCGGCCGGTCTTCCTTCGAAGGGGAGCCGCGCCGGGGCCGATTTCATGACCCATTCCAATCGCAGAGTGCGCGTAGCAGTAGACGCCATGGGTGGCGATCGCGGCCCACGGGTCGTCGTGGCCGGCGCTGCCGCGGCGGTACGCCGGCAGCCCGACACGTTGGAGGTTCTCCTCGTCGGGGACGAACCTCAGATCTGGGAAGCGCTGCGGGAGGTTTCTCCGGAGCCGTTGCCGCTCTACATCGCGCATGCCCGTGATGCGGTGGCCATGGGTGAGAAGGCCGAGCGAGCCTTCCGCCGCAAGCGGGATTCCTCGATCGCGGTATCGGCCGACCTGGTCAAGCAGGGGCGCGCCGACGCGCTGGTGAGCATGGGCAACACCGGCGCGGTGGTCACGACCTCGCTGCTCAGCATGGGACGTATGCGGGGGATCAAGCGTCCCGCGATCGCCAGCGTGGTGCCCACGGTGACCGGCAACTGCGTGGTCCTGGACGTGGGTGCCAACGCCGACTGCAGGCCGTTGCACCTCTATCAGTTTGCCCAGATGGGCCGCATCTACGCTCAACTCGTGCTGGCGAAGGAGCATCCTCGCGTGGGACTGCTCAACATCGGCGAGGAGCCTTCGAAGGGGAATGCTTTGACTCAGGCGGCCTACCAGCTCATGGACCAGGACCGCGAGGCGCTGGGGTTCATCGGCAACGTCGAGGGTCGCGACGTCTTCGAGGGAAACGCTGATGTCCTCGTCTGCGATGGGTTTACGGGCAACGTGATCCTCAAGCTCATCGAGAGCATCCTGAGCGTCGGCGGGCAGGTCATCCGCCGGGAGGTTCGCGCCCACCTTCCGGCGATGGCCGGAGCGCTTCTGATGCGACCCGCCATCCGCGGTATCAAGAGCCGGATCAACTACGAGGAATACGGCGGCGCGCTTCTGCTGGGCACACGCGGGGTATGCGTGATCGGTCACGGGCGATCCTCGCCACGGGCCATCCAGCGTGCGGTGGAGGTGGCCGCACGCACGATCCGCGGCAATCTCGAGGATGCGATCGTGCGGGTCATCGAGGGATCTCCCGCGACCGTCACAGAAGGGGAGCCGGCGACCGAAGATGCACCGCAGTGGACGGATACCCCGCGGGCTTGACCTTGAATCGGCTTGCATTCGGAGTCCATCCAGGGTATGAGAGGGTAGCTTTTGAACCAGGGCGCCCCGATGCCGCGCGCGGAGATCGGGGCACCACGCCATAGGACGGGATTCAAGAGGACATGAAAGCACTGCTCTTTCCGGGACAGGGTTCCCAGTATGTTGGTATGGGGCAGGACCTTGCTGAGTCGGTTCCAGCCGCCCGGATCATCTTCGATCGGGCCGATGAGGTTCTCGGCTTTTCATTGTCCAAGCTGATGTTCGAGGGCCCGGAGGCCACGCTGCGCCAGACACGCAACGCCCAACCAGCCATCCTCACGCATGCGTTGGCGGCCTGGGCGGCCATGGAGCCGTCCTGGGAGCCGGATTCGCTGATGGCGGCAGGGCATAGCCTGGGCGAGTATGCGGCTTACACCGCGGCAGGAGCGCTGCGCTTCGAGGATGCCCTGGCCCTGGTACGCCGGAGGGGCGAACTGATGTTCGAGGCCGGGGAAGCCCAACCCGGGACGATGGCCGCCGTTCTGGGCTGTGATGCCGACACCGTCGATAGCGTGTGCACGGAGATCGAGGGTATCGTGACCCCGGCCAATGTCAACTCGCCGGGGCAGATCGTGATCTCGGGCGAGCCGTCGGCGGTGGAAGCCGCTGGAGAGAAGCTTCGGGAGGCCGGCGCCAAGCGTGTCGTGGTCCTGAACGTCAGCGGCGCGTTCCACTCTCCTCTGATGGAACCGGCCGCCAAGGGACTGGAAGCGGCACTGGCCGGCGTCGAGGTCCGGGACGCTGCCTTTAGTGTATACGCCAATGCCAGCGCCCAAGAAGTGACCTCCTCGGAGGCCATTCGCAAATCACTTGTTGATCAGCTCCTCAGCCCCGTGCTATGGGAGCCGACCATGCGGGCCATGCTGGCCCGTCAGCCCGAGGAGTGCTTCGAGATCGGCCCCGGCCAGGTGCTCAAAGGCCTCCTGCGGCAAACCGATAGAGGGGTCGCCTGCCGGACCATGGGCAAGGCCGAGGAGATCGAGTCGTTTCGGAGAAATGGATAGCGGTAGCGGTTTCCCGCCCGCGGGATGCGCGCGCGCTGACGGTCATTTCAGGAGGAAAGGAATCATGGAGAATTACGAAGAGAGGATCAAAGAGATCATCGTCGAACAGCTCGGTGTGACGCCCGACCAGGTGACTCCGGAAGCCTCCTTTATCGACGACCTGGGCGCCGACTCTCTCGACACGGTCGAGCTGGTGATGGCGTTCGAGGATGCCTTCGAGATCGAGATTCCCGATGAGGACGCGGAGAAGATGGTTCGTGTCGGCGACGCGCAGGACTACCTGAAGAAGAAGCTATCGGAGAAGGCGAGCAGCTAGGCGATCGCCTTCGTAACCGCTGGCCTGGGGCCGGGCGCTACGAACAGGAGGCAGGTGGGCGGGGAGGATCCCCCTCTCGCCGGAGCCAGGTGGACCGCACGCGCCACGCGGCGTGCGGCGGTCCGCCAAGCGGCTCGACCGAGCCGCTCCCGGGGTTTGCCCGGGTGAGCCGACTGGGGCGCCCGCGCCAGGAGAGGGATATCCTGGTATGACACGGCGTGTAGCGATCACCGGAATGGGCGTGGTCACGCCCTGCGGTAACAACCTGCCGACGTTTTGGGACAGTATGATCCACGGCAAGGGCGGCGTCGGCCGCCTGACCCGTTTCGATCCGGAGGGATTCACAAGCCAGGTGGTGGGCGAGGTGAAGGACTTCGATCCCACCGAGTTCATCGACCGCAAGGCCCTGCGCCATTCCGACCGGTTCGTGAAGTACGCGTGGGTGGCGTCGCTCGAGGCCTACGCGCAGTCCGGTCTCACCGAGGCCAACATGGACGGCGAACGCCTGGCGGTCATCATCGGCTCAGGCATCGGCGGCATCGAGACGCTGGAGACGCAGCACAAGGTGTTGCTCGAACGCAATCCTTCCCGGGTCAGTCCCTTCTTCGTTCCGATGATGATCTCGGATATGGCCAGCGGTCAGCTCTCGATCGTCTTTGGCGCCAAGGGACCGAACTTCTGCACGGTTTCGGCCTGCGCCTCGGGTGCGCACGCCATCGGTGAGGCCTATCGCCTGATCCGCGAAGGGTACAGCGATGCGGTTCTGGCCGGTGGGGCGGAGTCACCCATAACACCGCTGGCGCTGGCCGGTTTCTGTTCCATGAAGGCGCTGAGCACGCGCAACGACTCCCCCGAAACCGCCAGCCGCCCGTTCGACAAGGATCGCGACGGCTTCGTGATGGCCGAAGGCGCCGCCACGCTGGTGCTCGAGGACTGGGAGCATGCCAAGGCGCGTGATGCGGACATCCTGGGCGAGATGATCGGCTATGCCTCGACGGCCGATGCGCATCACGTCACCGCCCCCGAACCCAATGGAGAGGGGGCCGGACGGGCGATGAAGCTGGCCATGGAGTTTGCCGGGATCCGTCCCGAAGAAGTCGATTACATCAACGCGCATGGGACCTCCACGCCCCTGAACGATCGCGGCGAGACCCTCGCGATCCGGTCGGTGTTCGGAGCCCACGCCGACAAACTGATGGTGTCCTCGACCAAGTCGATGACCGGGCACCTGCTGGGTGCCGCCGGCGCGGCGGAGGCGGCTGCGTCGATTCTGGCGTTGCGCGAAGGCCTGATCCCGCCCACGATCAATCATGAAGTCCCCGGCGAAGATTGCGACCTCGACTACGTGGTCGGCACCGAGGCCCGGGAAAAGAAGATCTCGGTGGTTCTGTCGAACTCGCTGGGGTTCGGCGGTCACAACGTCTCGTTGCTCTTCCGCGCGGTGTGATGCTCCGTGCGGGAGATGGGGCGGAGGTGTCCTTGCTGACCGCGTGAAGGATGCCGAGAGCCACGCGGGCTCGAGGAATCAAGCATGAGCAGAGTGAGGCGTTGGCTGTCGGCGCTATGGCCTAGGGGCCGGCGAGGCTACGCGGGGGAGCGGGTTCGGCATCCCCCCCGGGCGCCGCGCTCGCTACCCGAGATCCCCGATGTCCACACGACGCTCGAACGTTTCCAGACGCGCCAACGCCTGCGCTTCCACCATCCGTACCTGCTGCAACAGGCCCTGACCCACCGTTCGTTCCTGGGCGGAGAGGTTGAAAACCTGCCCGCCTCGAACGAACGCCTCGAGTTCCTGGGCGATGCCGTTCTGGAACTGACGGTGATCGAGCACCTCTTCCGGATGTTTCCCGACGATCGCGAGGGTGAGCTCACGCAGAAGAAATCTCTTCTGGTGAGCAAACCGGTACTGGCCGATTGTGCCGACGGACTCGAACTTGGTGAATTCCTGCTGCTCAGTGATGCGGAACGCGAATCCGGCGGTGGGGAGCGCGACTCGATTCTGTCCGACGCCTTCGAAGCCCTGCTGGGTGCCATCTATCTGGATCAGGGCCTGGAGGTCGCGCGCGATTTCGTGAAGCGCTGGCTTCTCAGCGACGTGAAGTCGATCCTGAACGACAGCGAGAAGCAGAATTTCAAGAGCCTGCTTCAGGAACAGGTCCAGGCCCTGGTACGTGTCCACCCGCGCTACCGCGTGGTTCGCCAGGAAGGCCCCGATCACGAGAAGCGCTTCACGATCGAGGTCGTCGTACGGGGCGAGGTATTGGGCCGTGGCTCGGGCCACAACAAGAAATCGGCCGAACAGCATGCCGCGCGCGATGCGCTCGAGTCGGGCGGACTGGCCGAGTGGCTGACCCGGTTCGA
>CAZZIF010000176.1:0-8630 GCA_964654025.1 uncultured bacterium
GATGGAAGCATATGCGCACGAACTCAAACGCGTGGCCGTCGTTCCGGCGTCCCTACGCTTCGCGAGTGAGAACGAAGGGTGGTTGCGCAGAATCGAGGCGCGGCTCCCGCGAAGGGGAGCCGCGTGACCGCCTGCTGGCGTGACCGCCTGCTGGCGTGACCGCCTGCTGGCGTGACCGCCAGAGAGCGTGACGGCCTGCCAGCGTGACAGCGAGAGAGCGTGACAGCAGACCTAGTTGTCCGCGTCGGCCCAGTTCGCCCAGTGGATGTCGACGCTGGCGGAGACCTCGATCACTTGGTTGGATGTCTCTTCGTATCCGCGCAAGGTAATCCGCGCGTTACCCATCAGCTCTCCTCCCATCGTCGCGAGGGAGCTGAGCGGTGGCTGGGTCTTCGCCAGAGCGCTGACGAGCGTGAGATGGGCGATGACTTCGCTGCCACTTGGCACCACCAGGTTCATGCCGCTGACGAGAGGTTCGATGTACTCACCCTCGACATGGTACTCGACGCGGTACTCGTTCAGGACCACGGATCCGAAAGGCCCCCCCGGGGTGATTGTCAGGTTGCTCGAGCGCGGCTGATTCTCCACGGTGATGTACACCCGATCCTCGACCACCATGTCGTCGGAGGTGCCGTAGACTTCGTCCGAGCCCGCGTGCAGCACGTCGGAGAGGAACGTGTAGTCGTAGGTTTCCAGCTCTACATCGGTTTCGGCAATGCGGGTGATCATCAGCCTCGAACGCGGTGCGTTCTCGTCGTTGTCGCAGGCGGTGCCGCTGACGCCCAGAACGCAGAGCACCGCTAGGATTGCCCAACCAGATCTCATCATCCACCTCCCCGTCCGGTCATGCCGGCGTCAGGCCCCCGTAGGGGGCACATTTCAGTCTTTGCCGTAGTTATCGGCGTTCCCTATACTGCGCTGAAGCGCAAATGGGCTTGAGGGCTGGGGCCGGAGCGGCCGATCCTGGAAAATGCCGGCCCTGGGGTGATGTTGTTATGTCCCGAAAAGAACAAGACTTCCTGGTCCTGGGCTCGGGGCTGGCCGGGCTCGCCTTTGCCTTGGAGGCGGCGCGCTTCGGCCGGGTAACCGTCCTGTCGAAGACGCGCCTCGATGAGACCAACACTGACCTCGCCCAAGGCGGGATCGCCACGGTCGTCGATCCGGCCGACTCCTTCGAGAAGCACGCCCGCGACACCGCCCTGGCCGGCGCCGGACTGTGCCACGATGACGTGGTCGCCTCGGTGGTGGCGGAGGGCCCCGCCGCAATCGAGGCCCTCGAATCGATCGGCGTGGAGTTCTCTCGGCGTCCCGGCGGCGAACTCTACGACCTAGGCCGCGAGGGTGGACATAGCGAGCGTCGCGTGCTGCACGCCCAAGACCACACGGGCCGAGCCATCCAGGTTGCCCTCCTGCAACGAGCACGCGAGCATCCGAGCATACGGTTGCTCGGTGGCCACGTGGCGATCG
Source organism: uncultured bacterium (assembly GCA_964654025.1). Classification (GTDB taxonomy): domain Bacteria; phylum Eisenbacteria; class RBG-16-71-46; order CAIMUX01; family WJJG01; genus CAYQJL01. Next base: position 1,468 of record CAZZIF010000176.1, read on the forward strand.
ACCTGATTACGGCCGCGAGTTCATCGGGCCGCCGGCCGAAGCCTCCGGCACGAGTCCTGGGCGCCTATGTGCTCGACAGCGCCACGGGCGATATCCATGCGTTCGTGGCACATCACGTTTTGCTGGCGACCGGCGGTTGCGGCAAGGTGTACCGCTACACCAGCAACGGCGACATCGCCTGCGGCGACGGATTGGCGATGGCGTATCGTGCCGGCGCCCGGCTGGCCAATCTCGAGTTCGTGCAATTTCATCCCACCTGCCTCTACCACCCGCAGCGGCGGCGTTTCCTGCTTTCGGAAGCCCTGCGCGGCGAAGGAGCCGAACTGCGCACACTCGACGGGGAAGCCTTCATGCCGCGCTACCATCCGATGGGGTCGTTGGCCCCCCGGGACGTCGTGGCGCGTGCGATTGACAAGGAGATGAAACGTCGCGGCGACCGGCATGTTCAACTGGACCTGGGCGCCATTGGCGCCGAGCGCATCCAGAGCCGCTTTCCGATGATCTACCGGACCTGCCGGGATCTGGGCCTGGATATCACGCGGGAGGCGGTTCCGGTGGTGCCGGCGGCGCACTACCAGTGCGGTGGTGTCATTGTCGATGGGATGGGCCGCACCGATCTTCCCGGGCTGTGTGCCGCCGGCGAAGTCGCCTGTACCGGTATGCACGGGGCCAACCGGCTTGCCAGCAACTCCCTGCTCGAGGCGGTCGCCTACGGACGCCGTTCGGCTCGGACTGCCACGGCGGGACTGCAGGAGGGCGACCGGGTCGCGGCGGCCCTGCCCGAGGTCGAGCCGTGGGATCCGGGGGAGGCCGAGGTCAAGAAGGAATCGGTGCTCGTCGACGCCCACTGGGAGATGGTCCGGACCCTGATGTGGGATTTCGTTGGCATCGTGCGCAGCGATCACCGGCTGAGCCTGGCGCGCCGCTACATTCATCTCCTGCGCGAGAGCGTGGAGCAGTACTACTGGGATTTCATCCTGGACACCGACCTCATCGAGCTGCGCAATATCGCCCTCGTGGCCGAGTTGATCATCCAGTCCGCCGCCGCCCGGCGTGAGTCACGGGGGCTGCACTACAACGACGACCATCCCGAGCCGGACGAGGCTCGTTGGCATCGCGAGACGGTCTGCGATCCCCAGACCGGCGACGCCCGACCCGCCTGGGATGGGGAGATTCCGTTCGGGCGCATGGATCCAACCTGGCGCACCACGCTCACGCAAGGGGAGCCGTCGTGAGGGACGAACGAGAGCAGAGAATCTACGAGGTCTACGAGGACAATCCTCGATTCAAGCCGCAGGCCTATTACTTGATCTACCTCGCACTGGCCCGCTGCCGAATCGTGCAAGGGAAACAGGGCCACGTGAGCGGCCAAGAGCTGCTGCGCGCCTTTGCCGAGGAGGCGCGCAACCAGTACGGTCCCATGGCCCTCAGCGTGCTCAACCACATGGGATTGCACACCACCAAGGAGATCGGCGAACTCGTCTTCTTGATGGTCTCGAACGACTTGCTCAGCAAGACCGATCAGGATTCGCTGGCAGAGTTCGAAGACGGCTACGACTTCGAGGAGGAGTTCGTCAGCAAATACGAGTGGTAGGCCGGCGCCGAACTCCCCGGTACGCCACCGGCAGCTTCGCAACCCAGCGGACAGCGTCCATAGGGGGGAGATGACCGACCAGGCGAAAGCGTGGCCCTGTGATTCATGGCGGGATCCCCTGCTGATCGTGCGTTTGAGCAGCCTGGGGGATGTGATTCTCTCCGGGGCCATGGTGCCGCTGCTGCGTTCGCGGCGGCCCGACTTGACGATCGATTTTCTGACGCGCGCGCAGTATGCGCCGCTGGTCGCCTGTATGCCCGGCGTGCGCCATGTGATCCGTGCAGAGAAGCTCGCCCCCGAGGACGATCCATCGGATGCTGCGCCGAGCATTCCGCCGGACATTGCACCGAACGCTGCACCGAACGCTGCACCGGACGCTGCACCGGACGCTGCACCGAACGCTGCACCGAACGCTGCACCGAACGCTGCGCCGAACGCTGCACCGGACGCTGCGCCGGACGCTGCACCGGACGCTGCGCCGGACGATCGATCGGGCTTCCCAGCCGACTATCCTCAGGTACTCGACTTGCAGGGCGGGCGCAAGGGCCGGCGTGCCCTGGCACGCGCCGCGCCCCGGGCCGGGCGGATCACATACGACCGAGCGGCCTGGAAGCGGCGCTGGATCGTGCTCGCCGGCAAGCGTGTGGGGGCGGCGGCGCCGGTGGTGGCGCGCTTCGCCGAAGCCGTGAGTGGGAGCCGCCCGCCCGCCGGGTCGCTGCGATCGGTGATCGAACCGCCGGCCGACCGGCTGGCCTTCGTCGCCGAACGGCTGACGCACCGGCCACTGGTCGCAGTCAGCACGAGCGCTTCACGCCCGCTCAAGGCCGTGCCGGGTGAACTCGCCGAACGGATCCGGCAGGGGCTGATCGCCGAGGGCATGGCTGTCGTGGATCTCCTGCCGCCAGAGGAGGCGAGCAGAGGAGCCCATCCTCCTGGGCGGCCCGAGAGGTGGGGTGAGTGGTTTGTACGGGAACAGTATCGAGGTGCCTTCCGGGGACCATTGCTCAGCGCGGCGGCACTGCTGGCTCATGCCGACGCGGTGGTCTCAAGCGACTCGGGCATTTTGCATCTGGCCGGCGCGGTAGGTACGCCCGCGGTGGGACTCTACGGCCCGACCTCGCCGGTCCTCGGTTTTCCCCCCCTGGGAAGAGGCCGTGCCTATGGTATAGAGTTGGCCTGTCGCCCATGCCACATCCACGGGCCGCGCGTCTGCTGGATGGGGCATCGCCGCTGCTGGCGACTGATGCGCCCGGACGACATCGTGGCCGTCGTGGCCGGCCTCCTGCCGGCCCGCGGCAAGTGAGAGGATCGACCGGATGGCCGAGCTTCCCGAACCGCAGGTGCAGGTTGCGCTTCTCGGGCTGAGCCCGTCACGCCGCGACCTTCTGCCCGAGTTGTTTCACGACGCACGGGCGCGGGTCTGCTGGGTGCACGCACCCGACCCGGAATCGCCCCTGGGGCGATTGGCCCGGCTCTTTGGGTTCCCCTTGATGATCGAGCCCAGCGAGGGAGCGCTGGCGGGCATCGAGGTTCTGATTCGTCCCGAGGAGGATGGAGACGCGTGGAATGGAGAGGTGCCCGATGATGTCGTGATCGTGACCGATCGCGAACTGGCGGCGGCTTCCGGTTTCAACGGCTTCAGGTGGGAGAGATGGATCGGGTTGGGCGAGGACTTCGGGGCCGAGTCCGGCCCGCCCGACCCTCCCGCGCGACTGCCCAATACGGGACCGCCCCGGCCGCTCGAACCCGAATCGCCCGCGGCGCGGCGCGCGGCGGGATCGTTGGATTCAGATCCGCTGGCCGCGGAGCCACCCGCACCGGAATCCACGAAGCGCTCGGCGGTACCATCCGGCCAAGGATCACCCGGAAATGGAGCGCAGTTCCCGGCTGAGTTTCCGGAGTGGCTGCCCGACATGCTCTCGCCCCGGAATCTGGGCGGATGGATGTGCCACCGCATCGATGGCGCGTTGAGGACGGCGCGGCCGAGTCTATTGATCATCACACGCGACCGTGAGTACCTGGGTGCGTTTCGAGCGGGCATGGGCCGCCGGAGCTGGGCCTTCCACCGCCATGCCCGTCAGCTGGCTGCCCGGATCGCGAGGCGCAGCGGGGCGATGCCACGCGACGACGAGCCCGGCGGCGGACACTCGGTCGTCTCGCTGGAGCAGACCTCCACGGTTCTTCTGGAGCGCTGTGGGCTCGGCACGGCGGGCGCGGTGGCGATCTCCCTTCCCATCGGGCGCCGGCAACAGGTATGGTTGCTGCTTCCCAGGTCTTCGGCCGGCCGGACCGAGGCTGCCGGGGATCCACCAATCGCGCGGGCCCGGCTGGTGTTGGCCGCGGAGCGGGAAGGACTCCGCTTGCTGGCCCGGCTGCTCACTTTGCACGATCGGGCACGGCGCTGGCGTCTGATGCGCCGGATGTGGCACCGGCTCAGCAACGGTTTCGGTCCCGATTTGCGCTAGCGGCTGGCGCTAGACGATCTGGACCATGGGAGCATTCCTCGAGGAGCAGCATGTCCGAACACGCCACGCGATCGATACATCGCCTACCGCCCGAAGTGGTGGCGCGTATCGCGGCCGGCGAGATGATCGCCCGCCCGGCGGCCGCCCTGAAGGAGCTGGCGGAGAACGCTCTGGACGCCGGGGCCACCCAGATCGCCATCGAGGTGCGAGAGAGCCTTGACCGTTTCCTGCGCATCAGCGATGACGCCTGCGGCATGACTGCTGACGAGCTGCGTCTTGCGGTCGAGCGCTATACGACCAGCAAGATCCGCAGTGAGGATGACCTCCTGTCGGTGACGAGCCTGGGCTTTCGCGGTGAAGCGCTGGCCTCGATCGGCGAGATCGCGCGTCTGACGGTGCTGACGCGCACCGAGGCCGACGAGCACGGCTGGGAGATCAAGGTCGAGGCAGGGTCAGCCGGAGAGCCCGTGGTGGCCGCGCGGGCGCAGGGCACGACCGTGACCGTGGAAGACCTGTTCTTCAACACCCCCGTCCGCAAGCGCTTCCTCAAGACCGCTTCAGGAGAGCTGCGACTGGCACGTAGCACGATCAGCGCTTATTCGCTGGCCACCCCGGGCGTGAGCTGGCGCTACGAGGTTGACGGAAAGAAGATCCTCAACCTTCCGGGCGCGGGTGATCTGAAGTCGCGTCTGGCGCAGATTCATGGAGCGAAGCTGGCCGAGGGTTTACTTGCGATTCAGTGGCAGGAAGAAAAGCTCACCGTCCGGGGGTACGTCGGTGTTCCCGAGCTGGCGCGGGCGGGCAGCCAGCACCAGACCTTCTTCGTCAACGGTCGCTGGGTGATGGCCCCCTGGCTCGGCCAGGCGGTGCGGCAAGGCTATGGCGACCTCATTCCCAACCGGCAGAACCCCTGGATCTGCCTGTTCCTGGTCTGTCCACCCGATCAGGTCGACGTCAATCTGCACCCGACGAAGCGCGAGGTGCGCTTCTACGACGAGCGGCGGATCTTCGTCGGCATCCAAAGGGCAGTCCAGAGCGCGGTGGCCAAGCTGATGCCGAAGTTCTATATGCCGCGTCCCCGCACCCGCGACGAGGGGGACGATGAGGCGCCCGGCGAAGGCCACGGCCACGGCGCCGAGCGTGGCCAAGGTGCCGAGCGTGGCCAGGGCGCTGAGCGTGGCCAGGGCGCTGAGCGTGGCCAAGGTGCCGATCTGTTCGGCCGCGGCCGACGGGGTTCTTCGCATGGGGGTGGCGGCGACGGGCTGGACCAGGCGAGGCGTCTCTATGGGCCCGCTGGCCCGGGTGCAGGGGCTGGGCTGGACGCCGAAGAGTCGGGGGCGGCCACAGATCAGGCGGCAGCCACGGATCAGGCGGCAGCCGCGGATCAGGCGGAGGCGGCCGCCGCGGCGGACAGTGATTCGCTCGTTTCCCTGCTGCAGCTCCACAACCGCTACATTCTGGCGCAAACACGCAAGGGACTCCTGATCATCGACCAGCATGCCGCGCACGAGCGTATCCTCTACGAGCAGATCCTGGCGCGCATGCAAAGCGGGGAGGGCGGTGCCCAGCAGCTGCTCTTCCCGGTGGTCGTCGAACTCGATGACGAGCAGCTCGAGCTTTTCGAGGAGATCAAGCCGGAGCTGTTGCGCATCGGTTTCGACGTCGACGCCTTCGGTGGCGGAAGCGTGCTCGTGCGGGGGATTCCGCCTCTGTGGCGTGCGCGGGGCGAGGCGGAGTTGCTGCGCGATCTGCTGGACGAGGCGGCCAGCATGGGCATGCGCGAGGGAGAGACGGCCGAAGGCCTGGCGCGTTCGTTTGCTTGCCGGGCGGCCATCCGATCGGGCGAGCCGCTATCGGTGGCGGAAATGAACCAGCTCGTAGATGCCCTCTTCGCAACGCGTCGGCCTCACGGTGACCCTCACGGGAGACCGGTCTTCGTATCGATCTCCTTGCAGGATCTGGACCGTCGTTTCGGACGAAGTGGCGGCTCCGGTATGGATTAGAGATGACGCCGGGTGGGGCTTGGTGGTGAGATCGGCATGGGGAATCAGGGACGTGGGCAAGGAGCATCTGGGACGTCAGCAAGGAGCATCAGGGACGTCAGCAAGGAGCATCTGGGACGTGGCAGGGTGCTGTAGCGGCCTGGGCAGGCAGCTATGGCAGCCTCGGGAAGGCGTTTTGGTCGCGTAGCACGGCACGTATGGTCATGGATACGGTCTGCTCGGCGACGAGATTTGGGTCAGTCCAAGAGGACTTTCTTCTGCGTACAGGTGCATACAAAGACTAGACTTGCGGCTGCAGCTTCGCCCTTGACAGACCGGTGGTCCGGGTAGAAAATGAGTATGCGTGCAGAAGGACTGCATGCAAAGCAACCTAGGTTGGTCTTTTCAGCGGAGGACCGTGCAGATGAGAAAGCTTCTAAGTGTGGCAACGATTGCTTTCGCATGTGCCGTGATCACCGTCGCACCCCAGGCCGAAATCATCGAGGACTTCGAAGATGGCAACATCGACGAATACGTCTTTGTCGGTGATGTGCAGGCCTACGTGACCGATTATGCGGCTCACGATGGTGCTTACGGTCTCGTGATTGCGGGACATGCCGGAGGCGAGGGCTGGATGTATCGTGACGATGCTGACGTCCAGGTCGCCCAGGGCGACGTCATCGGTTTCTGGTCGCGGACGATGGAAGTCACGGACAACTACACCCGTAACTACCAGGGCTTCGGTGCCACAGCGGCCGGGTGCTACTCGGTGGTTCTGGCTCCGAACACGACTTCGTTCATTCTTCAGCTCAACAGTGGCTATGGCTACAGCACGCTGGCCGATGCGGGTCAGAGCTGGCAGTTGGGCCACTGGTACTACACCGAGGTGACGTGGGACGCCGGTGGTATGATCACCGCCGACCTCTACGATTCCGACGGTGTGACCCTGCTGAACTCGATCAGTGCTTCGAACAACACCTACACCTCCGGCGGTCTCGCGCTGCGCTCGTTCGACAGTGGCCATGAGGCCTACTTCGACACGATTTCGCGCAATGGCGGCCCGACCCCGGCCGGCGAGGAGACGTGGGGCACGATCAAGGCGATGTTCCGCTAGAGACGTAT
>CAZZIF010000177.1:0-6264 GCA_964654025.1 uncultured bacterium
GGGATTCCGAGGTCCGGCCGCCCGAGGAGCGCCGGGGCGGCCGGCCCAAGGCACGTGAGCTGGTGATGCGCACGCTGTATGAGACCGAGATCACCGGTGACGACCCGAACGAGGTCCTGGCGTTGGCATTCGGACGGCTGCGCCTGACCGAGGACGGCCGCGAGTACGCCGTGCAGCTGATCGAGGCCGCCAGGCGTCACCGGCGCAAGATCGACAACGCCGTCTCGAAGCAGCTGGCGCGCTGGGATCTCAGCCGGCTGGGTGCGGTGGAGCGGTCCATCCTGCGCTTGGCCGCGGCCGAGCTGATCTTCGTCCGGGCCACGCCGGCGAACGTGGTTCTGGACGAGGCCCTTCGCCTGGCCCATCGGTACGGAGGAGAGGGTGCCGCGGGCCTTTTGAACGGCGTACTCGATCCGTTGGCGCGCACCGAGCGGCGTCTGCCGCGCAAGGGTGCCGGCCCCGAGGAGTCGGACGGGTAGCCCGGGGTTTCATGCGCCGCGCCCCCACCGCGCACGGCTGCCGGCTTCGAGGAGTCCCACGGGTAGCCCGGGGTTCCGTGCGCCGTGCCCCCCCCTGAGCCGCGGGCATGCGTTGACCCTCCGGGAGGGGCATGCTAACCTGCTTCGATGTTTGCTGGTAGGGAGATCAATGCACATGCGGGCATCCACGCCGGCCCACTGGGATCGCTGGTGGACCGAACATCGGGAGGTCGAAGAGACCTACTCGAACGAAGACCGATTGCTCCGCCAGGTTCGCGATCTGCCCCTGGCCGGCCAGTGGGTCCTCGAGGTGGGAGCCGGCAGTGGACGCGACAGCATCCAGATCGCCCGGGCCGGGGGCAAGATCGTTCTGGTCGACTATGTCATGAGCTCGTTCGACGTCGTGCGGTCGCAAGCCAAGGCGGCGGGGACCGGGGTCCTCTGCGTCTGCGCCGACGGGCAGCGCCTACCCTTTCGGGAGGGGACCTTCGCCCTGGTGTTCCATCAAGGCCTGCTCGAACACTTTCGGGATCCCCTGCCGCTCATGCGCGAGAACTACCGGGTGACCGCACCAGGAGGGCACTGCCTGGTCGACGTGCCCCAGCGCTACCACATCTACACGGTGGTCAAGCAGGTCCTGATCGCCGCCGGCCGCTGGTTCGCCGGCTGGGAGACGCAGTTCTCGCCCGGCGAGCTGGCCCGGGTGCTGTCGGAGGCCGGATATCAGATCCGGCGGGTAGGAGGCGATTGGATGGTGCCGGGGTTCTTCTACCGGTCACTGCGCTACGGCCTGCGGAAGGTGGGCCTGCGACTCCCCCTCTATCCTCCCGGAGTGCCCCTCTTGGGCCCACTGCTGCGTGGCCTGCGCGAGTGCATTCGCCCTACCCGGTGGGGGCCCTACACCTTCGCGATGGTGAACATTCTTGCCCGTCGGCCGGGTGGGAAAGAGTCGGGAGTCGGACGTGACGAGTCCTAGGCGCCACTACGCGGTGATCAGCTATCGCGATATCCGCCACCCTGAATTCGGCGGCGCCGAGGTGATCATGTACGAGATCTTCCGGCGCTTCGCGCAGGAAGGCCACCGGGTCACCTTCATCACCGGTCACTGGCCGGGGGCGCCCGAACGCGAGACGATCGAGGGTCTGGAGATCCTGCGCGGCGGCAATCAGTATACGTTCAACTTCGTCGCGCCGCGCTTGCTTCGCCGCCTGCTGGATCGCGAGAAGGTGGATCTGGTCGTCGAGGACATCAACAAGATCCCCTTCTTCAGCCCCCTGTTTCAGAAGCGCGTTCCGGTGCTGGGCGTGGTGCCGCATCTCTTCGGATCCACGGTGTTTCAGCAGGCGCCGTTCCCGCTGGCGCTCTACGTCTACTTCTACGAGCGTTTTATCCCGCTCGTCTACCGAGACTCTCTGTTCTCGGTGCTCTCGGAGACGACCCGTGAAGACCTCATGGGACGCGGATTGTCGCCGGAGCGACTGCGCCTCATTCGAGGCGGGCTCGATCACGACTATCACCAGCCGATCGACCGCGACGGTCAGCTGCCGCCGCCGGTGATCCTGTACCTGGGGCGGCTGAAGAAGTACAAGCGCATCGACCTGGTGATCAAGGCCTTGCCCCGGGTGTTGGCGAAGGTGCCCGACGCCCAGTACTGGATCGTCGGTGAGGGGGATCACCGCGCGGCGCTGGAATCGGAGACCAAGAGCCTGGGACTCGGCGACCACGTCAAGTTCTTGGGTTTCAGGGCCGGTCGCGAGAAGATGGAGATTCTCCAGCAAACCCGTGTCTTAGCCTATACCTCCCCCAAGGAAGGGTGGGGTCTCTCGGTGATCGAGGGGGGTGCGCTCGGTATACCCAGTGTGGCCAGCGATTCGCCGGGCCTACGCGAGTCGGTCCGGCACGAGGAGACCGGCTTTCTGGTGCCCCACGCGGATGTGCCGGCTTTGGCCGAGCGTCTGATCGAGCTCTTGTCGAACGAAGAGCTATGGTGGCGGATGGGCGAGCGCGCCATCGAGTGGGCCGGCGAGTTCAGCTGGGACCGCGCGGCGCACGAAACGAAGACCTTGGCAGAGGAAGCGATCACGACATGGAAATCCCGATAGCGGCCACCCGAGCGCGCTGGTGGCAGAGTCCGATTTTTTGGGGCGGCCTCATCGTAGTGCTCGCCACCCAGGCGGTGTATCTGGAGACGCTGACGATCAGCTGCCCATTCTGGGACAGCGGTGAGTTCATCGCCACCTCCTACACCCTGGGGATTCCGCATCCGCCGGGCACGCCGCTCTACGTCCTGATCGGGCGTGTGTTTTCGCTGATCCCGATCAGCGAGATTTCCGCCCGGGTCAACTATCTCTCCGCCTTCGGATCGACCCTGTGCGCTCTCTTCACCTTCCTGGTCATCGTCAAGCTCACGCGGCGCTGGCAGGCGCGGCGCGAGGTGACGCTCGACCGGTTGATCGCCGTGGGCGCCGGCATCGCGGGCGCCTTCTTCACGGCCTTCGGACGCACCTTCTGGGACAACGCCGTCGAGGCCGAGGTCTACGCCTTGAGCTCTTTCGTAATGGTGCTGTCGGTCTACCTTGTCCTGTGCTGGGAGGAGTCGGGTCCACCGGGGAAGCGCAACAACAACTTGCTCTTGCTCGTCGGCTACCTGCTCTTCGTCTCGATCGGCATTCACATGGGCACCTTTCTGGTCACGGTGCCGATCTTCGCGTTCGTGCTGCTGGTTTCGCCGCGGACGGTGTTCCCTTGGGACTTCTGGGGCACGGTCATCCGCCTGGGGGTGGCGCTGGTTCTCATGCTCGTGCTCAGCCTCATCGGGTTGGGGTCGGTCATGGCTGTCTCACTCGGGACTGTCTTTCTCTTGGCGCTGATCGCCTATCGCGTGTGGCCCGCCCACGGAGCGCGCAACCTCGCCCTGTGGTTCGGCGCGCTGGCGATCGTGGGGCTCACCGTGCAGCTCTTTCTGATCGTGCGCGCGAACCTGGATCCCATGATCAACGAGGCCGATCCCCACACCTGGGAGAACCTGTGGCTCGTCCTCTCGCGTGACCAGTACAAGCCGCCGAATCCGTTCGAGTTGCGACAGGCGCCGTGGGACATCCAGTTCACGAAACACTTCTGGCGCTACTGGCACGATCAGTATCACCTGGGGTTCCGTCCCGAGTGGCTGGCGATGGCCGTGCCTTTCCTGCTGGGCATCGTCGGGATGGTCGCCCACTTCCTGAAGGACCGCGTGTCGGCGATCGCCGGTCAGGGCGAGACTCGGCCTTTGACAGGCCTGCTCCGCTCCTTGAGCGAGCGGCGGCGCTTCGTCTTCATGTTCCTGCTCATGTTTTTCACCACGGTCTTCCTTGTCTTCTACCTGAACTTCCGCGAAAACGAGGTGCGCGACCGCGACTACTTCTTCGTGGCGGCCTATCACTTCTTCACCATCTGGATGGGGCTGGGCATGGCCGCCATCGCCCACTGGCTGCGCGGAGATCCCAAGATCGAGGACGGCCGCGTGATCGAACCCTCCGGAGGCCGGCTCTTCGGCGTCGGTACGGTAGTGATCTTCTGCATCCTCTCCCTGCTGCCGGTACGCCAGGGCTGGCACGCGCACGATCGCACCGATTTCATGGTGGCGCGCGACTACGCCTACAACATGCTGGCTCCCCTGGGGGAGAACGCGATCATCTTCACCAACGGGGACAACGATACCTTCCCGCTCTGGTATCTGCAGGAGGTCGAAAAGATCCGCACCGACGTGCGGGTGGTCAACCTCAGCCTGCTCAACACGCACTGGTACATCCGCCAGCTGCGTGATTACGAGCCGACGATCGATGTTGGATTCCGCGATGAGGAGATCGACCGCCTGTACGGCTTCTACGACCGCGACGGCACCGTGGTGATGGTCAAGGACATCATGGTGCAGCAGATCTTGACCGAGAATCTGGACGAGCGGCCCATCTACCTGGCCGTCACGGTGCCCGATCAGATGGGCCTGGAGGACTATCTGATCATGGAGGGTCTGGTCTTCCGCATCGACGACGAGGAAGGCGATCCCGAGCGGCTGGATGTCGAGCGCACCTGGACGAACCTGCGCGAGGTGTTCCTCTACCGCGGGCTGCTGGATGAGGAGGGCTACTACGACGAGTCGGTCTACAAGGACGAGAACTCGCGCAAGCTGATTCAGAACTACGTGGCCGCCTATGTGCGCCTGGCGCACCACTTCCTGCGGGAGAACAACGACGAGCGCGCTCTCGAAGCGCTCGATTACGCGCACCGGATCAATCCGGCCTTCCCGGGCGTGCTCTATACGCGCGGATACCTGATGCTCGAGCGCGAGAGGTACGAGGCCGCCGAGGAGGCGTTCAGCCAGCTGATCGAGCTGGGCGATGACGCGCCCGAGGTCTTCCGGCTGCTGGGCACGGCGCTGGAGGGCCAGGAACGCTACAGCGAAGCCGAGGCAATCTACCGCGAGGCCATTCGGCGGCATCCGGAGAACTTCGATGCCTACCGCGTCCTGTTCTCCTACCTGTGGGCGGTGGAGCGTAAGGACGAGGCCGTTGCGCTTATCCAGAGCTGGTTGGACGACCACCCGGACGATGAGATGACGCGCCAGGCCCTCCGCGAGCTGATGATCGCTCCAGCCGACAGCGCGGCGCCGCTCCCCGGCGACACCGGCGATGCGGGCGGAACCCGCACAGGGCGCGGTGCGGTAGGCAACCAGGAGGCGCAACCTCGATGAGACGCGCACTCGTGACAGGGGCGGCCGGATTCATCGGGTCCCACCTCTCCGAGCGGCTCGTGGACGAGGGGTGGGCGGTCCGCGCGATCGACAACTTCGATCCGTACTACGACCGCGCTCTCAAGGAGAAGAACCTGCAGGCGTTGCGGGCAGCGGAGGGATTCGAGTTCATTGAAGATGATCTCGAGCACGCGGACCTGGACAGTCTGCTAGAGGGCGTGGACTGGGTCTTTCACCAGGCGGCCCGCGCCGGCGTGCGCCGGAGCTGGGGCGAGGACTTCGCGACCTATGTCCGGCCAAACATCCTGTGCACGCAGCGTCTGCTCGAGGCAGTGCGCCGCCGGCCGGTCGAGCGGCTCGTCTACGCCTCCAGCTCGTCGGTCTATGGCGAAGCCCGCGGTGGTGCGGTCACCGAAGAGACCCCGCGGCGTCCACTGTCGCCCTATGGCGTGACCAAGCTCGCCGGCGAGGACCTCGTCTCGGCCTATGCGCGGGTCTTCGATCTGCCGGCGGTGTCACTGCGCTACTTCACGGTTTTCGGCCCCCGGCAGCGGCCGGACATGGCCTTCCACCGATTCTACCGGGCGATGCTGACCGGCCAGGCATTGCCGCTCTACGGGGACGGAGGGCAGGAGCGCGACTTCACCTTCGTTGCCGATGCGGTCACGGCCAATCTACTGGCCGCCGAGCGCGGACGTCCCGGCGGGATCTACAACATCGGGGGCGGCTCGCCGGCGACGATTGCCGAGATCATCGAGTTCATGGAGCAGATCTCCGGGCGCCGCGCCCGAATCGAACGACATCCGCCGCAGGCCGGCGACCCGCGCCGCACGGCGGCCGACACCACCCGGGCGCGCACGGAGCTAGGCTTCGCGCCCGCGACCTCGCTACGCGCCGGCCTGGAAGCAATGCACGAGTGGATCGAGACGTTGGTAGAACCCGGCGTTCCCGGCGAGGAGAGCTAGCCGGCGCCGACAGCCGCGCTGGGGCGAGGGCCGGTAGTCATTGACGGTAGGGCTTTACCGCCGCGTCTGGATCGGTATCATGCCGCGGGAG
>CAZZIF010000177.1:6364-8565 GCA_964654025.1 uncultured bacterium
GTCATTGACGGTAGGGCTTTACCGCCGCGTCTGGATCGGTATCATGCCGCGGGAGGCCGGCGGGGAGAGCTGGTGCGCGAAGTCGTCGCGGCGGTCCGGCGCGGTGAAGGCCCGAACGAGGAACCGATGAGTCAGGGATACACCCAGGCACACGCCCAAGGGTACTCCCGGGGAGCCGCCCGGGGAGGTGCCCAGGCACATGCCCAGGAAGAGGCCCGGGGAGACACCCAGAGGGACACCCAGGGAGACACCCAGGAAGACACCCAGGGAGAACCTCAGCGACACGATCAGTTGGAAGCGTCGATCGAGCTTTCGGTCCTGATTCCGGTCTACGACGAGCATGAGAGCGTACAGCCGCTGCACCAGCAGCTTACCGAGGTACTGACAAGCCTGGGCCGGTCCTATGAGATCGTGTTCGTCGATGACGGCTCGACCGACGGTACCGCCGAGATCATCGAAGAGCTTTGCGAAGCGGACGAGCATGTTCGGGCGGTTCTCTTCCGTCGCAACTTCGGGAAGTCAGCCGCCCTTGCGGTCGGGTTCGAAGAGGTGCGCGGGGACCTGGTCTTCACGATGGATGGCGATCTGCAAGATGACCCCGCCGAGATTCCTGGTTTCCTGGAGAAGCTGGCCGAAGGGTACGACCTGGTTTCCGGCTGGAAGCAGGTTCGCCGGGACCCGATCACCAAGACCTGGCCATCGAAGCTCTACAACCGGGTGACCGCCTGGGTGTCGGGCGTGCCCCTGCACGACTTCAACTGCGGCTACAAGCTCTACCGGCGCGAGGTCGTCAAGAGCGTCGAGATCTACGGCGAGTTGCACCGCTACATCCCGGTCCTGGCCAGCCGGTTGGGCTTCCGGGTGAGCGAGCGGCCGGTGCGTCATCACGCGCGCCGGTTCGGCCGCAGCAAGTACGGCGCCGAACGCCTCCTCAACGGGTTCTTGGACCTCTTGACGGTGACGTTTCTGGGACGTTCCCGGCGCAGTCCGCTGCACGTGTTCGGCCGGATCGCGGCGGTCTTGTTCTCTCTGGGCATGGTGATCAATCTCTACATGTTGGCGATCTGGATCATCGAGCGGGCGCTGCGAGTGCGCCCCCTCTTGATCTTGGGCGTCATCCTGGTGGTGATGGCCGTGCAGTTCATCTCGATGGGCCTGCTGGCCGAGATGATGGTCACACCTCGCCGGGAGGACGACCAGCGTATGATCCGGCGTCGGATTTCCTAGAGGGGTGCGCGTGACCGGCGGCGCGACCGGCAGCGCGGTTGACGGCGCGACCGGCGGCGCGACCGGCGGTGCGACGGGCAGCGTCGTTGGCGCCGCGGCCGGCAGCGGGCAGTGGCGGGCGGAGTATGATAGGGCCGCGCACATGACGAGTGGCGGCCGTGCGTGATAGGTAAGGGTAAAGGAGGTTCGGGTGCGCATTCTCATCACCGGGGGGGCTGGCTTCATCGGGTCGCATCTGTGCGATCACTTCTTGTCCCAGGGGCACGAAGTGATCTGCATGGACAACCTCCTGACCGGGTCGGTCAAGAACATCAACCACATCCGCAATCCGCGGTTCACCTTCTTCGAGTACGACGTCACGAACTTCATCTACATCGACGGCCCACTCGACTACGTGCTGCATTTTGCCTCGCCCGCGAGCCCGATCGACTACCTGCGCCTGCCGATCCATACCCTGAAGGTCGGCGCGATGGGTACCCATCGGGCGCTGGGGCTGACGAAGGCCAAGCGCGCCACGTTCCTCCTGGCCTCGACGTCCGAGGTCTATGGCGATCCGCAGATCCATCCGCAGACCGAGGACTACTGGGGCAACGTGAACCCCACCGGATTGCGGGGTGTTTATGATGAAGCCAAGCGGTTCGCGGAGGCCCTGACCATGGCCTACCAGCGCTACCACCAGGTGGACACCCGGATCGTGCGCATCTTCAACACCTTCGGCCCACGGATGCGTCGTGATGATGGACGGGCCGTACCGGTGTTCATCAACCAGGCAATCAAGGGTGAGGATCTGACCGTCTTTGGCGACGGATCCCAGACCCGCAGTTTCGGCTACATCACCGACCTGGTGCGGGGCCTCGATGCGCTGCTGCAATCGGACTTCCTCGAGCCGGTCAATCTGGGCAATCCGCAGGAGATGACGCTGATCGAGATGGCCGAGATGATCATTCGCCTGACCGGTAGCAAGAGCAAGATCG
>CAZZIF010000178.1:0-4099 GCA_964654025.1 uncultured bacterium
TCCGGTCTTGGATGAAGGGCACGCCGCGCAGGTTCATCTCCTTCTGGGCCTTGAACCGCTCCGCGAGGAAATAGATCTGCAGGTGAAAGGCCCACCGCCGCATGTCGGCGTAGAAGGCCTCCAGGTAGGGATTTTGTGAGACGGGTTCGTAGTAGATCTCCAGTCCGAGGCGACGTCCCAGCATCTCGGCAAACAGCGACTTGCCGACGCCGATGTTGCCGCACAGACCGACGAAGAAGCTCTCTCGGGCGGGCATCGCTCTCATCGGACCCTCCTCTGTCTCACTTCTCCGAAGCGCGGGCCGCATCGATCTCGGTTCGGGTGGCCTCATCGAGGATGCCGATGTAGGGCAGCTCGCGGAAACGCTCCGCGTAATCCAGTCCGTAGCCGATCACGAACTCATCATCGATCTCGAACCCCACGTAATCGACATAGACCTGGCGTTCACGCTCGACTCGCTTGTCGACCAGCGTCACAATCGCCAGGCTGCGCGGGTTGCGGGAGAGCAGGTTCTTGCGCAGGTAGGAAAGCGAGAGGCCGCTGTCGATGATGTCCTCGACGACAAGCACATCGCGACCGCTGATGTCGTGGTCCAGGTCCTTCAACATGCGAACCGTCCCCGAGGAGGTTACGCCCGAGGCATAGCTGGATATCGAGATGAAGTCGACCTCGTGATCCATCTCGAGCTGTCGCATCAGGTCGGCCATGAAGAAGGCCGACCCCTTGAGGATCCCGACCAGAACGGGTGTCTTCCCGAGGTAGTCCCGGGAAATGGCGCGAGCGAGTTCGGCGACCTTGGCCTGGACTTCGCTCTCTGAGAGCAGGATGCGCATGGGTCCTCCGCGCCGTCCCAGGGACCCGGCTTAGGGAACCGCCCGGGCGCGCAGACAGTGTTACGACCAGAATCGGCAAACGTAGTCTGCTTAGGAGTACCGAGGCTAACCGGTAAGTGTCAAGCTCAAAAGGGCTTTCACCCGCAGCCGGGATCATTGTCGAGATGGGAGGCATGGCAGGAGATGACCGCACCAACACGTCCGACCCCAACCGGCCGGCGGCGCATTCGCGGCGCATACCTGGTCACGATGGACCCTGGACTGGGCAACTTCCGCGGCGATCTCGACCTGGAAGGGAACCGTATTCGGGCTCTGGGCGAAGACCTGGACCGCCCGGGTGAACCCGCGCCCGATGTCACCGAAGACGGCCGGAACTGGATCGTGATGCCGGGATTCGTGCAGGCGCATGTGCATCTGTGCCAGTCGCTCTTCCGTGGCCTGGCCGGTGGGTTGCCGCTCTCGCGCTGGTTGGAGGAACGCATCTGGCCACTGGAGGCCGCCCACGACGAGATGACGATGGCCGCGGCCGCCCGGCTGGGCATCGCCGAATGCCTGCTGCACGGCGCGACGACCCTGCTCGACATGGGATCGGTTCACCACACCGGCGTGATCGCCGAGGTGGCCGACGCGATGGGCATCCGCGCAACGCTCGGCAAGGCCCTGATGGACACGGGCGACACGGTGCCCCCCGCCTTGATCCAGGACGCCGAGGTAGCCCTGCGCGAGGCCCTGGAACTCAACGCCGCCTGGGATGGGCGCGGCGAACAGCGGCTGCGCGTGGCCCTTGCGCCGCGGTTCACGCTGTCGGTCTCGGCCGGGCTGTGGCGCGAGCTGGCCGCCGAGGCCCGCCGCCGGGATCTGCTGGTGCACACGCACGTCTCCGAGACCGACTGGGAGAACGAGACCTGTCTCGCGATACACGGTGACCGGCCGCTGGGCGCCCTCGGCCGCTGGGGCGTTCTGGACGCTCGTACGGCACTGGTGCACGCCGTTCGTCTCGAAGCTTCGGAGATCGATCTGCTCGCCGAGCATCCCGCCGCGGTCATCCATTGCCCGGGCAGCAACGCGAAGCTAGGCTCGGGCATCGCCGACGTGGCTGCCTTGCGTGAGGCCCACGTTCCGGTGGGCCTGGGCTCGGACGGCACCGCCTGCAACGACACGCTCTCCCCTTTGCTCGAGATGCGCCTCGCGGCACAGCTCCAGAGCCTACGCCACGGGCCCGCCCGGATGCCGGCGAGTGAGATTCTGCGCATGGCGACCGTTGGCGGCGCCGAGGCCTTGGGCCGCGGCGAGGAGATCGGGAGGTTGACACCCGGGCGCCAAGCCGATTGGATCGCCTACTCGGCCCCGGACCTACCGCTCGGAGACGATGTGGCCGACACGCTCGTCTGGAGCGCCGCGGGAGCGCGTCCGTCGGAAGTGTCGGTCGCGGGCCGGCGCCTGGTCACCGGCGGCCGACTGTGCGAGGATAGCCTAACCGAGATTCGCGAAAGCGCGCAGCACGCACACCGCCGTTTGCGCGAACGCGCCGGCATCTGATCGGTAGCAGGCATCAAGAGCACCTAGAGAGAGCGCGTATCGAGGGGACGCATCGGCAGACCATGTCGAGAGGACATGTCGAGAGGACGCGTCGAGAGGACGCGTCGAGAGGATGCGTCGAGAGCACCCATAGTCAGAAGGAAACCCAGCATGATGATCACCCGCGAGCTGATCCACTCCCTGCCGAAGACAGATCTGCACGTCCACTTGGACGGCTCCCTTCGGCCCGCCACACTGCTGGAGCTCGCCGCAGAAAACGGCGTCACCCTACCCTTCGCCACCGAAGCCCATGTGGTCGAGTACATGCGCACGACCGCCCTGCGGGACCTACCGACCTACCTCAGCGTCTTCGACCTGACTTGCCAGGTCATGCAGTCGGAGAGCGCATTGCGGCGAATCGCGTTCGAACTCGCCGAGGATGCCACTCGCGAGAACGTGCGCTACATGGAAGTCCGGTTCAGTCCGCTGTTGCACGAGAACAGCGGTCTAGGCTGGAAGCGCATCATCCAAGCGGTCTTGAACGGCCTGCGCGATGCCGAGGACCGCTACGTGATCCACACCGGCGTCATCCTCTGTGGCATGCGGACGATGACGCCCGAAATGAGCTTGCGCCTCGCCCAGACCTGCGTGGACTTCAAGGATCACGGGGTGGTGGGTTTCGATCTGGCCGGCGCCGAGCGTGACTACCCCGCCAAGGATCACCGCGAAGCCTTCTTCTACATCCGCAATCACAACATCAGTAGCACCGTCCACGCCGGCGAGGGGTTTGGTCCTCCCTCGATCCACCAGGCCGTGCACTACTGCGGCGCCCACCGAATCGGGCACGGCACGATGCTCTACCAGGACCCAGACCTCATGAGCTATGTCAACGACCACCGCATCCCGCTCGAGATGTGTTTGACGAGCAACGTGCAATCGGGGGCTGCGGCCAGCTTGCAGGAGCATCCCTTCCGGACCTACTACGACGCTGGATTGCGGGTGACGCTCAACACCGACAATCGGCTCGTCTCGAATACGACCATGACCGACGAACTGCTCCTGGCCTGCGATACCTTCCATCTGAACATCTACAACCTGCGCGGCATCCTGATCAACGGGTTCAAGAGCTCTTTCCTGCACCACCGCGAGAAGGTGATCCTGCTGCGCAGCGCGATCGACGAGATGGACCGCATCTTCGAGCAAGCGTTCCCCGGCACCTACCGGCGGATGCGTTCATTCCTCTAGGCCGTGCATCCGCACTGGACGGCCGCGCGCGTACGCCGGCCGTCCTCACGCAGGCACCTCTTCACCGGCCGTCCCTACGCGAGCGCCTCTTCGCCGGCCGCGCCATACGCCGCTCAATCAGCAAGATGCTCAGCGGAGGTTTCCCACTTCGCGTAGAGCGCCTCGAGCTCACGTTCGGTTTCTTGCACCTGCTTGACATAGGCGTCGGCGCGCTCGCGCTGTGCGAAGAAGTCGGGAGCACTCATCACTTCAGCCAGACGCGTCTTCTTCGCCTCGAGGTCAGCGATCTTCGCCTCGAGCTCGCTCATGCGCTTCCCCAAGCGCTTGCGTTCGTTGGGCGACAGGGGCCGGACACCGGTCGAGTCACCGGATGCCTCCCGACTCTCAGCACCCGGCGGGCCGCCGGTGAACGAGGCGGCCTTGGGCGGGCGCACCGCGGACGAACCTGCCTTGGGCGGGCGCACCGCGGATGAACCGTCCTTGGGCCTGCGCGCCGCGGACGA
>CAZZIF010000178.1:4199-5959 GCA_964654025.1 uncultured bacterium
GGACGAGGCGGCTCCAGATGCGGCGGTCCGAACGGCCGAGACGCCGCCGCGCGGGTCGACCCGCGGCGCGCCCAGGGCGTCCTGCCGCCCGCGGCGTTGCCACAGGAAAGCTTCGTAGTCGCCCGGGAACTCGCGCACGCGCCCTTCCCCCACTTCCACGACGTGGTCAGTGAGCGCGGCGAGGAAGTGCCGGTCGTGTGACACGAAGACGACCGTGCCGGGATAGCCGCGCAGGGCCTCGAGAAGCATGTCCTTGGAGGAAAGATCCAGGTGGTTGGTGGGCTCATCGAGCAGAAGCACGTTCGACGGACGCACCAGCAGGCGGGCCAGCGCCAACCGGTTGCGCTCGCCACCCGAGAGCACACGCACCTTCTTCGTCACCGCATCGCCCGAAAACAGGAAGGCGCCCAGGAGACCGCGTACCTGCGGGACGAAGTCGAAGGGCGCAATCGACTCCACCGCCTCGAGCACGGTTTGATCCGGCGGGATCTGCAGGCCGTGATCCTGGGCGAAGAACGCGCCCGCCCAGTTATGTCCTTCCTGCCGCGTTCCGGCGTCGGGCGGTTCCGCACCGGCCAGGATGCGCATCAGCGTGGACTTGCCGGCGCCGTTGGGCCCCACCAGGGCGGTACGCTTGCCACGTTCGAAGCGCAGGTTCACATCCCGCAAGACCTGGAGATCCCCGTAAGCCTTCGCCACCCCTTCGAGGGTGAGCACGATGCGGCCGGCCCGCGGTGCCACCGGGAGCGGAATGTGGATCGCGCGGGCATCGACCACCGGCGGATCCAGCTTCTCCATCCGCTCCAGGTACTTGATGCGGCTCTGCACCTGGACGGCTTTCGTGTTCTTGTAGCGGAAGCGCTCGATGAAGCGCGTGATGCGCTTGATCTCCGCCTGCTGGCGCTCGTAGGCCGCCTGCCGCGCTTCGATGCGCCGCTCGCGCTCACGCTCGAAGAAGGAGTAGTTGCCGGGATACTCCTCCAAGCGCCGTCCCGTGATCTCGGTGACCCGTCTCACCGTGATGTCCAGGAAGTAGCGATCGTGGCTGACCAGCACAAACGCGTACGGGTAGTCGCGCAGGTAGCCCTCGAGCCACTCGCGGGCTTCCAGGTCCAGGTGGTTGGTGGGTTCATCGAGCAGAAGCAGTTGGGGACGTTGCAACAGAATCCGCGCCAGGGCGGCCCGCATCTGCCACCCGCCCGAGAGCTGGCGAACGGGCTTGTCGAACTCGGACTCCATGAAGCCCAGCCCGTTGAGCACGTAATGGATCTGCCGGTCCATATCGTGCGCGCCCAGGACGTTCAGCCGGTCGAGGATCTCCGACTGGCGGGTGGTGAGCCGGGTGAGCGCATCGATCGACGCCTCGCGGTCGGTGGCCAGGCGAGCCTCGATGGCGCGCAGCTCGTTCTGGAGCCCGAGGATCTCGTCGAACCCACGCCGGGCCTCCTCGCGAACGGTTCCCTCGGCGAGGACGAATCCCGTCTGGGCCAGGTAGCCAGCCAGCAGGTCCTTCGGTGCGCTGATCGCGCCATCATCGGCGCTCTCCAGACCGGCCGCGATCTTGAGCAGCGTGGACTTGCCGCTACCATTGGGCCCGACGAGGGCGACGCGGTCGTTCGCCCCGACGAACCAGTCGGCCCCGCGGAAGAGGAGTTGCCCTCCGAAGCTCTTATGGACACCGGTGAGTTTGAGCATTGGGATAGGGTAGCGTATCCGGCGCCCGGTGGACAATGTCTCCCGAGCTTCTTCGGCGTCTCAGG
>CAZZIF010000178.1:6059-8516 GCA_964654025.1 uncultured bacterium
CCACCGGCCTCGGCACGCTTGCGGAGACGATCGGGCATCCAGGTTGCGGGATCCTTCGAGAGCCAGCTCTCGATGGCTTCGAGGAGTTGAGCGCGTCGGATCGGTTTGGACATGTAGTCATCGCAACCGGCGGCAAGAGTCTTCTCCGCGTCGCCCTTCATGGCCTGCGCCGTCAAGGCAAGAATCGGCACCCCGTCATAGCTTTCATCCAGAATCAGCTGGGCGGCAGCTTTGTAGCCGTCCATGACCGGCATCATCATATCGAGCAGGAAGATGTCGGGACACCGTTTGGCGGCTTCCTCCAGAGCAAGCTGACCGTTGCTGACGATGGTCACCTCATAGCCACCGCTTTCCAAAATGGCACGGAAAACGTACTGGTTGGTGGGTTCATCCTCAGCCAGAAGCACATAGGCCTTCTTTTCTTCAGCTCCGCTCATGTTGAGAAACCTCCTCAAGCCGCCTCGAGTTTCCCTCCCACCGTCCGGGAGAGACCCGTATCACGCGCCGGAGAATCGTACCGAACCGTCCGTGACACCAGCTCCATCAAATCGTCGACACCTCGCGTACCCTTCTCGAAGATCCCGCCTACGTGGCGGCCGAGGAACCCCTCTTCGGTCTCGGTGAGCCGGCGCGCGGTGTTGACCAGGATGGGCAGCTGCTTGAGCTGCGGATCGCGCGTCACTTGCTCGATGAGACGGAACCCCTCATCGCTTCCGCTGAGCAGATCCATCAGCACCAGATCGACGTCCTCGCGGCGCAGCACACTGAGAGCCTCCTGGCGATCGCGGGCAGTCAGGATGTCCAGTTCCCGCTTGCGCAGGTACCGCGCCAGCACGCCCGACTCGACGACGTCGTCGTCGACGACCAGAACCCGCTTGCGTCCTCGCGCCACCTGGGCCGGCGGCCGCCCATTCCAAGGCTGCGTCACGGGCACCGCCTCCTCCTCCGATACCGCGGCTTCCGGCACGGAGCGAAGCGGCACGACGAAGGAGAAGCGAGATCCAGTCCCCACGGCGCTGTCGACCCACAGGTCGCCGCCCATGAGATTGACCAGCTTCTTGCTGATCGCCAGTCCCAGTCCCGATCCTTCCAGCTTCTCGCCTTCGGGATGCTCGAGCCGGCGGAACTCCTCGAAAATGCTGTTGTGCAGCTGGGGCGGGATTCCCGGGCCCGTATCCTGAACCTCGGCGTAGAAGAGGTCCTCGTCCTTCAGGACCCGCATCCGGCCGGTCACCGATCCGCTCTCAGTGAACTTGATCGCGTTGCCCAGGATGTTGACGAAGACCTGGCGCACCTTATCGGCGTCGACCGAGACCAGCTCGCCCGCGCCCTCGGTCTCGAGCACCAGCTGCAGGCCCTTCTCCTCGGCCAGGGCGCGCAAGCTCTCGGCCGCGTCGACCAAGTGGTCGACGATCGCCACGTCGGCGCGCTTATCTTCCATGCGCCCTGACTCGATCTTCGAGAGATCGAGCACCTCGTTGATCAGGTGCAGGAGGTTCTCACCGCTGTGGTAGATCATCTCCATCTGGTGGAGCTGCTCTTTGTTCAAGGGTCCAGCAATCTGATCGCGCAGCATATCCGAGAGCGCCAGGATCGCGTTGAGCGGGGTACGCAGCTCGTGGGAGACATTCGCCAGAAACGCGCTCTTCAATCGGTTCGCCTCGAGGACCTTCTCGTTTTGGTACGCGAGCGCGAGATTCTTCTGCTGCAGCTCCACCGTACGGGCCTTGAGCACCGACTTGAGGCTGTCTTCCTGCTGTCGCGCCACGGCGCGTGAGACGTGAGCCCCGGCCAGAGCTGTCTGCAACCGCTCGGCCAGATGGGCGAACTCGTCGGCGCCCTCGATCCCGGACGGAACCGGCCCCTCTTCGGCCGCAAACGCGTCCAACGAACGATCGAGTCCGGCCAAGGCGCGATCCATCCGGCGGGCGATACGGTGCAGCGTCACGGCGCCAACCACTCCGGCCACTACACCGGTGGCGGCCCCGGCACATAGCGCCGGGTGCGCTGCGTTCGCCTCCGCCGTCAGAAGGGTAAACAGCAGCAAGCCCGCCGCCGCCAACGATGGCACGGCGATGCCGAGCGCGATGATGCGCATCTTGCTGCGCAAGGGTTGGCCCGGTGTTGTCGGCTCGATGCGACCCACATCTGCCTCATTTTGGTTCGTCGATTCGATGGCCCTGCTCCCGATCCTGGGATTCAGTGCAGGCTGTCACCGTAACTATCGACCTTAACGCGGCTTCGTTGAGGGAAAGCTTCCCCCCCTGAGGGAGCGATCCAGTGGGAATCCACCCCACCGCCGGCGGGTACAGGCGACCCAGCCCGGGCAACCGGCGAGCCGGTAGCAACGCCCGAGCCCCCGCTTTCACCGACCCGGCCGGACGCGTGGTCCGCTGGGATGCCCGCCATCATGAGGATCGGAAGGAGGCGATGAAGAAGACCGAACGGGCGGCTGTG
>CAZZIF010000179.1:0-8512 GCA_964654025.1 uncultured bacterium
ACGGTCAATGCGCTCATCATCGTCCTCGATGAGAAGGGCCACCCCGTGTCGATGAACCGTGTCTGCGAAGAAACCACCGGATACCGTCTCGAAGACATTCAAGACCGGCCCATCTGGGAAACGCTCATCCCGCCCGCTGAAGCCGACGATGTGCGTACCGTTTTCGCGAAGCTCCGGGATGAAGGCCTGCCCTGCGAGCATACCAATCACTGGATCATCAAGAATGGCGACCGGCGGTTGATCGAGTGGTCGAATTGTGTCCTGACCGATCCCGAAACCGGACGGGTCCATGTCGTTGGGACCGGCATCGACATCACGGTTCAGCAGGAAACCGAGGAGGCGCTGATCCGCAGCGAGGCTTGGTTGCGCGGCATTTTCCGGTCGGCGCCTACCGGAGTGGGCGTCGCGCGCAACCGGATCCTGATACAGGTCAACGATCGCATTTGTGAGATGACCGGTTACGCGAGCGGGGAACTGGTGGGACGCAGTGCCCGAATTCTATATCCCACCGACGAGGACTTCGAGCACGTGGGCGCGGAAAAGTACCGCCAGATTCAAGACTGTGGCACGGGAACGGTTGAAGCGCAGTGGCGGAGGAAGACTGGCGAGGTGATCGATGTCCTGCTCAGTTCCACACCGCTCGACCCCACCGATCACGATGTAGGCATATCCTTCACCGCGCTGGATATCACCGATCGTACACGGGCCGCCCGAGCGTTGCGGGAGAGTGAAGAAAAATACCGCAACGTCGTCGAGCGGGCGTATGATGGCATTCTGATCATCCAGGACTTCCTGATCAAGTACGTCAATCCGCGCGCCGCGCAGATTCTGGGATTTGACGTGGAGCAGATGATCAACACGAACATGAAAGACTACATCGGTGAGCAGTATTATGATCTCATTGTCGACCGTTATACAAGACGTCTGAAGGGAGAGAATGTACCCACCGCCTATGAGGCTGCGCTACGTCATAAGAACGGTCATGACGTTGAGGTGGAGATCAGCGGTGGGATCGTGACATTCGAGGACCGGCCCGCGGATCTGGTGTTCATTCGTGATATCACCGAGCGCAAGCAAGCGCAGCAAGCCATGCTTCACTTGCGCCGCTTGCTGCAAAGCATGATCGACTCGATGCCGTCGGCCATGATCGGGGTGGACACGCAAGTCCGCGTGACCCAGTGGAATCGTGCCGCCTGGCGGCTGACCGGTCGCAGTGCCGATGAGTCGCTGGGACGGCCGCTTACCGAGGTGTTTCCCTATCTGCGCGAGCAGCGGGGGGCCGTCGAAGAGGCCATCCGGCGCCAGGAAGTACGCCAGATGCCGAAGATCGTTTGGGAAACCCGAGGGACCCCGCGAACCTATGAAGTGACGATCTATCCTCTCACCGAGGGCGATGTGGAAGGTGCGGTGCTGCGGGTCGATGACATCACGGAGAGGGATCATCTCGAGCAAATGATGATCCAGTCCGAGAAGATGCTCTCGGTCGGAGGGTTGGCCGCCGGCATGGCGCACGAGATCAACAATCCGCTGGGAGGGATGGTGCAGAATGCGCATGTGGTGCTCAACCGGCTGCGTCCGGGCTATGCCACCAACGATCAGGTCGCCCGGGATTGCCGAACCGACATGGCGTCGATCGCCAGCTATGTGGAAGCCCGCGGTATTCTGCCGTTGCTCGAGTCGATGCGGTCGTCAGGTCACAAGGCGGCACGCATCATCCAGAACATGCTGACCTTCAGCCGAAAGGCCAGCACAGTAGCCCAGCCGCACGACATCGTGGAGATCCTTGACCGGTCACTGGAGCTGGCCGCACAGGACTTCGATCTGAAGAAGGTCTACTCGTTCCGCGACCTGGAGGTCATCCGTGAGTTCGAGGAGGGGATGCCGCCGGTGGAGTGTCAGGAAATTGAGATCGAGCAGGTCCTGCTCAATATCCTGCGCAACGCGGCCCAGGCGCTGCATGAAACCTTTCCCGACGGCCGTGGGGCCCGGCTCACGATTCGTGCCCGGCGTGAGGACGAGCATGTGCGCATCGAGATCGAAGACAACGGACCTGGTATGACCGAAGGAGTCCGCAAGCGCATCTTCGAGCCATTCTTCACCACGAAGCCACCCGGGGTTGGCACCGGGCTGGGACTCTCGGTATCGTACTTCATCGTCGTCGAGCACCATCAGGGTTCGCTGACGGTTGAATCCGAGCCTGGCGCCGGGACATGCTTCGTCGTACGATTGCCGTTCACTCAGTAGAGGAGGCTTCATGAGTCGCAAGTCTACGGGGCCGCCGATGGATATGCCCATGGCCCCCGACCACAATCGCAACGTCACGTCGTGGCAGTCCTTCTCGACCAGTCGTGCCAAGACCGATTCCTCGTTCTGGATGCAGAAGATGATCCTGGTCGTCGATGACGACGAAGCCATCCGCCAGAGCATGGCTAGCCATCTGGAAGATCTAGGTTTTGAAGCGGTAGAGGCAGAGGACGGACAGACCGCGCTCGAGGTCTTCGAGGAGTCCCAGCCCGATCTGATCCTCCTGGACCTGCGCATGCCCCGTGTGGATGGACTCGAGGTGCTGGCGACCCTGGGCACGCGTAGTCCCGAGACGCCCGTGATCGTGGTCTCGGGGATGGGTGTCATGGAGGATGCGGTCCAGGCGTTGCGTCTGGGTGCCTGGGACTATCTCATCAAGCCGATCCAGGACATGACCGTGCTGGAAGTCTCGGTCTGCCGGGCGCTCGAGCGTGCACAACTCATCAAGGAGAACCGAGACTATCGCCGCCAGCTCGAGACTCAGATCGCCCGCCGTACTGCCGAACTCGAGTCGGCTCGTCAGGCCCTCGAGGAGAAGAACCTGGCTCTGAGGGAGATTCTGGCCAACATCCAGACCGACCGCCGCCGGGTCGAGGAGAGCGTCATCAGCAGTGTGAACAAGGTCATCCTTCCGATGCTGCAGTCGCTGCGACGAGGTCAGGAGGGTAGCGATGCGAGGGTGGTCGATCAAATCGAGCAAAGCCTCACCGAGATCACATCTCCGTTCGTCGACAAACTCTCGAAGGACCTGGCGAGCCTGACCCCGACCGAGATCCGCATCTGCAACCTCATTCGCCGGGGATTGACGGTCAAGGAAATCGCCAACCTGGAGAATCTGGCGCCTGACACGGTGAGTACGCACCGCCGCAACATCCGCCGCAAGCTGGGGGTGGTGAACAAGAAGGTCAATCTGGCGAGCTATCTCGAGACGGCCTTCAACATGGATCGGCGAAAATGAGTATCAGGACCCTTCTAAGACTCATTGAATAAAGCGGTTGTGGAGATCGTCGTGGAGCGGGTTCGATACGTTGTTATGTTTACGCTTGCTATCGCCTTGCCGGTGAATCGCTTCCGCCTCCAGTGAGTAGGATCACTACCCGAACCTTTCTCTACTTACCCCTGTCTGAACGGGTCGCAATAGACCCCGGTGCCCGCGCTATAATAGGGACAGGAACGAATCAAGCCTCCTTCCGAACCAAGTAGCTGTTTTCTTCCGATGGAGCCCCCGGCGAATCGTAGGCCGGTCACCTTGGCAGAAAAGCTCTGGGAAGCGCGGGTCGGTCCGCTTGCGGGAAGCCACGCAGGTCGACGAAAGAAGATCATACGTTGCCGTGGATCGCCCGCGCATCCCTTAGCTCCTCGTAATTACCTTCGCTGGAATGCGTTCCGGTCCTCGGTCGTCCCCCACCCAGTACCAGGCATCGGTGTCGGCAGGGATGGCGACATTGCTCATCACGCAAACCCCTCCGTTGCGGTCCATGGCATGGATTGCAACGGGACCCAAGAGTCCTTCCCTCAACTGGTGCAGGTCCCTGATCCCGTCTCGGCAGGCTTCTTCGACGCTGGCCCCCGCCTCCATGCAATGCACCACGCGGGATGCCGTCTGACAGCGAATGGTCATCTCGCCGGTGTGCGTGCAGGCGCAAGCGCCGTAACGGTCGTCCACGTAAAGACCTGCACCGATGACAGCGCTGTCACCCACCCGGCCCGGATACTTGAGTGGCCAACCAGAGGAACTCGTGCCCCCAGCCAGATGGCCATGCCGGTCCCGAACCAGAAAGACGGTCGTCCCTTTCGAGGCCGTGTGACGTGCGTAACGCCACGCGGCATCGATCCAGCGACCGGATCCACACGGATCATGGTCGGGAGCGAATGTGGGAGACAGCGCTCGACAAAGCGCCTTCTTGTACGTGGCGCGGGCTTCGGGGGTGAGCATCTCGGCCATCTCGGCACCGACCTCCCGCGCGAACTGAAGGGCGCCCTTACCGGCCAGAAAGGCGTGGGGAAGCTGCTCCATCACCGCTCTCGCCACCGTGATTGCGTGACGAGCCTGTTGCAGGCCGGCAACCGAACCGCTTTGGCGCCCGTGTCCCTCCATGATCGAAGCATCGCACTCGACTTCGCCCGCCAGGTTGGGGATGCCGCCACGCCCCACTGAGCGTACCTGTGGGTCATCCTCCACCGGGCGAATGCCCTTCTCCACCGCATCGATGGCGCTACAGCCTGACCGCAGTGCCTCGATCGCGGCGGTCACGCCGGCCGCGCCCTCTCCGTTGACCAATAGCCGTAACGATTCCGCCAAGGTACCTCCCAGCATTCATGGCCCTCAATGAAGCGTCGTCGATGAAGGGATTTCAATGTAAAGGCGTTCGATGAAAGGCGTTCGATGAAAGAACTTCGATGAAAGGCCTTCGATGACCGGTACGCCTTTGCCGAGTCAGTCCTTCTCCTCGAGCCAAGCCTTGGCTTCGACTACGCCATAGAACACCCGAGTCAACTCCTGAGCCCGTGATCTCAGAGAGTGAAACATGCGGGCGAGGCCGTAGGCCTCATCGCTCGAGACGACGATCGCACGCTTGATCGTGGGCAGGAACATCTCCTTCTGAGCCAAGAATCGAATCATGTCCGCTGACACGTGAATCCTGATAGCGGCGGACGCATCGGCCAGATGATGGAACCCGGGGTCGAAGCCGGGATCGTGGGCCAGATTGTCAAGGTGGACTCGAATGTCATCGTCACTGATGGAACCCTGGTAAGCCGAGTGCATGATCCTGGAAGCCCTATCGAGCTTGTACGTAATCGGCATGTGAGGCTCCACTATCCGCGGTGTCCGAACGCACTGGCTCCGGCTGGATAGTGGCAGCCCTATGGAAAGGGTGGCAAGTCCCATTCTCAGTGCTCCCCATGGAGCGGTTCGCATTGAGCGCTTCACAATCGTTGGCTCAGGTAGAGATGCGCTCATCGCGCGCGTAGGCCGATGACCAGACCGACATGCCTTTCTCTCTTTCCATGCCCGGCCCTTCGCCTTTCCCCACGCCCAGCTCCTTTGTCTGCCCCGCCTGGACTGGACTGTGATTGCCGACCGGTTTCATGGGGCAAGATGATTGTGGGGAAGAGGTTACAAGTTCAGGAGAGGCCCAGTGGCGGGCCCAGGCCGGATCCGGAATGGGTTCTGGTACTGAGTGTGTGGTTGATGTTCCACGGATTCCGGCCCAAATCAGAATCAGAGGGACAACTCCTGGAAGACAAACGATCCACAAGTCTCCGTCCCTGTCGGGGGGATGGGTGCAATCGGCCGATCCGCCAATGGGCCTTCGCATTCCTGGTTCGTTTCCAGGGTCTTCGGGACCTCACTCGGTGGACGTGGAGGACTCGTTTGAATCGATGCTCAGGAGCCGCCAGCTACCTTTGCGGTCATGGACGCTCCGCGGGGACCGGTCATAGCAGAGAACGGCGCTGGCGCCCGAGTCCAACCGAACCTGAAAGTACTGGCGGCCAACGCCCCAGGAACCCCTGCGCCGGGCGGTGGCAGCGTGTTCGGGGCGCATGTTGTGGGCCATCCGCCCCCGGCGACGGTAGTCGCGCCACTCGCTCTCGAGCGCTGTGATGCGGAAGAGGCGTTCTCTCCAGGTAAAGGCGTTGGGACAGCTGGGCTTCTTCTCGAGCTCTGGCGGATGCTCGAAGTGCACGGCGATCGGCTCGAAGATGAAATCGGCCGACGATTGCCCGTTATCGAGTGGAGGGTCCGAACGGGGGGCCCGCTCGCCCGAGTTCCCAGGATCGGGGGCTCGGGGCGAGTGTTGGTCTTCGGCAAACATGAGGTTGATCCTGCCTCAGCACGTTGGCCGCCTCCCAGTTCAACCTCCGGGGCGCACCGGCGGGTGAGAGGGGATCCGCGCGCATTATGGGATTTGGCGTTCGCCCGACTTCTTCGGTTCGTCCGGCCTTTCCGGTTCGTCCGGCTCATTCGGTTCGTCCAAGTTTTCCGCGCCCTCCGCGCCCTCCGCGCCCTCCGAGTCCACCGAGTCCACCGAGTCCTCAACGTCATCCACGGTCTCGGGTACGATCTCGAACTCCGGTTCTTCTTCCACGCCCGCACCTTCCGGCAGGGTGTAGAGCGCACAAACAGCGCCGGCGGGATCGCGGATCACGCAGAAACGCCCACCTCCCATGGAGCGCGGTCCATCGAGCACCGTCCCGCCCTGCTGGCGGCAGCGCTCGGCGGCAGCGTCGCAGTCATCGACCGTGATGTAGATGAGCCACTGAGCCGGCAGGTTGGCGTTGGGGCCGGTGGCATGGCAGATGCCGGCGACCGGATGCGTACCGGCGGCCGGGACCATGCCGTAATCCTCGTAGCCGTCCATCGGGACTCCCTGAGGAATCCAGCCCACCACCTCCCCATAGAAATCTCGGACGGCCTCGGCTTCAGGAACTGTGAGATCGCACCAGAGTATGGTACCGGCGTCCAGACGTTGGGTCGAGTTCATGGAAGACTCCTAGCCCGTGAAGAAGATAGACGATCATCCTACCGACGGCATCATCATCGCCGGAGTCGCCGTCGGTTGCAATGCTGACACAAGAAACCTACGATAAGCTCAATGCGTACATTAGTACATTAGGCCTGCAAGGCGAACCTGGTTAGGCACCGGAAGGATGATGATGACCCGGAGACACATCTCAGTTGCATCTGTGAACGAGTGCGGGGGTACCGGGCGGCAATCTGCTGGACGCAGGTCGGCCGTAGGAGGGTTGCTCCTGGCGGCACTCCTCGCGGTGGCCGGCTGTGGCGGAAGCGGCCCGGCTGGCGACGGTCACCTCGCCGTCTTGATCATCGTCGATACCTTGCGAGCGGATCATCTGGGGTGCTATGGGTGTGACTCGATCGAGACCCCCCACATTGATGAACTGGCTTCGAAGGGTATTCTTTTCGAGCGGGCGACCACGGCCGTACCGGTGACGCTGCCCAGCATCAGCACGATCATGACCGGCGCCTATCCTCACCAACACGGCATCCGCGACAACGGCCCGTTTCGACTGGCACCCTCCTGGTCGACGCTGGCCGAGCGCTTCTCCGCCGCGGGATTTCGCACCGCAGCCTTCGTTTCCGCAGCGGTCATCGCCAGTCAGCACGGGTTGGATCAGGGTTTCGCCATCTACGACGATGACATGTCCGGCCCCTATGCTGTCTATGATCCCGAGCTGAAGCCGTTCGCAGATTCGGTCCAGGGCATCGAACGGAGGGCCAACCGAACGGTGGATCGAGCGCTCGAGTGGGTTCGAGATCAGGCCGGGCGCGACGTCTTCTTGCTCGTTCATCTGTTCGATCCACACATCCCCCAGGATCCACCACCGCCCTACGACCGCCGGTACGACAACGCCTACGACGGCGAGATCGCCTTCACTGACGACCAGATCGGCCGCCTGCTTGCCGGTCTGGAGAGAGGGTGGCGTGCTGACCATCGTCTGGTGGCGTTCATGAGCGATCACGGCGAAGGCTTGGGAGACCATGGTGAGGAGCTCCACGGTTTCCTGCTGTTTGAGGAGACCATGCGCGTACCGCTCATTCTGACCGGATTCGCCCGACCCGACGGGACGAATCCCGACCAGACCGTACCTCTGCCAGCGGGGCAGCGACGAGGGGACCTGGCACGGACAATCGACATCGCGCCCACCCTGTGTCATCTGATGGGACTCGAGCCCATCCCGCAGAGCGCCGGCGTTCCGTTACTGTCACTCGGATCGCAGCAGGCGGATCCGATCCCAGCGCCCACAGCGGCCTACATCGAGACGTTCCGGCCCCGTCTGTCGTACAACTGGAGTGAGCTGCGAGGTGTGCGTACCAAGGACTGGAAGTACGTCGCCGGTCCATGGGACGCCTTGTACAATCTGGACACGGATCCCGGTGAGACGGTCAACGTCGTGAATGAGCGACCCGTGGTGCGGGATTCAATGCGCGCACTCATGAATGCAACCGCGTTCGAGGTTCTCGATCGTGGAGCGACCCAGGCCGAAACGATCTCGCTTTCAGCCGAACAACATGAACGTTTGCAGAGCCTAGGGTACCTGACCGCAACACCGTCCGCACTGCCCAAGGCGATGCCTGAGGCGATGCCTGAGGCGCGGGCCGGGTTGCGAGGGGGGGCGCCGGCGGCTGCGCCGGACGCTTCCCCGGAGGCCGCGGAGACGGCCTCGCAGGTGGCCTCGCAGG
>CAZZIF010000180.1:0-5448 GCA_964654025.1 uncultured bacterium
GGCCAGGATCGTCGACAGGAAATGCACAATGCCCGTATTCATTCGCCTCCAATCGGGGGGACGCCGTCTCGCCTGTGGTCTCGTCCGTGGTATGGGATGGGGTATCGCCTGTGGTATAGCATGCCATGCCATTTGGGGGGGATCCTGGACGGCGGCTGCGTGGCAGGGCGGAAAGCGACAAGACATGAGCGGAGAGTTTCTCGACGCCGTGGCGGCCCCGCCGGTCGTCCGATTGGAGGGCGCGTTTGGACGCGATGCCGAGCTCTACCAGCACTTCGTAGGCGAGCAGTGGATCGCCAACGCCTGGGGCTACTACATGGTGGCCCCACCCGACTGGGGAGCCTGGGCCGAGCAGTACCAGGCCGAGGGTGTGGTCGTGGGCGCCGTGCTCTACCTGACGCAGAATCCGGCGGGCAGCTACACGGGACAAACGCTGGATCTATTCCTGTACGCCTCCGATGGAGACAATCCGACCGAGGTGATCAGCGTAACCCCGGGCCTGACCCTGCCCGAGCCTCCCGCTCTCTGGCCGGAAATGACCCCCTACCTTTTCGAGATCGGTGATGTTGCCGTTCCCTCTCCCTTCTTCGTCGGCTTTTGGGGCAACTGGCCGGATGCGTACCCTGGATTCTATGTAGCCGGAGATTACGTGCCCGAGGATCCTCCGCCCGGTTGGCCGCGCACCCACATCCGCCCCGGGCACGAGTGGCCAGGGGGGTGGCACCATCCCTACATCGTGCACGGTCCTTTCCTGAGAAACCTGGCGATTGGGGTCTATTTCGAGCAGGAGCCCACCCCGGCAGAGTCTCGTACATGGGGGGCCATCAGAGGTCTCTACCGGTAGGAAGCAACACGCGGCCGGCATGTGCCAGATTGGCCCGCCTCATCCGGGCCGGGCATCTCTCTGTGTGCGCAAATGCGATCCCGCAGCCGACGCTCATCTACCGCTCTTCTCCCCGAGTAGGCTCCGAGTGGGCCACGAGTGGGCCCCGAGTAAGCCCCGCGTAAGGCGCCCTTCGTATGGTTACAGGCACATGATGCAGATGCATGCGGGCCGCCGGATCCCGGCAAGATCAGCCGCAACTACCGGTTTTCTAAGAAGGTCCGCGGCAAGTCGATGGCTTCGGCACACAGAGGGGAGGTTTCCCGTGTATGGTAGACTCTTGCTCATCGCAATCCTGGCCCTGCCGCTCAGCGCGTCGGCCGAGGTCCCGCAGATGGAGTGGTGGCGCACTTTCGGCGACGTCGAAAACGACGGCGCCAACTCCGTCTGCCAAACATCTGACGGCGGCTACGTCCTGGCCGGCACGTACCATCCCCCCGGCGAGCCGAATCCCGATGCGTACATCCTGAAGGTGGATGCGGATGGACAGGAGGTCTGGTCGCAGACCTTCGGTGATCTGTACCGATCCTGGGCGCTCTGCGCCATCGAGACCGAGGACGACGGCATCGTGGCGACGATCTTCGACGACTTCAGCCTCATCCTGCGCAAGCTGCGGGATGACGGGTACCCCATCTGGACCCGTGACCTCGGGGATGCCAGTACCAGCCAAGACGGGAACGAGGTCGAGCAGACGGCCGATGGAGGCTTTGCCATCTACGGCCACGATGCGGGACAGGCCCAGATCATCAAGACCAGCGAGGAAGGCATCGAGGTCTGGCGGCGTCTCTACGGCGGCGAAGGGAACGAGGCCGCCCATGCAGGGCTTCAAACCACCGATGGGGGCTACTTGATCGTGGGGCTGTCCACCTCCTACGGCACGGGAACCGAACAAGACCTCTACCTGGTCAAGACGGCGAATGATGGAACCCTGGAGTGGTTCCGCTCCTACGGCGACGGCGACCACGCCGAGATTGCCCAGGATGTGGACCAGGCCGCGGACGGGGGCTACATCCTCGTCGGCACATCGACGCCCATCGGATCCGGCACCTCCGATCTGCTGCTCGTGAAGACCAACGCTGATGGATTCGAGGAGTGGACCCGGGTGATCGACCTCAACATTCAAGATACGGGCCGCAGTGTTCAATCGACCCCCGAAGGCGGATTCCTGGTCGGCGGTCACACGCACACTTCTGCGGATGCCGAGCAGGTGTGGATGCTGAAGACCGATGCCGACGGGGAGACCGAATGGGAGATCGTGATGGGCGGGCCCTTCGACGACGCCTGCCGGCAAGCGATCCGCACGGCCGACAATGGCTACGTGGTCGCTGGGTCAACCGAGGGGCTTCACAACGACCCGACCGACGTCATGCTGATCCGCTTCGAAGGCACGACCTCCTCCGTGGCGCCCGGCTTCGGTCCGGTGCGCGCGGACCTGGCCGCGCGGGTGTATCCAAACCCATGCCCCACGCAGGGTGCGATCGCATTCACCTTGCCGCAGGCTGCCTGGACCAGCGTCGAGCTGTTCGATGCGCAAGGCCGGGCGGTGGGATCCGGTACCGAGACTTCAGGCCGGCGTTGGCTGGCTGCGGGAACCCAATCCGTCCCCTTCGACGGATCGAAGCTTGCGGGGGGCATCTACCACTACCGCATCCGCGCTGGACAGCAAGCCTGTAGCGGAAGACTCGTCATCCCCTAGTCTCATAGGTTGCTGGCAGCAGTGCGGAATCTACCCGCCGGTGACAGACGCATCCCGCACCAAGGCAACGGGGCCGGAGACCCGGTGGGCCTTCGACCCCGTCAATCCGTCCGACCCGGCCGTCCCTGCGCGGCTGGTCGTCGTCCTGGGCTCTGCCGAGTGCCAAGCCGACGTAGGGACAGCTTACAATTCGACAGTGGGCGGCCGGGGAGCGCCTCGCATGAGCCACTCACCCCGCCCGTCTAGCGATCGTCGTCGTCCTCTTCCTCAAAATCGTCATCGGTCAAGTCGTCGTCATCGAAGTCGTCATCGTCATCATCGTCGTCATCATCGAAATCGTCATCGTAGTCTTCGTCATCATCGTCATCATTGCGACCGTACAACCAGAGCGCATCCAGCTCCTGCATGCTTGCCTCCCGGCAGATTGCCCTGCCTGGCTCGGTCCCCCGCGGGGGGCGAGCCGGTCCCAAAAGCCTCGCCTCAGGTAAATCGCCCAGGCGAACGCAGCCTATACGCGATGCGGCCCCCCGCAGTCAATCCCCAAGTTGCGGGGTGTGCACACCGGAGGCAGGGGGCGCCCGAACCCGCATGTACTACGCCTGACCACGCGGAGGGCCTCCCGGGCGTTCGTTCTGCCGTTCCGGTGGTCTAGGGCTGCACAACCATACGCCGAATCACCGTCTGATTCGTCACTTCCAGCCGCAGCCAGTAGACGCCGGCGGTCAGGCCGGCGGGGGCCCATTCGATCGAGCGATCCCCCTGCGGGAGGTGCCCATCGAGCACCAGCGCCTGCAGGCGTCCGCCGACGTCGTAGACGCCCAGGCGCGCATGCCCGGCCTCGGGCATCGCGAACCCCAGTCTCACCTGGGTGCCGGCGGCGGGATTCGGGCTGCAGGTCAGCTCGCAGGCGGCCGGCACAACCGCCGGGGGCTCCGCGGAGGCGGTGGGCGGAACGATATCGAAGATGACCCCGTCGATGACCGTCAGCCCGTAGGGAATGCCGTCGGGCAACAGGTACCAGCCGTTGTACGCGCCGCCCCAGCCGAAGTTGAGGTGGTAGAAGTCGTCGGTGTTGTAGCCGTCGATCACGAGATTGTGCCCCATCGTTCCCGGCGGATCGACGACGGCCAGGTGCGCCGGCTGGGCGTTCTGCATCTGGGCGGTGAGATCCGGATAGAAGTTGGGGTCGGACTCATCGGCCACCCGGCAGTCAGTGAAGCCGAACCGCTGGAAGGCATCGTAGGCCTGGCCGAGGCCGTAGGTGCCAGAGATCGATGCGCTGTAGACCTGGCGCGCGGCCACGCCGCAGGCGAAGACGAGTGCGGCCTTGTCGCTGCCCGTGAGCGGCACGCTTTGATTCCAGTGAAGCGTCACCTTCTCCAGGGCGTTGTTGAGCGTCTCGAAGTCGGGGAAGTCGTATTCGACGGCTGCGTCGGGAATCCAGTAGTAGTTGCCCGAGTAGCTGTGATAGTACCGATCACCGTCACCCAGAGCCGTGCCCTGGATCGTCTCGTGATGATTGACGATCATGGCCATGGCCACGGCTGGGCACCCCGCCACGCTGCGCGAGCCGCCGTGTGCCAAATCCAACGGGCAGTAGTCGTTGTAGGGCGGGTTCTGCGTCCAGTTGCTCTGCAGCCAGCCTCCGGTCGGCGTCGAACCCTCCGGCGGCCACTGCTCGAACCGCGTCATCCCGGGCGCCATCCCCGGCGAATCCCCCGGCGTCATCCCCGGCGTCCGCAGCTCGGTCCAGGCCTGCTGCCAGGCTTCGGCCGTCGAGGGCTCGATCTGCGGGTAAGCCGCCAGACGGCTGCGCACATCGGCCGTCACCAGGTCCACAAGCGGGTGCTCGCCGGCGGCCGCCGGCGGGCAGGCCGAATCGAAAGCATAGGCCAGGACCGGCGGCAGGCGATCGTCTCCCGGAACCACGACGTACCCGGAAGGCGCGAGCAGGCACAGGTGCGCCCAGAGAGTGCCGTCGCTCTCCAGCCCCACGACCTCGCCGATGGTGCGGTTGACATCGTGACGATCGAGGAACGCGGTTGCCGTCTCCCGCGCGCCTACGTCGTCGACCGGCGCGGCGCCGGCAGGAACCGGATGCACGAGCACGAGGCCCAGAAGCATGGACGCGAGCCATCGAAGTAGAATCATGGGTGCAAGCTCCTTTCGCTGACCGTCCCGGAGAGCGGTGCTCCAGCCAGACCGTTGCCGCCACATCAGCGGTGCCGGTGATGAAGTGTCTCCGATTATACACGTTCAAGGCCAGCCGGATGCAAGCAAGCATGATTGGCCGCCGGGTTGCGCGACCTCAACCTCGGCAAGCGGGCTCGAGATGACCCATGGTGGAGCAGGTCTAGCCAATGCGACCGCCGCAGGCGGCACAACGCGCCTGCGGCGGGCTTAGGAGGGGGGGCGCCTCGGGGATGAGCCACGCTCGCTACCGCAGCATCACCGCCTTGCGCCGGCCGACGGACTGGCCGTCGATCCGCAGTTCATAGAGGTAGGTGCCGGTCGCCAGCGGCTGACCCAAGTCGTCCTCTCCGTCCCAGGCAACCTGGTGCTCTCCGGCTGTCAGTCGATCGTTGATGAGTTCACGTACCTTGCGGCCGGTCACATCGTAGACGCGCAACTCGACCTGTGCCCCGTAGCCCAGCGAGAAAGAAAGCGTCGTGGCGTCGGCGAACGGACTCGGTTGGCTGGACAGTCCTCGGAAGCCGCCCATGATCCCAGACTCCGGCACCGGGCTCACGTTCACCCAGTCGACGACAAACGTGCGTGAGCCCAAAGCGCACACCGCCTCCGGGGTACCGTCGCCGTCAAGGTCGACCAACGAGACCCGAGTAGGATAGATGTAGGCTTGGCTAGTCCA
>CAZZIF010000180.1:5548-8403 GCA_964654025.1 uncultured bacterium
AAGGCCGGCGGGGACAGAGCCGCCAGCGTGGTGGTCGGTCAGCATCACAGTGGATTGTTCCACATTGTCTAGTATTTTACTAGACTATTTTGGGGAACGCTCCCTTGCTCATGGTCGATTTCGCGTGGGCAGGCCTTCCCAGAGCCGAACCCCCGGCGACCGGGTTCCGGTTGTGCGCACTCGCCTGAATTGGTGTCTTGAGATAAGCTGGCTCGATTGCAGATGCGTCCAGTATCTCAGAGGAGCCTTCGGTCATGAACATCGAGTCGCGTCTGGCGCTGCGCGCCCAAGGCCGTAAGCCGTCGCCCATCCGGGCGATCTTTCCGCTGTTGTCGGTTCCGGGCATGATCTCCTTCGGGGGCGGTTATCCCAATCCGAAAACCTTTCCCTTCGCCCGGCTGGAGCTGTCCTTCCACGGCGGGGAACAGATCCGGATTCCCGCCGAAGAACTCGCCCCGGCATTGCAGTATGGGCCGTCCGATGCGGATCCACAGCTGTTGCCGCGACTGATTGCCTGGCACGAAGCCAAGGACGGCCTCACGCTCAGCCCCCACGGGGTCGCGGTCTTGAACGGCTCGCAAGA
Organism: uncultured bacterium; assembly: GCA_964654025.1. Lineage (GTDB taxonomy): Bacteria > Eisenbacteria > RBG-16-71-46 > CAIMUX01 > WJJG01 > CAYQJL01. The sequence continues at coordinate 6,132 of CAZZIF010000180.1, forward strand.
GGGCCTCTTCATCGCGGCGTTCCTCTTCCTGGAGGAGGATGATGGGGTCGTCGTCTCGGAGCCGACCTATCCCGGCGCCCTCTCGGCCTTCACCGCGTTCACGAAGAACTTCATCGCGATTCCGCTGGACCGCAACGGGATGGACACCGCGCACCTGGAGACGGTACTCGCTGAACGTCGCGCCGACGGCGCGCGGATGCCGAAACTGATCTACACCATCCCCAGCGGCCACAATCCCGGCGGCGTGGCGCTGTCGGATGAGCGCCGGCATCACATGCTGGCGCTGGCGCGTGAATACGATCTGCTGGTGCTCGAGGACGACCCCTACCAGCTCCTGCGTCTGGACGAGAAGCCGGCGCCGCCGACGCTGCAGTCGCTCGATGGGGATGGCCGGGTGATCCGGCTCGACAGCTTCTCGAAGATCTTTGCGCCCGGCTTGCGCGTAGGCTATGCCAGCGGCGATCCTGAGATCATCCGCCACTTCGTCTTGTTCAAGCAGTGCGCCAACCTGCACACCGGCTCTCTGGCGCAGCGAGTGCTCTCCGCCTATCTGGATGCGGCGACACCCGAGGGCTTTCTGGCCCAGATCCGGGAGAAGTGCGGCCTCTATCGCACCCAGCGCGACGCGATGGTTGCCGCGGCCCGCGAGGCGCTGCCGCCCGAAGTACGGTTCAACGTTCCGGGTGAGGGACTCTTCATCTGGTTCGAGTTGCCCGAGGCTTGTGACGCGGGCCGCATGGTGGAACAACACAGCCGCGACATGAAGGTTCTCATGGTGCCCGGCCCCGCCTTCTCTACTCAGGGCGGCTGCCGCAACTGCATGCGGGCCAGCTTCTCGATGGTCGATGCCGAGCAGATCCGCGAGGGCATGGCCCGATTCGGACAGATGATCCGGGCCGACGGCTAGACAACAGGGGTTCGAGTGGACGCGGGTCAGCGCCGTCTCGGCCAATCTCGAGTGACGACCAGCCGGCTTGCTCGAGCCGTTCGCCCGGCGAGGAACCGATGCCCCCGCCTTGACCGGCCGTGATCTCTGGGGGATGCTGCACGAACGGGATTCATCACATTACAGGAGGTTCGCATGCTGTTTGCGTTGCCGCGAAGGCATGTGGCCCGGGCATGCCTACGGGCCTGTCTCGCGCTCACGTCTTGCGCGATCTTCTCCGCTCCGGCCGCAGAGGTCCTGACCAAGGAGAAGAACGTGACCCTATCGGGGTTTGGCGACGTACTTCTCATCAGCGACGAACGGGCTGAAGATGAGTGCGACTTCGCACTGGGCCAGGTCGAGGTCGATCTGGACACGGCCTTCCAGGATCGGATCTATGCGAGTGTTGCCATCGCCTATGATCCACAGCTCGACAGCTTTGGGCTGGGAGCTTTCACCCTCGACTATCACCTGTTCGGAACCGATGGACCACACTTCCGGCGAGGTGGGCCGATCGATCACTCAGGGATCATCGCAGGACGTTTCGACGTGCCGTTCGGCATCGATTGGCAAGTGCTGCCCTCGATCGATCGCCACCTGGTTTCCACGCCACTGGTCGTCGACCGCACCCACGACAGCTGGAGCGACGTGGGCGCACAGGTCTACGCCAGCATCGGCCCGGTGGATGCCTCGCTCTATGCGACGAATGGGTGGGATTACGATGCAGCCCATCTGCTTTCGCCCGAACAGCTCGCCGACACGATGGTGGTGTCGTCCGTGATCGCCGAGGCGGGCTTCGGCGCGCGCCTAGCCGTGCGTCCGCTCGAAGGCCTCGAACTCGGGGGGTCGGTCGCGCGCATCGATGGGAAGGGCAAGGACGTGGGCATGTGGCTCATCGGCGGCGACCTGCAGTTTACCCAGGGGGTGTTCCGCCTGCGGGGGGAGTACATCCATCACACCATCGATCTCGCCGGCTTCGGGGAACACAGAAATCATGGACTCTATCTCCAGGGTATGTTCGATTTCGGTCTCTGGTTTCTGGTCGGCCGACTCGATGACATCGAATGCGAAGACCGCGAGAACGTGGCGGAGATGCTCACGGAACCAAATCGCATCTCGGCTGGCGTAGGTCTGCGCCTCATCGAGGGATGCCAGCTCCGAGGGGAGTACCAGATCCATGCGAATGACGTTCCGGACCGGGCGATGCTACAGGTCGTGGTAGGATACTAGCGCCTGACCAGATGGAAGACCTGTCATCAAGAGGCAGATCGGAGCGAAGCGGTGGACGCGCACGATCACAGCCCGAACAGTGTACCGGCTTGGTTCGGCCTCGCCGCCTTGACATTG
>CAZZIF010000181.1:0-4855 GCA_964654025.1 uncultured bacterium
GGTAGACGGCGGCGAGCAGTAACTCTCGGGTGCGCTGGTACTGCAGCAGGAGCGTCTCCTCCAGCGGCGATTCGGCGTATCCGCCGCGCAAGAGATCCTCGAGGACCGTGTTGACTTCCGGGGTAAGCAAGTAGCAGGAAATGTGGTCGGGCCCGAAACGAAGCGTCTCCTCCACGTTGGCGATCCAGCGCTCCAGCGACTGCCCCGGCAATCCGTAGATCAGATCGATGCTGACGTTCTGACAACCGAACTCACGCAGCTCGGTGAGGGCCAGCCGCACCCGGTCGGCCGTCGCGCGCCGCCCCAAGAAGGTCAACTCGCCATCGTGGAACGATTGCACCCCCACGCTGATTCGCGTGACACCGTGTTGGAGAAGGCTCTCGACGAGCACGCCGTCGACATCCTCGGGGTTGACCTCCGTAGTGACCTCGCAGTCGGGCCTCCACGGCGCGATCCCCGCCAGCGTCGCCAGCAAGCGACCCAGTCTCTCCGCACCCAAGAGTGAAGGGGTGCCTCCCCCCACGTAGACGGTCTCGATCGAGGGCAGCGTCGCGGCCTTCTCCAGATCCTCGCGCAGCACGACGGCTTCCGCCTGCATGGCGCGCAGGAAGGGTTCCTGCTCGCTCAGACGGTCGCACAGGCTGTAGAACCCGCAGTAGTGGCACTTGCCGCGGCAAAACGGCACATGGGCATACAGGGACAGCCCCTCGCGCGACTCGCCTTCGCCCCCCTTGCTCATCACCTGCTCCCGTTCATCGAACGATGGTCAAGATCCGTTCCCATCGCGGCGCACTCCGATCGGCGTCCCAGGAGAAGTAGCGCAGGAACGCCCGGCCCAGCACCCGCTCGACCGGCACCGTTCCCCAAAACCGGCTGTCACGGCTGTTGTCGCGATTGTCACCCATGACGAAGACCTCGCCCAGCGGCACCTCGACCGGTCCGAAATTGTCGCGTACCGTCAGGACTCCCGCGTCGGTATGCTGCGCGAAAACCTCCTCGACCGCAACGCCGTCGACGAGCAGCGCCTTGTTACGCACCTCCACTGTCTGGCCGCCCACGGCAACGACTCGCTTGATGTAATCGATCATCGCGCCGGCCTCACCCTCGGGGCCCTCGGGGCCGGAGGGGCGTTCGGGGCCGGAGGGGCGTTCGAAGACGACGACGTCTCCCGGTGCGATCTCGCGCAGGCCCGGCAACCGGCCGCCCACGAACGGCACCAGAGCCCCGTACTCGAACTTCGTGATGAACAGGTAATCGCCCACCAGAAGCGTTTGCTCCATCGACGGCGAGGGGATCCGAAAGGCCTGCACCACGAACGCTCTCAAGAAGCCGAAGAGCAACAGCGCGATCAACAGGCTCTCGGCAACTTCCCGGAGCGGTTGGAGGCGACGGATCCGGCGGCCGGACGGTTCGATCATCTGGCCATCGGCCGGTGTCATCGCCCGCTCCCTGACTCGTCATCGCTGCTGCGCAGCAGCGCGAGGAACGCTTCCTGCGGCACGTGCACCGTGCCGATCTGCTTCATCCGTTTCTTGCCCTCTTTCTGCTTCTCGAGCAGTTTGCGCTTGCGGGTGATATCGCCGCCGTAGCACTTGGCGGTGACGTCCTTGCGGAGGGCGTTGACCGTCGAACGCGCGATCACGCGGCCTCCGATGGCGGCCTGGATCGCGATCTTGAACATCTGGCGTGGAATGAGGTCCTTCAGGCGGTCGACCAATGTGCGTCCCCACCCGTAGGCTTTCTCCTCGTGAACCACCATCGAGAGGGCGTCGACCTTCTCTGCGTTCAGGAGAACATCGACCCGCACCATGTCCGAGGGCAGGTAGCCGTGAAACTCGTAGTCCATCGTGCCGTAGCCGCGCGTGACGGTCTTGAGCCGGTCGAAGAACCCGTAGAGAATCTCGCCCAAGGGGGCCAGGTACTCGAGGCGCATACGCCGATCATCGATGTGCTCCATGTTGCGCTGCACGCCGCGGCGGTCGAGAACCAGCTTCATGACCGGCCCCACGCTCTCGGGCGGGATCATCAGGTACAAGCGCACGAACGGTTCCTCCACCGCGTCGTACGCGCCCACGTCGGGCATGTTCGCCGGGTTGTCCACCACCACGTATTCGTCGTGGTCCTTCAGGCGAACCCGGTAGGAGACGTTCGGGGTCGTGGCAATGATCGGCAGGTTGTACTCCCGCTGCATCCGCTCCTGCACCACTTCCAGGTGCAAGGGTCCCAGGAAGCCGCAATGGAAGCCGAATCCCAGGGCCACCGAGGTCACCGGTTCGTAGCTCAAGGCCGCGTCGTTGAGCTTGAACTTCCCGAGCGCGTCCTTCAGGTCCTCGTAGTCATCCGAAGAGACCGGGAACAGACCACTGTAGACCATCGACTTCAGGGGCGCGTATCCCGGGAGCGGTTCGATATCCGGGGCACTCGCCGTTGCGATCGTGTCGCCGACCTGCGCGTCGGCGACATCCTTGACACCGGCGATGATGTAGCCCACGTCCCCCGCCGAGAGTTGCCTCACCGGCTCGTGCTTCAGCCGGAAGACGCCGACCTCCTGCACCTCGTGCAGCTTCTGCGTCGCCAGGAATCGGATTCGATCGCCCGGTTTGATCGACCCGTCCTTGACGCGAACATGCGCCACGACCCCGCGGAAGATGTCGAACTGCGAATCGAAGATGAGCGCTCGCGCCGGCAGATCGGCCGTGTCGGGCGGGGGCGGGATCTTCTCGATCAGGAACTCGAGAACGCGGCCGACGCCCTCGCCGGTCTTCGCGCTCACCGGCAGCACCTCATCGAGCGGACACCCGAGCAGATCGCCCACCTCCGCGCAGACGTCCAGCGTGCGCGCGGTAGCCATGTCGATCTTGTTGACGACCGCGATGACCTCGAGGTCGTTCTCGATGGCCATGTAGAGGTTCGAGACCGTCTGCGCCTCGACGCCCTGCGTCGCGTCGACCAGCAGAATGGCCCCCTCACAGGCGGCCAGGGACCGCGACACCTCGTAGCTGAAGTCCACGTGTCCGGGCGTATCGATCAGGTTGAGCCGGTAGCGCTGGCCGTCGGCCGAGGCATAGTCGAAGGTGATCGCGTGGGCCTTGATCGTGATGCCGCGTTCACGCTCGAGATCCATGTCGTCCAAGACCTGTTCGCGCATCTTCGTCTTGGGAATGGCGCCGCTCTGTTCCAGGATGCGGTCGGCCAGCGTCGACTTGCCGTGGTCGACGTGGGCGATGATGCAGAAATTGCGGATTCGCTCGCGAGCCGTGCTCATATACTCCTCGGTTGACCCTCCCGACTACCAACGCCACCCTACACCCAGGCGCATGGACAGTCCCTGTGCGTGCGTGCCGGCGCCCTCGACCGGCGCAGGCACCCCGTCCAGTGTCACGTCGAAGCTCTGCAGGTGCGCATCGACGAAGGCATCCCCCATCGAGAGCAGGACGAAGAGGCTCGTCCACCAGATGAAGTCGCGTCGGTGGCCCTTGTGCCGGTCTTCCTTGCGCTCGTAGAAGTCGGCCTGCCCCGGGTACTCCCTCTGCTTGTCGCGATACTCGTGCACCATGCGGTCCTCGAAGTAGAGCCGCTCGATCATCGCTCCCTCGATGCCGGCAACCAGAATCGCTTTCCACCACATGCCGTTCTTGGCCTGCCCCCAGCCCGGAATCACCAATGAACGTAATGCCACCCACGTAGGCGCATCAAAGGTCCCCTGGGACGATGCGTCAGGTTGGGGCGTTGCTGCCTCTTCGCCCTCGGTGGGCCGAGGCCCGGATTGCTGGTCCTGTGCGCCAGGGCCCGGGGCCGTCTGTTCCGACCGCCTAGCCGGTTGCGGGGCCGCTTGTTCCTCCTGGCCATGCGCCAGCCCAGCGCCTGGGAACAGCAACGCCGTCAGGACCAAGATGACGATCCGCCTGGGCAAATCTTCGCCCTCAATCGTGAGGGGTGACTCGGCGCCAATCCGGGCGTCGCGCGAGTCACCCCTCGATAAGCTGGCGGGAACGTGTGGGAATCGAACCCACCCTGGACGTGCAAGACGCCCAACACAGGCTTTGAAGGCCCGGGAGCCCACCAGGACCCATTCGCTCCCTGATTCGTAACTCGAATACGCGCAGCAGCATAAGGAATTAGGCCCTGGGTGTCAACGAGCCTGCGCGATCAGGGTGTTTCCGATCCCTGGGGCACGGCCAGGGCACGCTGGGCCCGCAGGCGAACTTCCGGATGCGCGTCGGCGTCCTCGATCACCGACTCGTACAGGGTGCGGGCGGCCGTCTGCTTGCCACTCACGGCCAACGTGGCGGCCACGTTGCAGCGCAGCATCGGATGCGACCTCTGGAATCGCTCCCATCCCCCGGCCCAGGCAATGAGTTTGCCGATCTCATCGTGGAGGCCCTGGCGACCCATGCGGCCGGTGAGTTCGATCAAGAGCTCGTCGGCCGCCCCCAGTGAAGCGGCCTCCACCGCCAGCGCGGCTCCCTTCTGCCAGTCACCTTGGGCCATTGCCAGCGTTGCCGTAATCCCTTTTACCGCCCATGATTGCGGATATGTCTTCGCAAGTGACTTGAGCTCGTCGATCCGGGTGATTCCCTTCCTCGGGAAGTCACCGTCCAGGAAGAGATTCAGGCTCTCCATCCGGTTCGGGTTGGCCGCGATGGCCGCGCGGATCACCTCGGCAGCCTTCTCATGGTGCCCGGTGAACCACAGCAACTGCCCGCGGCAAGCAAGCGTGGCCTCGCCGTCAGGATCGAGCTTCTCGAGGTGGGAGAGCGCCGCCTCGGCATCCGTGAACCGCTCGAGGGCGATGAGGGCGCGGCACCGGGCGGCCTGGACCTCAGCCTCGGCCGCACGATCCTCCCCGGCTTGA
>CAZZIF010000181.1:4955-8348 GCA_964654025.1 uncultured bacterium
CTCGCCTTCCGCAGCCGCAGGTGGCGCGTCCTCCCCGCCTTTCGCAGCCGCAGCTGGCGCGTCCTCCCCGCCTTGCGTAGCCCGAGCCCCCGTGCCTCCCTCTCGTTCTGCGGCACCGCTCCCCTCCGCGGCGCCGCCACCCGGCCGGTTCGCCATCTTCTCCAGAGCGCGATCGGCCGCTTCCAGAGCCAGGCTGGGCTGTCCGTTGCGCAAATGGAACTCGGAGCGCTCGAGGTAGAAGTCCAGATCGCGCGGCTCGCTCTTCCAGGAATCGACGATGACCTTCTCGTAGGCTTCCCGTGGGACGAAGGCCTTCTGCAGGTCATCCAGATCGCCCAGGAAGATCTCGACCATCTCCCCCAGGAAAGCCATGCGCTCGAGCACGACGGGATGGTCATCCTGGATGGCCAGCGCATCTCGGTAACAAGCCTTGGCTAGCTCGAGTTCTCCTTTCCGCTCGGCCAGCCGGCCGCGGAACAGGTGCAGGTCCGCCTCCTCGCGAAGCGAGGTCTCGAGGTCGGCCAGGACGGCCTCGGCTTTCTCGACCTGCCCGCGCTCGAGCAGGCACAGCCCGGTAAGCAAACGGGCCCGCTGATCGGCCGGATCGATTTCATGAACCTCGTGCAGGAGCGTCTCGGCCTCTTCCCAGGCCTTGCGCGCGAGAGCTTCCTCCACCTTCGCTGCCAGGGGAGCCTTCTTCACGAGCGTGGCCAGTTCACCAGCCAGCGGATGGTCGGCATACTCGGTAAGGAACTGCCGCGCGTAGGCGGCCACCTGGGCATGGGTGAGCCGATCAGGCCGGTGCTTGCGTCCCCACAGCTTCCACGCCTCCTTCGGCACCGGAATCCTCTCGGGCAAGCTACCGCCGCGGCGCCGCGCGGGATCGAGGCGATAGATTCGCCACGATCCGACCGGCTCATAGCCGACGATCCGCTCGACCTGCTGACTGATCCAGCTCATGACACTCCCTGTGGTTGCAGGGCCTTCTCAGCCCACGACCGCAACGGCTTCGATCTCGACGCGGCCACCCTTGGGCAGCTGAGCGACCTGGAACGCGCTTCGTGCCGGATAGGGCGATTGAAAGTAGCTCTGGTAGATCTCGTTCATCGCCGCGAACTCTTCCATCGAAGCCAAGAAGACCGTGACTTTGAGGACCTGATCCATGCTCGAACCGCCGGCTTCCAGCACGTTTCTAAGGTTCTGGAAGGCGCGTTCGCACTCGGGCCCGATGCCGCCGGGCACGAGCGCACCGGTGGCCGGATCCATGCCGAGCTGGCCGGCTGTGAATAGTAGCTTGCCCACTTCGGCCGTCACGCCCTGGCTGTAGGGACCGATGGCCGCGGGCGCCTTGTCCGTCGAGATGGCCTGTTTCATCGCACTCATCCTCCCTGTTGTCCGTGTCGCCTTGCGCTCGCCGTACACCACATCGATTCGAGAACCGACGCGATGCCATTCCCGAAACCGAACTACCCTACCACCCTTCGCCCTCCAGCGCACCTCCCCGAACGGTCTTGGCGCCGTCCGGGATCAGCCGTGGCTGTGCCTCGAACCGGCCGTGAGGGCGTCTCGAACCGGCCGTGATGGTGTCTCGAATCCGGCCCGGCTCCGGTCTGGGATCGGCCCTCGCCATGTCTCGAAGCAGGCTCGATGCTCCCTCGTTTCAGCCGCCCAGGCGCTCCGCGAGATCGGCGACCTTTCGCACCCGCACGCGCGCCCGTTCCGCTGTTGCGGCTTCGGCGATCAGGCGCACAATGGGTTCGGTACCCGACGGGCGGATATGGATCCATTCGTCATCCCACGACCAGCGCAAACCGTCCTCGGTGTTGTCAGGGACCCCGAAGGCGCCGGGCAGTTCCTCCCACAGCCGTTCGCGTTCGGCATCGCCGAGGGTGAGCTTCTCCTTCACCATGGCCCGTGCCGGGAGCGTCCGCCAGGCATCTCGCAGCCCACCGCGGCCCTTCCGGCCGGCCGACCCGTAGCTGGTCTCGAGCTGGAGCAGCAGTGCGGCCGCGACGCCGGCGTCGCGCCCCAGGTGAACCGCCGGGTCGATCACGCCACCGTTGCCCTCGCCTCCGAAACGAGCCTCCTCGGCCAGCATGCGCGAGACGACATTGGCTTCCCCCACCGGGGCGCGGCGTACCGTGCAGTCGTAGCGGGAGGCGACGATCTCGAGCCATGCCGAGGTCGAGAGATTCGTCACCAGCGTGCCACGCATACCGCCCTCGAGCCGCGCCATCGCGCAGAGCGGCAGGGTGCCCTCTTCGCCAACCGTGTCGTCCGGAAGGACGAAAGCGCAACGATCGCCATCGGGGTCCGATGCGAATCCAAAATCGGCGCCTTCGGCCCGTACGCGCTCGCGCAGGGGCTCGAGCATCTCCCGCCGTGGTTCCGGATGGGCGGGCAGGGCCCCATTCGGTTCGCCGTGGATCCAAATGGCTTCGACGCCCAGTTGCTCGAGCAGGGGCGCGATCAGCACCTGCCCGGCACCGTGGACCATGTCGGCGACCACCTTCAGCTTCGATGCGCGGATGCGCTCGGTGTCGATCGTGGCGGTGATCAGCTCGATATGGCGCACGATGGCTTCGGCTCCCGCGGGCGTGGTTGGCGACGATTCATCGGAAGGGGTTGCCGTACCTGGCGAAGCCGAGGTGTTCGCGCCCGAAACACTCGCCGCCGCGGCACTCGCGGCCGAGACATTCACCGCCGCGGCACTCGCCGCTGAGGCATTCGCGGCCGAGGCACTCGCCGCTGAGGCATTCGCGGCCGAGGCACTCGCCTCTGCAGTGTCGCCGGCACGGAAGTGGTCCAGCAGGGGCTGCATCCGTGTCCGGTCCAGAAAGCGCCCCTCGGGCCCCACGAACTTGAGCGCGTTCCAGGCCGGGGGATTGTGGCTGGCGGTGATGATGATGCCGCCGACCGCATCTCCGTGCTCGACGGCCACCTGGACGGTCGGGGTCGGCACGATCCCCAGGTCCGTCACCTGACAGCCCCGCTCTTCGAGAACTCTGCGGGCAGCCGCCGCGAAAAGAGGCCCGCTGGGCCGGGAGTCCCGGCCCAACACGACCGTCCCGCAACCGACCACGCTCGCGAACGCGGCGGCCAAGCGCCCGGCCACCGATTCATCCAGCCCGTCCCCCACGATCCCACGAGCGCCCGAGACGCTCAGCACCAGCGTTGGCACGATGTCAGCCTCCTCATCACGCAGAACCGGTTCTTCTCCGTCTAGAATGCTCTCGGAACCCTGCATCCAATCATGCGGTCTGCCGCCGCGCAAGGAGCAGGACGCTGGATGGCTGGATCGCCATTGGCCGGTTCCTTCCTCGCACAGGGGGAGCTAGTCTCGTGTGGGGGGCTGGTCTCGTGTCGGGGGCTAGTCTCGTGTCGGGTGCTGGT
>CAZZIF010000182.1:0-2668 GCA_964654025.1 uncultured bacterium
GGCGCCGCGCAGCTCGGTCAACAGCTCCATCAGCGCGGCGATTGCCGTGTTGTATCCGAAGGCCTCAATGTCGTCACCCACCTTCTTGATTGTCTGGTGGAGCTTGATAGCGACCGGCTTGTCGAGGTCCGCACCCCGTGAGGGCCCGCCATTAGAGGAGCTGGTCTCCTGCCTACCCGACGAGCGGCCGGATGCGTTCCCGGCCGTTTCCGGGGCTCGATCGGAAGATCCCTCCAATACATCCATGTAGAAGCGGTGTACCCGTTCGAGGAAACGCCGGATGCCGACGATGCCTGAGTCGCGGAAATCCCCACCCTCGGTATAGGGCCCGAGGAACATCAAGTACATGCGCAGTGTGTCGGCGCCATGGCGGTCCACGTACTCGTCGGGAGTGATCACGTTTCCGTGAGACTTCGACATCTTCGCGCCCTCTTTGATCAGGAGGCCATGGGCGCGAAACTTCTTGAACGGCTCCTCGAACTCGATCAGGCCCATGTCCTTGAATGCCATGCACAGGAAGCGAGTGTACATGAGGTGCAAGACGGCATGCTCGTTGCCCCCGATGTACAGGTCCACCGGCAGCCAGCGGTGGGTGAGTTCGGGGTTCCACGCCTGGGTGTCGTCATGGGCCGATGGGTAGCGCAAGAAGTACCATGCCGAATCCAAGAAGTTGTCACTCACATCCGGATCCCGGTGCGCGGCACCGCCGCACGTGGGACAGGTGGTCTCGTAGAAGGGCTTGTGGCGCTCCAAGGGTTTGCCGCCGGGCGTGTCGGGCCGGAAGTCTTCGATCTCGGGCAAGAGTACCGGCAGATCCTCTTCCGGTACCGGGACGATGCCGCACTTCGCGCAGTGAATCATCGGGATCGGCGGCCCCCAGTACCGCTGGCGGGAGATGCACCAGTCGCGCAACCGGTACTGTACCTTGGCTTTGCCGAGTTTCTTATCTTCGAGTTCAGCAGTGATCCTCTGGATGCACTCGCTGGAGTTCATTCCGTCGTAGGGCCCCGAGTTGATCATGGTGCCCTCGGCGATGAACGCTTGCCCCTCGGGCATCTCGCCCTCGTCGGGCTTGATCACCGGGATGATCGTCAGGCCAAACTTGGTGGCGAACTCGTAGTCGCGCTGATCATGCGCGGGCACTGCCATGATGGCCCCGGTTCCGTATCCGATCAGGACGTAGTCGGAAATCCAGATCGGAATGGCCTCACCATTGACAGGGTTGATGGCATTGGCGCCGAGTGGGACACCGGTCTTCTCGCGTTCCTCATCAATCCGATCGGCCGCCTTGGTCTTGGCCGCTCTCTCGCGGTATGCCTCGACCTCCTGGCGCTGCTCACTGGAGACCAGTTCGTCAACCAGAGGATGCTCGGGGGCCATCACCATGTAGGTGGCTCCATAGAGCGTATCGGGGCGGGTTGTGAATACCCGCAATGAGTCCTCGCGACCCTCCAATTGGAAATCGACCTCGGCCCCCTCGCTACGGCCGATCCAATTTCTTTGGGCCGTCTTGGTGATCTCCGACCAGTCGATCCACTCCAGGTTGTCCAAGAGCCGCCGGGCGTAGGCCGTTGTCTTGAAGAACCACTGCTGAAGGTTTTTCGACTCGACCTCGGTATCGGGGTGCCGCTCGCAACGCCCGTCGATCACTTGTTCGTTGGATATGACCGTGTGACACTTCGGGCACCAGTTGACCGGAGCCGTTGCCTGGTAGGCCAAACCCTGCTTGTAGAGCTGCAAGAAGATCCACTGGGTCCAGCGGTAGTAGCGCGGATCGGTGGTCAGGCACTCGTGCGACCAGTCCAACATCAGCCCCATCATCCGCATCTGGCGCCGGAAGTTGTCCACGTTTCTGGGGATCAAGTGCTGCGGATGGGTATTGACCTTGAGCGCGTAGTTCTCCGAATGGATGCCGAAGGCGTCGAATCCGAACGGTTCGAACACGTCATTCCCACGGAAGCGAGCATAGCGTCCCTGAATGTCGGCCCCGGTAAAGGCATAGACGTTTCCCACGTGCAATCCCTCGGCCGAAGGATAGGGAAACATCATGAGCGTATAGAACGGGTTCTCGGCGTTCTGGAGATCCGGCTCATTGGTTTTCTGCTCGTTCCAGCGGGCCTGCCACTTGGGCTCGATTCGCTTATGGTCGTACGGCTCGAAGGGCATCGGCTGCCTCCGTATGGGTTGGATTCGACAAAGCCACGGATGCGCGGCAGTCTACCTAAATGTTGCCTTGGAAACAAGATACCACATCAACTCCGGCGGGGGACAGGATGCCCCTGGTGGAAGCAACTTCGCAGGGGGGGCGGAAGAATTGCGGGCCAGGGTGCCAGGGGCCAGGGGTGCAAAGGACGACTTGTCCTCGATGTAAGAAATGGGGCCGCAATTACCGGTTGTCACCGCGGTTGTCACCGCGGTTGTCACCGCGGTTGCCATCACGATTGCCACCGCAGTTGTCACCGCGGTTGCCACCACGATTGCCACCACCGCCGAACATAACGACCGGCAACGACCGGCGTTGAAGCCGGTCCGGAAAGCGAGCGATCCGCCGTGGATCCGCAAGCGGCCCAGGACGGATCGCTTTCCGGCAGGTCTACGCAGGTCGACGTAGGTCTACGCAGGTCGACGTAGGTCTACGCAGGTCGACGTAGGTCGACGTAGGTCTACG
>CAZZIF010000182.1:2768-8347 GCA_964654025.1 uncultured bacterium
CTACGCAGGTCGACGTAGGTCTACGCAGGTCGACGTAGGTCGACGTAGGTCTACGCAGGTCTAGTTCCGCCTAAGAGGACTCACCCTGAGCGGCCTGCAGAACGTGCTGTAGAGCCACGTTTTCGGGCTGTGCTCCTACCATATCGATGGTCTCGTTGATGACCGTCTTGGGTACGCCTTGGATGCTGTACTTCTGGATCAGATCCTGGAACTCGCCCGCCTCGATCAGGTCGGCGCTGATGTGATCGGAGGCCATGGCGAACAGCTGCGCCAATCGGACCGCCTGGGGACAATGCGGGCAGGTGGGCGTGAAGAAGACCTGCATGTGGACAGGTGTCTTCACCTGCTCGAGCGCCTTGAGGGTGTCGGGGGCGAGGGGGCTGGGACGATCGGTGCCCGCATCGAGGATCGTCTCGATCAGAACGCCGAATTCGCCGCCGGCGGGGACTCCAAAGAAGCGTACCCCGGGCTGCCCTCCGTTCTCGATCACAATCGCCGGTGTCCGCTCGATGCCCGCGGCACTGGCAGCGTCACCATCCTCATTAAGATCGATCACCTCCAGCTGAACGCGGTCGGAAAGCCCCTCCACTTCCGTAATCAACTGGCTGGCGACCTTCTCGAAGTCGGTGGCGTCCTTGCGGAGGAATACCCGCAAGCGCACGACGCGGCTCATATTGTCAAACAGCTCACGGATCTTATCCGCATCGCTTTCGCGAATCATGCCCATGGATTCCTGCTCCCTTCTGGTCCGGGTAAGGACCTCTCGCTAGCAAAGGAACGCCGGTCCCGGCACCTCTGGCCTGGAATGCGGCCATGACTGACTCCGACAGAACCTGTCTCCACAATGGATTCCGTCAGTTGGATTCCGTCAGACAGATGGATTCCATCAGATTCAGCCAACAATCCTAGGTGATGGATGGTGCCATTACCAGGGGTTATGGGTCCGGGGCCGTTGGCAGGCGTCCATCGGGAACGTCCGGATCGTCGGGTGCGGACTTCTCTGTCGCTTTACTGTGTGCACACCGCTGCGTAGAATCCCGATCGGATCTGGCAATCCAGTGCGAGACAAGGAGTTTGGTATTGCCAAGCGGTACAGAGCAATGGCGCGGTCGTGGATCCAGCCGTGGTCCCAGCCATAGCTCCAGTCGATATACTGGCCGTGGCTCCGGTCGCAATCCCGGCCGTGGCTCGGTCGTAGCAGCGGTCGTGGCTTCGGTTGCAATCCTGGCCGTGGCTCGGGCGTGGCAGCGGTCGTGGCTTCGGTTGCAATCCCGGCCGTGGCTCGGGCGTGGCAGCGGTCGTCTATCCGGCCGCGATCTGGTAAGTAGTTCCGGCAGGGAGTCCAGCGAGGAGGCCATGGATCGATTCACCCGCTATGAACCAGACAGGCATGGCAAGGAGCGTCTCACGCATCATCCAGGTTTCCGGATCCGCCAGGCTCGGCCCGACGATCTCGAGTCCCTGGCTACACTATCCTGGCAGCGAAACGGTGGAGAGCTGGATCAAGAGACCAGCAACATGAGGCGGGCGATCTCCCGCAGCATGAGCAGCGACCAGAGGCTTCTGCTCATAGCCGATCTTGATCATGCTTGCGTGGGGTACGGGAAGGCCCGCTTCCACACCCAGCCCCCCGGAGCGCCTGAGAATGCCGCGCCCGAGGGATGGTATCTGAGCGGCCTAGTCGTGGAGGAATCGTATCAGCGGCGGGGTGTGGGCGAGGCGCTCACGCGGTCCAGGCTGGCATGGCTCCAGCTCAGGTGCCGGGAGGTCTTCTACCTGGCCAATGCCCGTAACCAGGCCTCGATCGATCTCCATGACCGTCTGGGCTTCCGGGAAGTGACGCGAGACTTCGACTACCCACGTGTTACCTTCGACGGTGGCGAAGGCATCCTATTTCGCACGAGACTACCTCTGTTCAGCGGTGTCGCAAGAAAGCCGGTCTAAGTACCATGCGCAGGTCCTTCCCTGATCCTTTCGCTGATCCCTCCCTGATCCTTTCACGGTGATCCTTTCCCTGATCCTTTCCCTGATCCCTCCCTGATCCTTTCCCTGATCTCTCCTCTCTGGTTCCTCCCCTGATCCCTTCCTGATCCTCCTCCCTGGTCCGTCCCTGCAATCTCGTGCACGCGCTCGCACGCGGTCGACTGCGTCCCCGGTGGCACCGGAGGATCGCTTGCTTGCGCACGGGTCCGATCGACTCTAGGATCTTGATTCCTTGGATCCGGCTTCTGATGGCGGGCGGTCATCCGGCCGGCCGCTTCACTCACCTCATCGAAAGGAGTGACCCTATGAGAGCTCGGGCCCGGCATATTCTGGTGGTGACCGAGGAAGAGTGCCAAGACATCAAGAGGCAGATTGAAGAAGGTGGCGACTTTGCGGCGCTGGCTCGAGAGCATTCGAAGTGTCCGTCTGGACAGTCGGGCGGCGACCTTGGGGAGTTCGGTCAGGGCGACATGGTGCCGGAATTCGATAAGGTCGTCTTCAGCGCGGAGGTCGGAGAGGTGCAGGGTCCAGTCCAAACGCAGTTTGGATACCACCTGCTCGAGGTTACGAGCCGCGAGGAGTAGATGCGTGTCAAGCGTGCCAAGCGACACCCACTCTTACGCGCGTGCACCGGACCGTTCGCGGGACCGCCGATGGCTTCCTGGACGGGGAGTCTGGAGATCCGATCCTTGCTCTGGACCGAAGATTGTGTCCGGAAGGTTGGTTTGTAGACGGCCAACTCGCTTTGAGAAGGCAACTTGGTCGAGTTCTGTGCGCCCGGCGGGCGCAGCGAGTTGCAGGTAGTCTTGTGCTCCTTCCCCCCATGCCAGGCAGGAAGCGCGGGCGGAAGGCTCCAGCCTTGCGAATCCGACCCTCGTTATCCAGCCCCGGGGCCCCAAGTCCGGCTGGCACGCAAGCCACAGGATAGATGCGGGGCGATCCCGCAGAGTCTGGCCCCGCAGGGGCAGGGAGTCCGGTAACCCGGATGCCCGAATGCTCGTATGATCATGAGATTACACCGCCTATGCGCCGCTGCGCATGTTTCGGTGAGCTTGAAGGGGAGGGTAGGAACGTGATCGGATTCTTGAAAGCATTTCTGGGGTCGCTCATTGCCATTCTCGTTGTGGTGCTCATCCTGGTGGGTGTCATCGCCGTCAGGATGGAGGACGAGCCGGAGGTCAAGGACGGATCCTACCTGCTCGTCGATCTGTACGGGCAGTTGCCGGAATACAATCCGCCGGCGGGCATGATGGGCTTCGTGAGTGGATCTCCCGCCACGCTGACCAGCATGCTCGAGAACTTCGAGAAGGCCGCTGTCGACGACCGCATTGCCGGCGTCATCTTCAAACTCTCCAGCAGCCATGATGCCGGACCGGGCATGGTGCAAGAAATGCGGGCCGGCGTGGCCAAGGTGCGAGCGGCCGGCAAGAAGGTCTACGGGTTTACCGACTCGATGGACCCCAAGACCTACCTCGTCGCCGCCGCCTGCGATTCGATCTTCATGGCCCCGGCTGGCTACTTCGGTTTCACGGGTCTTCAGGCGCGCACGATGTACGTCAAGAGCATGCTGGAGAAGCTGGGGATTCACCCGAATGTGCACAAGATCAAGGACTACAAGGCCGCTGCGGAGATGGTGATGCGCACCGACATGAGCGATGCCGCCCGCGAGAATCGGGAGTGGGTGCTTGATGAAATCTGGACGATGATGATGACGACCTTCGAAGAAGATCGGGGCATCGGCCCGGAGAAGATCATTGAGATCATGGAGATGGCGGTCATTCAGCCGCAAGAAGCGCTCGAGTTCGGTCTCGTCGACGACCTGATCTACTGGGACGAGTTGGAGGCGCGCCTGACAGACGACGAGGACGAGTTTCACACAGTGACTGCCGACGACTACACGCAGATCGAGCGCAAGGAGGTGGGACTCAAGGGCGACAAGAAGATCGCGGTCGTTCATGCCCAGGGCACGATCGGAGGGCGGGAGAGCGGCATCAATCCTATGTTTGGTGTCACCATGGGGCATGAAACGATCAACGATGCGATTCGTGCCGCGCGTGAGGACGAGGACGTGGCTGCCATCGTGTTCCGAATCGACAGTGGCGGTGGAGAGTCGCTGGCCAGTGACCTGATGAGCCGCGAGGTGCTGATCACCAAGGAGGACAAGCCGATCATCTCCTCCATGGTCGACATGGCTGCCTCGGGGGGCTACTACATCGCCTATACCGCGAGCAAGATCATGGCCAATCCGATGACCGCCACAGGATCGATCGGCTCGATCAGCATGAAGTTCAATATGGCCGGGCTCTACGACAAGCTTGGCGTCTCGTTCGACCAGGTGACCCGCGGTCCTATGGCCCGCTTCTGGGACGACACGCGCGACTTCACCGACGAGGAGTGGGCACGATTCACCGAGAACCACTGGGACGACTTCAATGCCTGGCTACGCGATGTGGCCGAGAAGCGCGGCATGACTTTCGAAGAGGCCGAGCGTCTGGCCCACGGTCGCGTGTGGATGGGTACGCAGGCGAAGGAGAACGGCCTGATCGATGAACTAGGTGGCTACTACGATGCCATCGCGCTGGCGAAGGAACTCGGGGACATCCCGGCCGATGAAGAGGTGACCATCGAGCACTATCCCAAGACGAAGGGTTTCGTGGAGTCGATCATGAGCGGGGGTATCGCCGCGGCGGCGGACTGGGTCGTCTACGACTTCATCCAGACCAAGGCGAGAGAGACATTCCAACTCGTAACCGGTGGCGGCCAGATGCTGCTCCGAGAAGATCTTGTAATCGAATGAGTTTTCGGCCCCCCGCACAGGGGCCCATCGTCGTCGGAACCCACCATGGAATTCGTCGCGGAGTCGATCGCGGAGCCGGCCGCGGACCCTGCCGCGGAGCCGGCCACGGGCCCTGTCGCGGAACCCGCCTCGGAACCGGTTGCGGACCCTGCCGCGGAGCTGGCCTCGGGCCCTGCCGCGGACCCCGCCGCGGAACCGGTTGCGGACCCTGCCGCGGAGCCGGCCTCGGGCCCTGCCGCGGAGAGCCGGTCGCGGAACCCGTCGCGACCGCTACTCCGGCGGGCTGTCCTCCATGAACGTGGCCTTGGCCCAGGCCATGACCTGGTTGTTCCTCAGAAGCTCCGACTCCAGACGGTAGATGGGGGGCGATTCCATGGCCAGCCAGGCCTGAACGTCCAGCTCGGCGTCGCAAGGCACCGGCTTGCGGAAACGTACTCGAAGGTCTCCCGTAACGGCCCGAACGCCACGGCTGAACAGGCAATGGGTCATGGCTGCATCGAGCAAGGCACCGACGATCCCCCCGTGCAGAATCCCCTCGTAACCCTGTAACCTGGGATTGCCCTGGAACTTCGCGCACACGCGTCCCTCGCCGCAGCGGTCGAAGTGCAGTCCCAAGGAATCGGGATTGCGCCGGCCGCACATCAGGCAATGCGAGTGTCCGTAGTCGCCGTCGGTTCCGGAGTAAAGGTCCGACAGCGAGGGACGGGCCAAGGAGGAGGAGGAGGAGGATTCCCGCTCGGCAGGTGCCCGCCGTGGTGATGCTTGGTGCCTGCGGTTCCGCTGGACGGATGCCTTGGGA
>CAZZIF010000183.1:0-8330 GCA_964654025.1 uncultured bacterium
GGGAAGGCGTACGTATTCCAGAGTCCACGGCAAATCGTGCTAGCCATGCGAGCCGAGTTCTAGTGCCGGGCTCGCCGCCTGCGGGGCGAGTTCCGTGGGGCGGGTTCTTCGACCGGCGCTAGTAAGATGCCGGCGAAGCGAGATTCAATGAATCCGGGATCATCCCGATCGTTCGCGCGCCACCTTCCCGGCACCCGTCCATCAACTCGACCACCCGGCCGTAGGGCACCCCGGGAGCCGCATCCACGAATAGGAGCCGGCGCCCACCACGTTTCGCAAAGAGCTCGCGAAGCCTTTCGGGGAGCTCCTCCTGTGCCAGATGCTCGTTGTTGAGCCACACATCACCTTCGACCCCAAGGTAGACTACCAGTTGACGCTCGCTGTAGTCGGACGGCAGCGTGTGACCCGCCTTCTGGGGGATGTTCGATTCCATCGCCTTGGTCGCGAAGGGGGCCACCATGATGAAGATGATCAGGAGCACGAGAAGCACATCCACGAGCGGGGTCACATTGATCGACGCACGCATCTGGTCCATGGAGTTCTCTGTGTTTGCCATGACTCAGTCTCCTCGCGCGCGGCCGGGTGCTTCCCGAGCGATCAGCGAGGCGTCTCGGAACCCCGCGCGACGCCCGGCCTGGAGCACTTCCTTGACCCGGCGGTACGGCACGTTGCGATCGGCCTTGATTTGAAGCGGGCGCTGCGGAAACTGGCCATGGGTCGTCAGCAGCACGGCCTCCAGGTCGCCGGTCGTCACCGGATCGCTCTCCAGGTAGATCTGGCCGTCTGCGCCGATGTTGACGGTGAGGGCGACATGACGGTCCACGGATGCATCTGCGACGTGGCGTGCCGCCGGCAAGTCGACGGTCACCCCCTCCTGAAGCAGGGGCGTGACCACGATGAAGATGATCAACACGACCAGCATCACGTCGACGAGCGGCGTGACGTTGATCTCGCTGTTTAGCGGGGGACCGGCCGGCCCGTGGTGCCCTCGAGCTTCCATGCCTCGCCTCGTGACCTCTTGATGAAGTAGTCGACCAGCTCGCTGCATGCGTTGTGCATCTCGCTGCCAATACGTTCCATTCGTCCCAGGAAGTAATTGAATCCCCAGACTGCCGGCAGCGCGACCAGAATGCCCGCCGCCGTGTTCACCAGTGCCTCGGCAATGCCGCCGGCCACCGAACCGATCCCGCCGGAGCCGGTGGCGGCCATGCCGAAGAAGCTGTTCATGATGCCGATCACCGTCCCGAAGAGCCCCACGAAGGGCGCGGTGGAAGCCACCGAAGCCAGGATCGGCAGCCCGCGCTTGAGCTCCTGGGTGATCACGACGCTCTCGCGCTGCGTGGCGCTGCGTAGTGTCTTCTCGCGCGTCTCATCGTCCGCGCCCAGGGTTCCCGTTGCCCAATCGGGGGACACATCCCGGATCGCCGCCGCGTAGATACGCGCCACGTGGCTGCTCGGATGTTGTTTCGTCTCGGCCATCACCCGGTCGAGGTCACCCTCGATCAGGTCGGTTCGCGCCGTGGCGATGAAGGCCTGGGTCTGCCGCTGCACCTTACGGAACTGCCGCCAGCGGTCGATCATGATTCCGCTGGAGAGGACCGACATGAGCAGGAGGCAGATGAGGACCAGGTGTCCCACCGTTCCCATGGATTGCCAGATCTCGGCCGGCCCGTAGGTGATCGCTGGATGCATGTTGTGCGCTCCTCAGCCCAGGACGAAGTCGACCGTGAGCTCGAAATAGACATCGACCGGTCGACCATTGCGTCTTCCGGGGTTGAATCTCCATTGCTTGAGGGCCTCGATGGCAGCCTGCGTGCAGCCCATGCCGAGCCCCCTGACGACCCGAATCTCGCCCACCCCGCCGTCACGCAGAATGACCGCCTCGAGCGTGACCTGTCCCTCCAGATGGGCATTGCGGGCCGGTGTCGGATAGGTCGGCTGTACCCGGTGCACCGGCACCGGCGCCGTGACCCCGCCGCCTGCGCGCAACGGCCCGGGCGGCAGGGGATCGCCTCCAACGACTCCGCCCGGAATGCCTCCGGGTATCCCGCCCGGCACACCGCCGGGCAAACCGCCCTCGACCGCTGGGCCTGCGCCTGCCAGCGGGTAGCCGGGCATCGAACCCGTATGGATGGACTTGGGCGTGTGCAAAGGTTGCACGATCCTTCCGGCCAGCGGGTCGGGCGAGTGCTCTGGTTCCGGCAGAAGCTCGGCCAGATCTTCGCTGACCAAGTTCTCGGCTTCCTTCAGGAAGGCGTCCATGGCCAGGGGATCCGGGCTCTGCCGGTTCAGCGGTGGGGCCGCCGCCGGCGTCGTCACCGGGTCGTCCGATTCCCGCGGCGGTCCGGGTGCGGTGGCCTCTCCCGAGATGGCCGGTCCCGCACCGAACTGCAGGAATGTCACCTTGACCGGGGGCTCGCTGGCGGCGGAGTCCTGCAGGTGGCTGGTGAGCACCACCGCCGCGACCAGAGCCAGGTGCACGAGGACCGCAACGCTGAACGGGCCGGTTCCCCAGCGACGCCTGCGCCGGGCGCCTGAGTCGATCAAGCTGTCGAACAAGCGCTGCTACCTCCCCTGATGGATCGCGCCGGCGGCCCCGGTGGAAGTCGGTGCCTCACGGCCGGGGCAATCGCTTCCCTGCGCAGCGATTCCCTGCTCTTCTCCAGATCGGCTGATTCCCGCTACTTCCTGAGGACCCGGTGATCCGCCCGTGGGACCGAGGCCGCCGCTGCGGGGGAATTCCTCCGGCACGGTCACCGGCGGCATCTTCGCCTCATTTCAGCAACTTCCTCGAGAGGGCTCGTCAAGAATGGGCCCCAAATGCCGATCATCAGAGGTGGGGAGGACCTGTCTGCCTTCCTACCGACGCCCGGTTGGATCTGGGTGGGCTGGGGGACCGGCATAGCCGGATGAGACCCCAACGGAGGTGTGTACTTGAGACGCAAGCCGTCACGGCAGCTCTGGCAACGCGCAGTGGGTGTGCTGCTCTTGGCGTTGCTGTGCCTGGCGGCGACCCTTCGTCTCGCGCCATTGACCGCCTGGGCGTCGACGATCAACGTCCATTACGAAGACACCTTCGATGACGTGATGGCCACCGAAGAGACCGCCGCCGAGGTCAAGGCCGCCTTCCTGCTCCGCTTCCCGGACTTCGTTGGCTGGGAGCATCCGCTGGGGGACACACTGCGCATCGGTGTCACCGGCGATAGCGCCCTGGCCAGCATGCTGGTTCGGCTGGCCGATCAAGAGAACCAGTCGGGTCTCGGTTCGCCCTATCGCCTCGAGGTAACCGAGATCACCGAAGGGACGTCCTCGCCTCGGTGCGACATTCTGGTCATGGGAGCGGACGTGGATTCGCAGCGGGTGGCCACGCTGGTCGAGGCACACAACTCGGGGACCCTGACGGTGGGTGTGTGGAACGAGCCGCGCGGTGAGACGATCATCCGGCTCTATCGCGAGGGCAGCCGCGTTCGCTTCGCCATCAGTCAAACACTGGCCAAAGAGGCCGGATTGCTGATCAGCTCGAAGCTGCTCAATCTGGCCGGAGACCGATCGAGCCGGGAGCCCCGAGTGGTCTACCGTACTCTGAGAGGCTGAGACGCATCATGTGGCATTTCTACCGAAGCCTGCACCTCTCACTGCGCAAGAAGCTGATCGGCTTCACGCTCTTGGCGACCACGGTCGTCATTCTGGGTCTGGGTTCCTTCTTCATGCATCGCGAGAACGGCATGGTGCGCCGCAGCGGAGCTCAACTGGCCGAGCAGGCCGCCGACCTGGTGGCCTCGAGCGCGGCCCCGGCGGTGCTCTTCGCCGATCCCGAAGCGGTACGTGAGGCCCTGGCGTCACTTCAGGCGGTTCCGGACATCGAGCAAGCCTGGGTGAGCGATGAGCACGGACGCCTGATGGCCCGCTATGACCAGCAGCGGCAGTTCGCCGAGCCCGACAGTGCTGGCTTCCTGCAGGTCGATACCGAGCGCTTCATGCTCGTCGAGCGTTTGATCAAACACCGGGGCCAGAAGATCGGCACGCTGTATCTGGCTTTCGACACGGCCCCGATCGTGCGCCAGGCCCGCCAGAACATGGTCCTGGTGGCTGCCGCGGCACTGGCGGCGATGCTGGTGTCCGGACTCGTCGCGGGTGCCCTGTTCCAAACCGTCGCCGGACGATTGCACCGCCTGACCGAAGGTGCGCACCGGCTGGCCGAGGGGCAGCTCGACACACGCATCTCCGAGTGCGGCCGCGACGAGATCGGTCAGCTGGCGGAGACGTTCAACGGCATGGCCACTTCGGTGCAGGCGGCCAACACCCAGCTCTCCGCGACCAATGAACGGTTGCGCCGGTCTCAAGCCCAGGTACAGAGCTACGCCGAAGGACTCGAGAAGATGGTGGAGGATCGCACCCGCGAACTCCTGGCGGCCAAGGAGGCCGCCGAGTATGCCAGCATGGTCAAGTCCGAGTTCCTGGCCAATGTTTCGCACGAGATCCGTACGCCCCTGAACGGCATCATCGGTCTGGCCGACATGCTTTCGGTCTCGGAGGTCACCGGGGAGCAGGAGGCGTGGGTCGGCAACATCCTGCAATGCGGCGAGAACTTGCTGGCCCTGATCAATGACGTGCTCGACTTCTCGAAGATCGAGTCCGGCAAGCTGGAGCTGGAGGCGCGTCCCTTCCAGCCCGAGGATCTGGTGACGCGCGCTCTCGCTACGGTGCGCCCCACAGCGGATTCGAAAGGGCTGCAGCTCGATCTCGCTGTCGAGGGCGGCGATCCCGCGGCCGTCCTGGGCGATGAGCGGCGATTGTTCCAGGTCCTGCTCAATCTGGTCTCCAATGCGGTCAAGTTCACCGGAGAGGGCAGTGTACGGGTCCGCTTGAGCTACTCGCCGGATGCGGGTCGGAACCGCTGTCGCCTGCGCTTCGATGTGATCGACACCGGCATCGGGATCGCGCAGGAGAAGCTCGAGATGATCTTTGACAGCTTCACCCAGGTCGATGGTTCGACCGCACGGCAGTTCGGGGGAACCGGCCTGGGCCTGGCGATTGCCCGGCGTCTGACCCAGATGATGGGTGGCCAGTTGCGCGTCGAAAGCACACTCGGCCAGGGGTCGGTATTCACGATCGACGTGACCTTGCCCCTGGCCGATGCCCTTTCCCATGAATCTGCCGCCTAGACGATGAACCGGTGTCGGCGAGTGCCCACGCCTCATTCGTCCGACCCGGCCAGCATCGCATCGATGGCCGCGAGCATGGCGGCATCCAGCGTCTGATCGCTTGTTCCCAACTGCCGTTTCTGTTCAGCGACATAGGCCTGACGCTCCTGATCGAGTCGGCGGATGCGCTGCTGGATTTCGATTCGCTGGTCCGCCTGCCGCCTCACGAGCTGGGTGAGTTCGGCCTCCGATAGATCGCGGAGCGCCTCGGGCAGCGCGCTCTTGTCGATTTCGCCCAGATGCACCCGTCCTTCGTCGACGGCGTCGACCAGGTCCCATTCCGCGTTGCGATACTGCGAGGAGGCCTTGAAGACGGTGCGCTCGGCCGCCACTGCCGGCGCGAGTTCGTGCGTGTGGGAGTCGACTTCCTCCTGGCGTTGGCGATGCGAGATGCCGGCGGCGCCGTAGGGGAGATAGGTCTCGTTCAGGCGGGCATTGAGCAGGGTGATCTCCTCATCCTGCGGCGCTTCGATGTGGACGAGCTGCTGATTGTGATCGATGTGCAGATACCGGCCGTCGGCTAGCCGGGCCGCGTCGGCCCACAGGCCGCTGACGCCGTCGGCATGGGATCCGCAGTGGATCGTGTTGACCAAGATCCCCCGCTCGATGGCCTCCGAACATGCCTGCCGATAGTCCACCGTGCCCTGATCGAAGGGTTCGTTGCCGGCGATGAAGATCGTACGCAAATCGTTCTCACCATCGCTCCAGCCGAGACCGTGCACCGCGTCGTGGATGACCCAACCGCAGTACTCGTCCCCGCCGTTGGTGGCCAGGGCGAAGAGTTCGGCGGAAAGGGCATCGAGGTCGGTGGTCAGGGGAAGCACCTGGCGGAGAAACCCGTCTTGTGCCGCAAGGCTGCTCTTACCGTACTCGTAGAGTGCCACCTCGAGGAGGGGAAGCGCTCCGCTGGGCTCGACCTCCCCCCCGATGCGATTCACAATCGTCCACAGACGAGCCTGTGCCTGTGAGATCAGACCGCTCATGCTTCCGGAGGTGTCGAGCAAAATGGCGATCTGGATCCTCCGCGGCCCGGATGCGGGGACGCTCTCGGGGACAGTCTCGGGGCCATTCTCGGGCGCACTCTCGAGGGTACTCTCAGGGCCACTCTCGGAGACGCTCTCACTGACGGCATCGGTCGACGTGGATGGTGTGACGGATAGGATGCGTGCGGTGGATGGGATCGGTGTGGCGGCCGCCGTTACCTCCGGTGTGTGGGCCGTGGGTGCTCCCCATGCGCCGAGCAGCAGCAGAAGCGTCGCGCCGGTCACGCGTGCCATCCAGGAATGCGGAAGGGGTCGCGTTCCGGCCGCCCCCGAGACAGGCCGGGGACATTTTGCGGTGGTCTGGTGCGCAGCGTTGGCTGGATACTTCATGGTGTTGCTTGAGAACTCCATAGCGTTGGTTGGATACTCCATAGTGCTGGCTGGATGTCTCATGATGATGTCCCTCTCTGCTGGAGATCTACGGTTGTCTTGCACGGCACGAGTAGCGCTGAACTGCGCCGGCGGGCCGGCGGGCCGGTGGGGCCGGTGCCGTCGGTAGTGCCGGTAGTGCCGGTGGCGCCGGTCGCGCTGCTGGAACTACAGATCGAGGGGTTGGGTTTATTCCGCCGAAAGTGGACCAGCGCATGGTCCAGCCGCCGAACGGAAGGAGATCATGACTCGCGAACAGGCCATCCAGAACACCCGCCAGAAGGCGTTCGGCATCAATCAGACCCCGGTGATCTATGGAACGATCGCTGAGGTAGGGGCCGGGCAGGAGGTGGCGCGCCACTTCTTCCAGGCCGGCGGCGCGTCGGGCACGGTTGCCAAGACCCTCTCGGCCTACGACATGCAGGTGAGCGATTCGATCTACGGGGTGGACGCCTCCGGACGTTACGTCTCGCTGTCCCGGCTGGAGAGCATGCTCGAGACCGAGTACGCGGATCTGATCACGCGGGTGTCGGCAAGCCGCCCTCAGGAAACCACCTACTTCGCCTTCGCCGACACGGTGGCGGCGAAGGCCTACAAGTCCGACCGCGACTGCCATGGCTGGATGGGCATTCAGTTCCAGCATGCCGCCGGCGCGGAGCCAAGTCAGGTGGTCATCCACGTTCGAATGATGGATCCGTCGAACCGGGATCAACAGGAGGCGCTTGGGATCCTGGGCGTCAATCTGATCCACGCGGCGTTCGTTCGCACGCGAGAGCCCGGTGAGCTGGTGGACTCGCTCATCGAGCACATCGCCTGGGGCCGGATCGAGATCGATTACCTGCGATTGCGCGGCCCGCGATTCACGGGAGTCGACAATCTGACGATGAACCTGCGCCTCGTGACCTCGAGTCTCAGTCCGGTGGTCGTGGTGTCCCCGGATCGCGGCCCGGTCGTGCCGGCCGAGCTGATTTTCCGCAAACACGTGCTGCTCTTGCGCGGGGCGTTTCGTCCCTTCTCCCAGGTGCAGGCCGACATGATCCGCTACGGCACGGATGCGTTTGCGCACGATCTGCACACATCCGAGAAGAACGTGGTCTGCTTCTGCGAGATGAATGTGGCGCAGTACCTCTCCGACGGCGTCGATGAAGTCACCGACCTGGAAGCGAGGGTCCGGCGGCTGATCGAGCTGGGCTACAACGTCATGGTCAGCTCCCACTTCCGTTACTTCCGTCTCAGCGAGTACTTCACGCGCTTGGGAAAACGCAAGATCGGCTTCATCCTCTCGGTGGACAACATCCGGGCGATCATGGACTCGCGGTACTACGAGGGCATGGCGGGCGGAATACTCGAGGCGATGGCGAAGCTCTTCGCCTCGGACACGAAGCTACTCGTCTACCCCAATCTCAACCCCGACGGCTCTACGATCACGGCCGAGAACGTGCGGGTGGCAGGCGAGCACAAGCATCTCTACCTGCACCTGCTGGAGAACGGGCGCTTGTTGCCGCTGCGGCCAGATCCAGAGGATCTGGTTCCGTTCGGGGACTGTTGAGCACATAGCGACGGCCGGTGCTCCGAAGAGCACCGGCCGCGCAATGGGAACCTAGATCAGAGACATCTGCTTAGAACAGAGCCTTGATCGAACCCCACGTAGCGCTCTCAGCCGGCGTACCCTCGTCCCAGTAGTAACCGAGACCCAACGACTGGGTGGTGCCCC
>CAZZIF010000184.1:0-4599 GCA_964654025.1 uncultured bacterium
CGGGCTCGACCATCCAGAACTCGGCCAGGTGGCGGCTGGTGTTCGAGTTCTCCGCCCGGAAGGTGGGACCGAAGGTGTAGACCTTGCCGAGCGCCAGGCAGTAGTTCTCGACCGCGAGCTGCCCCGAGACGGTAAGGAATGTCTCGCGCCCGAAGAAATCTTCGCTGAAGTCGATCCCGCCCTCGGGGGTCCGGGGAGGATTCACGAGGTCCAGTGTGGAGACGCGAAACATCTCGCCGGCGCCCTCGGCATCGTTGGCGGTGATGATCGGCGTATGGATCCAGTAGAAACCGCGCTCGTGGAAGAACCGGTGCACGGCCATCGCCAGGCAGTGCCGCACCCGGGTCATCGCTCCGAAAGTATTCGTGCGCGGACGCAGGTGGGCAACCGTGCGCAGGTACTCGAGCGTGTGGCGCTTGGGCGACACTGGATAAGTATCGGGATCCTCCACCCACCCGACGACCTCGATCGCGTCGGCTTGAAGCTCGACGGACTGGCCCTGGCCTTCCGATTCGACCAGCCGGCCGCTGGCGACGATGGCGCAGCCACTCGTCAGCTTCAGGATCTCGGTGTCGTAGTTCGGGAGGTCACGTCCGGCCACGACCTGAAGCGGATCGAAGCAGGACCCATCGCTCAGGTGAATGAACGACATTCCCGCCTTCGAATCCCGACGCGTTCGAACCCAACCCTCTACCTTCACCGGACTTCCCGTAGCAATCCGCCCCCCCAAGGCATCGGCGACGGCAATGGTCTCCGCGGACATGCAGACTCCTTTCCCCAAGCTGCGCTGATCTACCCCAACCCGCCCATTGTTCGCTCAAACGGCCGCCCCGGTCAACGGGGAGCCACAGAGACGGGCGCGGATCTTGACACCTCCCGGACCCCCTCCTATGCTCCGGCTCTTGCCCGAAGGGGAACCGAATCCTGCCGACCAACCCACGGAAAGGAACGGGTGTGAAGCCGATCGACGAACTCTGCATCAACACGGTGCGGATCTTGAGTGCCGAGGCGGTCCAGCAAGCCAGGTCCGGACATCCGGGCATGCCGATGGGCGCTGCGGCCATGGCCTACGTTCTCTGGACACGCTTCCTGAAACACAATCCGAAAAATCCGCGCTGGCCGGACCGGGATCGTTTTATCCTCTCCGCCGGACACGGATCGATGCTGCTCTACAGCCTGCTTCACCTGACCGGCTATGATCTTTCGCTCGAGGAGATCAAGAACTTCCGCCAGCTCGGCTCGCGAACGGCGGGCCACCCCGAGTACGGGCTCACCCCCGGGGTCGAGGTCACCACCGGACCTCTGGGACAGGGGCTGGCGCATGCGGTCGGGATGGCGATGGCCGAACGCTACCTGGCCCAGCAATTCAACCGGCCCGGGCACACGATCGTCGATCACCACACCTATGCGCTGGTCGGTGACGGGGATTTGATGGAAGGCCTCTCCCAGGAGGCCATCTCGCTGGCCGGCCACCTCAGGCTGGGCAAGCTCATCTACCTGTTCGACGACAACGGGATCACCATCGAGGGCAGCACATCGCTCGCCACCAGCGACGACCTGCCGGCCCGTTTCCGGGCCTCGGGCTGGCATGTTCAGTCGGTCGCCGGCGACGATCTGGACGGCATCGCGCAGGCCATCGAAGCCGCTCGCTCGACCTGGGATGCCCCCTCCCTGGTCGCCGTCAAGACACACATCGCTCACGGCAGCCCCAACAAGCAAGACACCAGCGGCGCCCACGGTGCGCCGTTGGGCGAGGACGAGCTGGCGCTCACCAAAGAGGCGCTCTGCTGGACGGCAACCGAACCGTTCCACGTCCCCGAAGAGGTGCGCGAGCACATGCGTGAGGCGGTCCGCGTCGGCGAGACCGCCGAGGCCCAGTGGGAACAGGCCCTGGAAAGCTACGGATCCGAATTCCCCCGCGAGCGCGTTCGCTGGGATGAGTGGCAGTCGGGCGTGTTGCCGGAGGATCTGGCGCACGCGATCCTGACGGCGGATCCAGCCACCGAACCCTTGGCCACCCGTTCGGCCTCCGGCAAGGCCATCAACGCGGCCGCCCCCATCCTGGGCAATCTGGTCGGTGGATCGGGTGACCTGAACGCCTCGAACAGCGTGGTGATCAAGAACGCCGGCAGCTTCACCCCCGGCGAGGCTGGCGGCCCCAATATCTACTTTGGAATCCGCGAGCATGTGATGGCGGCAGCCACCAACGGGATGGCCCTGCACGGGGGACTGCGGCCCTTCTGCGCCACCTTCCTCGTGTTCAGCGACTACCTACGTCCCGCGCTGCGGCTGGCGTCTCTGATGCAGGTTCCCAGCATCTATGTCTTCACCCACGACAGCATAGGTCTGGGCGAGGACGGCCCCACCCACCAACCGGTGGAGCATCTGCCTTCGCTACGTGCCATCCCCGGTCTCACGGTCATCCGGCCGGCGGATACGCGCGAGACCTTCGAAGCGTGGGAGGTCGCTTTGCGCAACCCGGGTCCGACCGCGCTGATTCTCTCGCGCCAGAAGGTGGCGCCCCTGTCTCGCGATCGTGTCGCGGCGACCGCAGACGACGATCCGTCGGGCGGCGGTCCCACCGGCCTGGGAACGACGGCCGTCGCGCGGGGCGCCTACGTGCTGTCGGAGGCGGGGATCGCGCGGGGCCAGGCGCCGGAGGTGATTCTGATCGCAACCGGAGCCGAGGTGGGTCTGTGCATTCAAGCGCAAGCCGCACTCGCGGATCAGGGGATCGCCACGCGCGTCGTGAGCATGCCCAGCTGGGAGCTGTTCGAACGTCAGCCCGAAGCCTATCGTGAAGCCGTGCTGCCGCCGCAGGTCACCAAGCGGGTCGTGGTGGAAGCCGCGATTCCCCTGGGGTGGGAGCGATATGCCGGTCCGGAGGGGGTCTGCCTTGGCATGAGCGGGTTCGGTGTCTCCGCCCCCTCCGCCGCTCTGTTCGAGAAGTTCGGCTTCACGGCGGAGCGCATCACCGAGGAGGCCGCAAGACTGCTGGACACATGATCCGAGGTCTCTGTCGACGAGCGCCTGGTCAGAGCTTCTGGCCGCGGAATCCTGATCACGGCCGCCAGAGCCACAACTCCTTGCCACGGGCGTCTGACCATGGACCACAAGCACACTACTGGACGCAACAGGATCTCTAGGCCGGAGCATGGCTACACGTGGCGCGTGGGCAGCTGGGAGGACGTCGCCGATCACGCCCGAACGGTCCGACGTCAGGTGTTCGGCACCGAGCTCAGGATCTCCGAGGCGATCGACTTCGACGGCACCGATCGGGATGCACTCCACGCCGTCGGGTTCGAACAGAACCGGCCCGTTGCCACCGGCAGGTTGCAGATTCTCGAGCGACGTATCGGCCGGATGGCCGTTCTGGCCGACTACCGCGGCCGAACGATTGGCTCCCATCTGCTGGAATTGCTGCTGCGCGAGTGTGTTCGATTTCAAATCGCCACGGTCACTCTCCATGCGCAGGCACCAGCGGTCGGATTCTACGAACGCCACGGATTCGCATCGCGCGGAGTGCGATTCACCGAAGCCGGAATCGTCCATCAGGCTATGCACAAGCAACTTATGTGGCAGAAGGCGGTTGCGGGCGTGCTGGTTCGTGCGGGCAAGGTACATCTGGGCTTGCGGGCATCGCACCTGACAATGGGCGACCACTGGGATTTCTTCGGGGGAAAGGTCGAACCCGGAGAGACCGACGAGGGGGCCCTCGTGCGAGAGCTGGACGAAGAGCTGGGCATTCGGGCCAAACCTGGCCGTTGTTTTGGTGTCCTACTGTATGATGGTCTTCACGGGAACCCTTGGTGGCGCTGTCCCGTGTACATCGTATCCTCATGGTCGGGCGCGATGCGCCTCAACGAGGAACACCAGCGCAGCGGGTGGTTCACGCCCAAGGAACTGGCCGGCTTACGGCTCTCCCACCGCCGGATCGTCGAACTGGCGAATTTGGCAGTGAACATGTTGGCGTGATTGGGCGTCATAATGGTTGAGGAACCCTCCGCCGTCGGCCACCGTACAGACGGATGATCGACCGGATACCCATGATCCCGAGGAGCCCATCCTGATCGGTATGGTTCGTGTTCGTGACAAGACGACCTCACCACCACGACTGGTGAAGTAAGGAACGATGATGGGCCAGTCCCCCCGGGCACACAGGCGCCGCGGAGTGGCAGCGCGGTTCGTGGCGGATTCGCCGATCCGTCTGATGGCTGCGTTCGTGACCGTCATGCTCCTCCTCGGAGCCATCCTCCCTCCGGAGACGCTCGCGTTTGCCCCGAATGCGCGCCCCATCAACCTGCTGGCATCCGGTCCCGAGTCAGGCCCCCGGAATCTGGATCGCAAAGGCCTGTCCCTCGCCGAAACGGCGGCGGGGGACAGCGGCGAGACATCCGAGCCGGGCGGCCTGTGGGGCAAACTGCGGCAGAATCCGGTCATCGCCAAGGTGGCCGGCGTGATCGAGTGGGTCCTCGCCGGGCTGAAACTGCTGTGGGCGATTCCCAAGGCCATCATCCAGGGGGACTCGCGGGCGCTGATCGAGGCCATTGGCGAGTTGCTCTCACGGGCGGCGCCGGATGCCTCCTCCCAGCAAGAGGC
>CAZZIF010000184.1:4699-8322 GCA_964654025.1 uncultured bacterium
CTACAAGAGCCCCAGCTGATCACCCCGCCCCAGGAATTCGTCGAACGTGCGGCCCACATGCTGGAGGATCGATTCAGCGATCGGGCGGAGCTGTTTCTCCACGTAGTGATCGTAATCGAGTGGGGCGCTTGCATGGCCCACCGGCTGCGGACCCTCGGTCGTCATGACGTAGGAGATCAATCGTCCGGGCCGCCCCGGAATCAGCCGGGCCGCCTTGACGTGCGGCGGCGTCGTCTTCCCGTACTCGGCGAGCGGCTTGCGCAGGGCCTTGCGGTAGACGAGATCCCCGTCGCGCTCCCCCGCTCGCAACTCGTCGAGGAAGCCCTGCACGAAGGCGTCCACCGATTCTTCGGAGAAGACCCGGTGGAGCAGCTGGCGCTGGAAGTCCTTGGCCAGGACCGTCCAGTCCCGCCGCACCGACTCGAGGCCGGTGAAGACGATCTCGCGAGTTCCGCCGCGCTCGATGAGACCCGCGTACCGCTTCTTGCTGCCGCTGGCGGTGTGCCGGAGGCTGGGCATGAAGAAGCGCAGGTACTGCTTCTCGAACTCGAGCAGCAAGTGGCTCTCCATGTCGTACGCCTCTCGAACGTAGCGGTGCAATGCCTCGTTCAGGTCCCGGGCGGCCGCCTGGGCCGTTCGCTCGGCCTCGCTACTCGAGACGATACCCGAGACGACGAAGACCGAGTCGGTGTCGCCATAGATCACCTGA
This sequence comes from uncultured bacterium, assembly GCA_964654025.1. GTDB lineage: Bacteria > Eisenbacteria > RBG-16-71-46 > CAIMUX01 > WJJG01 > CAYQJL01. The sequence goes on from CAZZIF010000184.1 coordinate 5,409, forward strand.
TATCCGCGGGCCTCGAACTGCTCTTTGGTCCAGAGCAGGATCTTCTGACCGAAGGTGGTGATCGCGTTCGACACGTGCGTGGAGTAGAAACGACACCGCGGCGAGGCCAGCACCCCATAGAACGAGTTCATCAAGATCTTGATCGCCAACGACTCAACCTGATGGCCCTTCCGCTTCGCCTCCAGTCGTCTCGGCATCAGAGCCTCCAGGATCTCGGGCAGGATCCCCTCCCCGCGGCGAAAGCGCACGCCGTTGGGCGCCGCCACGGCCGGACCGTCGGGATCGCCTTTGGCGGCCGCCGCACCCAGCGGGTCGATCTGGAAGGTACGGATGATGCTGGGATAGAGGCTCTGGTAATCGAAGACCCAGACATTGGCGTAGATGCCCGGCGCCGAGTCGAGCACATACCCACCGATGGCGGCGGGGGACGGTTCGCGGACCGCATGGCCTGCCGAGGTGGTGCCCTGAGCGGCGTCCGACTCCCGAACGCTGGGCGCCACCACGCCGCGGCGGTGGAGCGCGCCGATGTAAAGGAAGTCGAAGGCGGCAATGCTGGCGGCCACCCGGTCCAGCGGCAGGCCGGTCAGCAACGTGCGCCGCACCGCCAGCGGGATGAGCCGCCGCTTCTCGAGAATGTCGATCACGAGGCGCGCATCGGTGAGGTTGTAGTCCAGGAACGCCGGCAAGTCCTCCTGGTAGAGGCGCTCGATCTCCGCGCCCCGGTCATCACCGCTGATGGTCTTGCCCTCACCGAGCAGCTCACGGGCGGCGGCATCGAGCGCGTAGTGGTCCAGACGGATGAAAGCGCCGCGCAGCAAATCGATGCCGTCAACCGCCACCCGACCGTGGACCGTGGCACGGCTCGTCATCCAGCTGTCGTCACGCGCCCAGACCCGGCAGGGCAGGTCCGCCCGGCCCAGGTGAAACGGCACCCCGCATCGGGAGAAAGCTTGCCCGAGCACCCGCAGGTCGAAGTCAATGACGTTCCAGCCGGTCAGGACATCGGGATCGATCTCCCGTACGCGGCGCACCAGGGCCGCCAGCAAGGCCGGCTCGTCGGGATGCTCGAAGAAGAAACCGCCCTTCCGGCCTTCCTCGGGCAGCGGTCCGCCTGGCGCGCCTTCCGGGCGCCGGTAGTGTACCTCGGCGATCCGCCCGCCTTGCGGCAAGTGGCCGAAGAGGGCGAACGAGCGTACGCTTTCAGCCTTGAGGTCGGTCTCGATGTCCAGCGAGAGGACGCCGAGTTCGGGTTCGAACTCGGTGGGCATGAGGGTGGGGTTCTCGTAGATGCGATCGACGCGCCGGCCCGGGCGGAAGTCCCCCTCGATGCCCACTGCTCCCCGTAGGCCGCGATCGCAGAGGTAGCGCGTCACGAAGGGCAGATCCGCCTCCAGACAGTCGACACCTGCGCCCCGCAACCGGTCGCGCAGCGGGGGCACATCGGGCGGCACCGCGAGAACGATCTCGGCCGCCTCTTCTCCGTCCATCGTCGTCCAGGTTTGCGTGCCGACCCGGGGAAAAGGTCCCGCCGCGGTCGGACCTTTCGCCGAATCGGCCAGCGAGTTGGATGGGGGGTCGGATGGAGGGTCGGATGGAGGGTCGGATGGCAGGTCGGATCGTCCGGCGCTTTCGCCCCGGGCGGCTTCCAGCAGCGGCTTCGCGCGGGAGAGCTCCTCACGGCGGATGAAGAAGGAGGGACGAACCCGGGTGTCACGAACCACGAACGTGGCGCCCTCGTCGGTGACACCGAAGAGGTGGATCACCGCCCGCCCGCCCTCGATCATGTAGGTCGGTTGAAGAATGAACCCCCGGTCCACGCTACCTCCTCACTAGGGGCACCCGCATCATACCCGACGGGCCCGGTGTGGCAAACCGCTAGCACGCCTGTCCGGGTCCGCTATAGTCCGAGGGTTCCCAGGCTGCCGAGGAGCGCCTGCTCCCCGCCGAACCCACTCCCGGAAAGGACGCGCATGAAAACCACGTTCTCATCCGCTCGATCTCCCCGTAGCCTCTCGGAGGCCAACCTCGCGATCTCCTTCGTCGCCGGAGTCCTCTGCGTCTCGAGCCTCGGGTGGCTTCTCGCCCAGCCCGCCCAAGCCGCGGACGATCGCGGCTGGCTAGGGATCTACACCGAGCCGGCCGAGGTGTTGCCGCCGCTCGATACGGCTCAATGGGAACGGATCGGAGAGGTCTCTCTGGAGGATCTACTTCAGGGCGCAACCTGCGGGTTGCGCGTGACGGCGGTCTTCCCCTTCTCTCCCGCCGAGGCGGGCGGGCTCATGATAGGCGACATCATCGTCGCCGCGGGCGAGGCCCGGTTCGACGGCTCCGCCGCCGAGGCACAGAACCGTTTTCGGAACTCCCTCGACGGCCTGACCGCGGGGACCCCCTACCCGGTCACCGTGATCCGCGACGAAGTAACCCGGCAGGTACGCTACGCGGACGTTCCAGGTCCGGACGGGCGCGCGTTCGAGGGACAGGGTGCGCTGGATGCCGAAGGTGCCCGCCGCTTCTGGCGGGACCCGGGCAGCGTGATCGACAGCCTCGAATCAGGCAAAAGCATCGAGGCCCGGGCATGGAAGTCACAGCGCGTGATCACCTTGCCGGTGGTACTCGGCCTCCGCCCCGAAGCCTCGTGGCCGGCGGCGCGCTCGAATGCGGTCATCTACCCGCCGGCCCAGCTGGCGCCGAGCCGGTTCACCCCTCTGGTCTGGGAGTTGTGCGACGCCTTCGACCTGCGCGCCGGCACCGAAGACCTGCTGGACCGGCTGGCCCGGTGTCACGAACACGCCGATCCCTTCCGCCTGGAGTGCATGACCTACGCCCACCGGGACCCTTTCCGGCTCGAGAGTCTGTCGCGCACGATCGCCGACTCGCTGGGGCGTCCCCGGACGGCCATCGACTTGCTGGCCGC
>CAZZIF010000185.1:0-4286 GCA_964654025.1 uncultured bacterium
CCGCGGGCCAGGCCACCCGCGGGCCAGGCCACCCGCGGGCCAGGTACCCGCGGGCCAGGTACCCGCGGGCCAGGTACCCACCGGCCAGGTACTCCGGTGCCGGGCTTAACGCCCGTTGACCGCTTTCTCGTAGACCCGCTCGGTTGCCTCGACCAGTCGCGGCCAGCTGTACTTCTCTTCGGCCAGCGTGCGGCAGCGGGCCGCGGTAGCCGTCACCATATCCGGATGGTCCAGGCACATCTGCAGCTTCGAGCGCAGGTCCTGCACATCCCGTGACTTGAAGGTGATGGCCGAATCCTCGACGACCTCGATGTTCTCGGGGATGTCACTGGCGATCACGCAGCGGCCGAAGCTCAGGGCCTCGATGAGCGCGATCGACAAGCCCTCCAGGATCGAGGGCTGCACCACCAGATAGGCGTTGCTCCAGAGTTCCTCGAGCACATCGCCGTAGACGTAGCCAACCATCTTGATACGCTCGTCCTCGCCGCGCAGGCGTTCGAGCGATTGGACATAGGTATCCGAGAAGCTCGATCCACCCGCCATGACCAGCTTCGCATCGGTATCGATCTTGCGGAACGCCTCGATCAGGTAGTGGCACCCTTTCTCGGGCACCAAGCGCCCCACCCACAATATGTAGCGGTCACGGTCGAGCCCCCAGCGCTTGATCCGGTTTGGCGGCCGGATGGTCCCGGGGTTGGTCCCATTCGGGATCACATTCGTGTCGGCGTCGAACCGTTCCTTGAAGTACTTGCCCAGGGTTTCGGAGACGACGATCGTTTCGTTGGGAAACGCCACGGCCGGCCGTTCACAGGCGCGCAGGAACCAGGTGGCGAACTTCCCCCACTTCCCGCGTTGCCAGTCGAGGCCATGGACGGTGACGACCGTCTTCGAACCCACGATACGGGGCACGGCGGAGAAGAGCGAGGGCCCCAGCGCGTGGTAGTGCACGACATCGTGCTTGTCCAGCAAGCTGTAGAGCGTCGTCAGCGCGCAGTGGGAGAACGCGTCCATGTGCTTCGTACGAACGCTTGGAATCCGCCGGTTGCGCACACCGCGGTACGGACCCCGGTGATGGGTGTAGTAGAAGCGGCTGAAGACGGTCACGTCGTGGCCGCGCTGGACCAGCCGGGTGGCGATCTCCTCCACGTGGCGCTCGATGCCGCCGTAGGTCGCCGGGATCCCTTTCTGTCCGATCATCGCGATCTTCATCCGCCCACCTGCTCCCCCTGTCCCTGGGCCCCATCCCGTGTCGCGACCGAATCGCCGGAAGGCGCGTCCTGCCTCACCACCGCATCTCCTCGCGATTGTTCCCGCCTCGAGACCGCCTGTCCGTGAGGCGCGTCCCGCGTTGCCACCGCCCGACCCTGGAGCACCCGGCCGTAGAGGTCCTCCAGCCGCTCCATGTGCGGATCCGGACCGTAGCGCTCTTCGTCCAGCGCTCGCGCGGCCTCACCCATGGCCACCATCCGTTTCGGATCCGCTTCCATCTCCGCCAGGGCGGTCGACAGATCCTGGGCGTTACCCGACTCGAATACCAGCCCCGTCTCGCCGTGCAGGACCATCTCGGGTATGCCGCCAATATTGGCCCCCACCACAGGGGTCCCCAGCGCGAAGCTCTCGAGCACGGCGAAGGGAAGGTTCTCATACCATTCCGAGGGCACCACCGTAAAGGCCGCTCCGCGAATCGCATCCTGCAGGGCTTCTCCCTGAAGATACCCGGAGAACTCCACGTTGGTGAGGCCCCACTCGGCTGCTCGGCGTTTGAGCGTCGCCTCCAGCGGCCCCTCACCCAAGATGCGGCAGCGCATCCGGCTCCCCCGATGCAGGTGAACCGCCTCGAGCAGGGTGGCAATCCCCTTCTCGCGCGAGAGCCGACCCAGGTAGATGTAGTAATCGGAAGGCTTTGTCTCGGGCCGGTACTGGTCCATCGGCAGGAAGTAGGGGAAGTGCACCAGCTTCTCACGGGGCAAGCCGAACTCGGCCACCTTCTCCAGCAGGAACCGGCTGGGGCACAGGAACAGCGAGACCTTGTGGTAGGTCTTGAGCCACTCGTGCACGGTGGCTTCCAGGAAGCCGACGACGGACGCGGCAGTGGAGTTCAGCAGGCAGCGGTGGCGCACGACGTTCCAGTAGCGGCCGCCCTTGCAACACTCGCAGATGCCCTCGGGCGTCATCATCAGGTAGCCCGGGCAAACGACCTTGTAGTCATGCAGCGTGTGCACCATGGGCACGCCCCGCCGGTGGAGGGCCGTGATCAGCGAGGGTGAGATCTGGTGGTAGATGTTGTGCATGTGGGCCACCTGCGGGCGCAGTTCCCGTACCAGGCAATCCACATGGCGGACTGTTTCGCGGCTGTAGATGCTGCGGGCGCCGGCCTGCAGTTTCTGCCAGGGGCCCAAGCGGCCGTGATAATCCACCTCACCGACGAAGTAGCGTTCGTGCGGCGTCTGCAGGTTCCGCGGATGGCGCATCGCAAAGGGGATGACCTCGTGCCCGCGCTCGGTCAAGCGCTGGCTCACGTCGAGGTAGTAGCGCTCCGCGCCTCCCTTCACAAAATGGTACTTATTCGCCTGCACTACGCGCACGTGATCCACTCCCTCTTCACCGTCATTCACCTTCCCGTTGCGGTGCGCCGGACCTAGCTGCGCCTAGCTGCCCCTAGCTGCGCCTACCTGCGCCTGGCTGCCCCTGGCTGACCCGAGCTGCCCATAGCCGACCTAGCTGCCCCTAGCTGGCCCTAGCTGGCCCCGTCCCCGCGCAGGACCGCCGGGACCGTCATGACCAGTGTCTTCAAATCCGTTCCGAAGGTGAGATTGTCGATGTAGTGCATGTCCAGTCGCATCCACTCGTCGAACTGGATCTTGTTGCGGCCGCTGACCTGCCAGAGGCAGGTGATGCCTGGCGTCACTGAGAGCCGGCGACGATGCCAGGGTTCGTACAGCTCCACTTCTTCGGGAATCGGAGGGCGCGGCCCCACGAGGCTCATCTCGCCACGGAGCACGTGCCACAGCTGGGGCAGCTCGTCGAGCGAGGTTCTGCGCAGCACACGACCGACCCGTGTCATTCGCGGATCGTTGCGAATCTTGAAGACCGGGCCATCCATCTCGTTCAAATGCTCGAGCTGCGCCTTGAGCTTCTCGGCGTCCGCGCGCATGGTCCGGAACTTGAGAAACTGGAAGTGACCGGCACGCCGTCCGACGCGTGTGGAGCGGTAGAAGACCGGTCCCTTCGAGTCGAGCTTGATCGCGAGGGCCACGATCACGAAGACCGGACTCAGGCACAGCAAGCCGGTTCCGGATACGCACACGTCGAAGATGCGCTTGCCGTAGCGCTGATAGAATCCGCGGGGCACGAAACCGAGGGCGGGATCACCGCCGGGTGTGGCTGCAGGTGTGGGTGTGCCCGTGGCTGTGCCCGTGGATGTGCCCGTGGGTGTACCTGTGGGTGTGCCCGTGGGTGTACCTGTGGGTGTGCCCGTGGGCGTACCTGTGGGTGTGCCCGTGGGCGTACCCGTGGGCGTACCTGTGGGTGTGCCCGTGGGTGTACCTGTGGGTGTACCCATGGGTGTGCCTGTGGATGTACCCATGGATGTGCCCGTGGATGTGGCCGTCGGCGGGGGTGTGGGTGGGGCCGGTTGAGAGCCGCCTCCACGATCCCCGTCTGCGCTGAATACCTGCCGCATGGACTCGCCCGCCTGCTCCAACATCAGAGCCCGTCCCTGGTCGTTCCGGCGCACACGACGGTGTGCACACGACGGTGTGCACACGACGGTGTGCACCCGACGATGCGCACACGACGGTGCGCACACCACGGCGCGAACACGACAACGCACATCCGATGAGCGCATCGTGGCCCCGGATCAGGGTCGGGCAAAGGACGCATGTCTTCCGGACACTCCATCTCGGGGTCCGGATGCTCAGGTATCAAGGGATCGCTAGGCAGTACCTCCTATGCCGCAGGTATCGGCCGCCGTGCGGCTTACCTTTGCAATTGAATGAGCTTAGCACCTACGATGCCACACGGTCAATGGGGCTGGGCGGGACGTGCGGCTGGGCCGTCGCCGTCAACCCTGTGCCGGCGGCTCGATGTCCTCCTGGCGGGAGAGCCGTCGCACCTGGGCGAGGGACAGGTTCTCCCGGATCAGGTAGATGAGTCCCACCAGCACCACGGGAAACCACTGTGTCGCGTGGTAGAGGATCGAGAAACTCAGGGCCCGGTCGGTATCCCCGTAGCCAATTATGGCCAGTCCCAGTACCGCCGCCGCCTGAAGGGTGCCTACGAATCCG
>CAZZIF010000185.1:4296-6626 GCA_964654025.1 uncultured bacterium
GCCATGACCACCAGGACCATCAGGCTCGCCGTCGCCGGCAGCTCGGTCCCGCCCGCTTCCAGCCGGGCAGAGGCAAAGCAGAGTTCGATGACCACCGCGATGAGACCCCACATCACGAGCGTCAAGAGCCCGATCCCCACCAGACGGCGGAAATCACGCAAAATTCCAAGGCCCTCCCCGAAGCTCTGCAGCATACCGATCAGGCGGTCCCGGATCCGGGCGGGCAAACACCAGCCGACCAGACGCGTGATCGGTTCCGGCTTCAGATAGAAGAAGACCAGACCGGCGAGCGCGATGAATCCGGCCACGAAGGCGAAGAGCACGCCGAACTTGAACGACCGGTGGTAGAAGGGCGCAGAGACGAGCAGGATGCCGAAGATCCCGATCATGCAGAACAAGTCGAAGAGCCGTTCGATGATAATGGTGGCGAAGGCGGCCGAACCGCGCAGACCCGTCGAACGGCTCAGGACGTACGCGCGAATGACCTCCCCCAGCCGCATGGGCAGCAGGTTGTTGGACATGAACCCGATCGAGGTCGCACTGAAGAGCGTGTTCGGGCCGACGCGCTCGAGCGGGGCCAGCAGCAGCCCCCACCGCAGGGCGCGCACATACAATGAGAGGATCGTAATGAGCGAGGCCGGTGCCAGGAGCCAGTAGCGGGCAGTACGCAAGTGCGTCCACAATTCTCGGAAATCGGTCTCGCGGAAAGCGAGGTACAGGAACACCCCGCTCAGCAGCAAGCCGATGGTCATCGAATGTCGCTTCATCCCGGTCCTCGTCCTGGTCCTCGCGCTGGTGTTCGCGCTCGTCCTCTCGATGGCCCTCGTTAGCCCGCATCCGCAACGCAGTCGGCGGCGGCCACACACGCACGGGCGGCCGCGCATCGGGCAGCGGCCACACACGCACCGGCAGCCACACACGCACGGGCGGCCGCGCACGCACGGGCGGCCGCGCATCGGGTGCGCGTCACCCGACGCGAATCTAGCGGGCCAAGTCCTCGAGTTCGCGGCAGATCAACGGGCCGATGTCCATGATGCTGGCCACCCTGGCGTGGTCGTAGTTGGCCAGCAGGATCGTGTCGGAATCGACATGCTGCGGGTGGTATCCGTGCATCGCCCGCGGCCCGCTGCGCCCCATGAAGCTCGGAACGAACAGTTCCCCGGCATCAGCCAGGAAGATCATCTCGCCGTAACGCCGGTCGGGGAATAGGATTCCCAGGCGCGCGAGCTCGTCATCCTCCACGATCCGGCCGCCCGGCAGGGCCCGCAGCAACGCCTCGACTTGCTCCCTCACACCCGGTTCGAAGAACCAGAAGCGCGCCATGGTCGAGTCGATGAAACCCAGGTAATGCTTCGGCATTCGGAGACCCAAACTCCCCAAGGGACCCAGGATATCGTGGCTGGAATGCACATCGGCCATGCCATGGTCGCCGAAGATCAGGAGGCGAACTTCCCGGTAGGAGGACTGCGCGAGTTCGAGCATCTGGTGGGCAAACGCCTCGAAGTCGTTCAGGCAGTCCGCCGTCGGCTGGCTGCGAGTACCGTGAGTGTGCATCACTGCATCCAGACGGGGCGAGTAGAAGAAGAGGAAGTCGTCCTCGCCGCGCCGGATCGCCTCTTCCAACCCACTGCGATTGTCGTCTTCCGGCGTCTTCCAGGTCCAGGTCTGGTGCTTCAGTTTCAGGCGCGCGGCCACGTCGAACGGCGTCTCGATGCCCGGAAAAGCGCCTGCCTTGTAGATATCCACCCGCTGGCACAGATCGAATTGTGGCAAGAGCGTGGGCGGGATCTCGTAGAGACTGAAGTACCCGGTGATCCCGCGGTGCCAGAGAGCCCGGGTGATCCAGCGACGGGTGAAGCCGTTGCGCCCGAGGAGTCCCGAGGTCAACCACAGCATGGGGGTGAACGGCCGGAAGACCGAATGCTCGGGATCGCGCAGGTACATACCCCAGTGCCCGTGTTCGACCGGTGGCCGGCCGGTGAGCAGTGATGGCACGCAGGCGCTCGAATAGCCGCAAACGCTATGCACCGGACCGTCCGGGGCATCGAGCTGAGTGAAAGAGTTCCACTCCTTGACCAGCCGGTGGCCCAGGGCATCGATCATGATGATCAAGACCAAGCGATCGCGCACGCCATCCTCCCTCGCCAAGCACGGCGCTTAGGCGCCGGCGACACTCCCTCGCCAAGCACGGCGCTTAGGCGCCGGCGACACTCCCTCGCCCAGCACGGCCCCTAGGCACCGGCAACACTCCCTCGCCCAGCACGGCGCTTAGGCGCCGGCAACACTCCCTCGCCCAGCACGGCGCTTAGGCGCCGGCAACACTCCCTCGC
>CAZZIF010000185.1:6726-8310 GCA_964654025.1 uncultured bacterium
CCAGCACGGCGCTTAGGCGCCGGCGGTATCGATCCACTGCACGAGATCCATCAGTCTACCCAAGATGGGGTCTGCAAAGCCATGATGCTGTCGACCATCGTTCAGACAGGCCGGCAGCAAGCGGCGCATGGTCTCCCCCACATCGCTGGGACTCGCGCGCAACACTTCGGTCCACAGGCTGGGGATACCGCCGGGGTACGGGCCCGCCCGCAGGTAGGTTTCCGTCCAGTAGAGGCAGAGCAGGAAGCTGCCCAGCGTCGCCGGCCAGCAGCCTGGGCTCCAGCCGCGCAGCAGCTGCAGCGCGGCGGTCAGCGAGCAGCCCGGCGGCCGCTGGCGCATCATTCGGGTCCAGCGCCTGGCTCGTTCGCGCCACGGGCCACCTTCAGAGCCCAAGAGCGCGCGCCAGCTACGGGCATCGTCGAACCTGAACGCGCGGACGCCGCAAGCCTGAGCGCCGTCGATCAGAATGCGCCTGGCCAGGGGGGCCATGATTCGCCCGTCGGCGCCCGGCGGCGGCCAGGCCGGCTCGACGCGCCACAGGCCCCAGGCCCGCGTCGCGGATAACAGAGCCCCGGCCCGCGTCGCGGATAACAGAGCCTCGGCCCGCGTCGCGGACAGCTGGGTCTCGGCATTCGATACGGCCCGCTGGCAGAGGGGGCCGTCCACGGCCTCGAGGCGGCGGCGAATCGAGCCCTCCAACGTCCCGTGTAGGGCCAGGTACGCCTTGCTGGCATCCAGCACCAGCTTGGCGGCCTGGTGGGCCTCCCGCCAGTCGCCCGGCTGCGGAAGGCGCGCCCATTGCTCCCGAGCAGGCTGCTCCGGCCGTCCAGGCCGGGCCAGACGCGCCCGCATCAGCTCGGCCACCCGGTTGACCAACAGCCGCACGCTCTCGAAGGGGGCTGGCTCGGGCTTGATCCAGTCGCCCAGCACAGCGGGATTGCCCGCCAGCACGAACGGCCGGCGCGCGATCTCGCAGATCTCCAGCGTCATGGGCATGCGCGGCAGGTCGGACAGGGAGATGAATCCGGCATCGATGGGGTAGGCGGTCAAGCCGGCCCGCTCAGCGTAGGGTTCGATCGCCACCCGCAATGCCCGGCGAAACGCCTCGCGTTCATCGACCGTGCCCATGCGGCGCGCAAAGATCCCCACGTCGAGATCCGAGAGGGGAAGATAGCGCCGCCGGCCCTCTTCCTCGAAAGCCACACCGGCCGCCTCACCGTAGGCGGCGCTGCCCATCAAGAGGATCAGGGCCGGCTCGAACGGGCGCGCCTGTTCCTCGATCCAGGCCCGGGCCGGATCCAGCACCTCCCACAGCGCATCGCTGAAGCCGGCCTGGATCGACAACGGGTTCCGGGGCATCGATGCCTAGACCCGTTCGCGCAAGAACCCGGGCAGGCTCTCCTTGCGGGCATTCAGGACCGTACCCAGAATGCGGCAGCGCGAGAAGTTGAGTTCGGCCACCGCCCGCTGGACGATCTCGCGGCGGGTACGATTCGCTCGCACGACCAGAACCACCCCATCACTGGCGGCCCCGATGAGCGGCGCCTCGGGGTGTTCCAGCGCGGCGGCGTTGTCGACGACCAC
>CAZZIF010000186.1:0-8287 GCA_964654025.1 uncultured bacterium
GAGGAGACCGTCTTCGACTTCGCCGCTCGCCGTATCGGAAGCGAGGCCGCTCGCGTAATGGTCGACTCGATGGTCTCGGGCGTCTTCGCCGGCAATGCCAGGAAGCTCGAGCTGCGCGCGGCCTTCCCCCGGATGACCGAACTCGAGGCCAACTATGGCGGATTGGTGAAGGCGCTGCTCGCGATCAAGCGGGAACGTAAGCGTGAGGGCCAGACCTCCTCGGGCCCGGCCGGCCCCGGCGGCAAGCTCACCTCGTTCCAGCACGGGATGGAAGAGTTGATCAGCGCCCTGGCGGGCAAGCTCGCCGGCTCACTGCGCACCCGCACGCGGGCGACTCGGGTCTTGCGCCACGGCAATCGCTGGCATGTGGAGATCGAGGACAGCGATCCGGTAGTGGCCGACCGCGTCGTGCTGGCCTGCCCCGCCCGCGTCAGCGCCCGGCTGCTGGCCGAAACCGATGACGAGGCCGCCACCCTCTTGGGCCGGATCCCCGGCGCCTCGATCTCGGTGGTCGCCACGGCCTATCCCAAGGAGAAGCTCGAGACCCCGCCCCGGGGGTTCGGGTTCCTGGTCCCGCGCGGGGAAGGGGTGCGTATCCTGGGATGCTTGTGGACATCCTCGATCTGGCAGAATCGGGCTCCCGACAGCCACGTGTTGCTGCGAACCATGGTCGGCGGCGCCCACGATCCGGAGGCCATCGAGCTCACCGATGAAGGGCTTCTGGAAGTCGTTGCCCGGGACCTCGAGGCCACGATGGGCATCGCGGCCGAACCGTCCATGCACCGCATCTACCGCTACCGGGACGGGATCCCGCAGTACGAACCTGGGCACACCGGGCGGTTGGCGCGACTTCGCGCACGCTTATCCGTCCATCCGGGCCTGTTCATCTCCGGGAACGCCTACGGGGGCATCGCGGTCAACCACTGCGTCAAGGAAGCGCCCGGCGTGGCCGATGCCGTTCTGAACGCTGGTTCGAGGGAGGCAACCGCAACGGAGACGATCGCCCCAGGAAACCCGCCGGCGCCAGACTGGTGGCGAGCATGACAGTGTTGATATCCTCGTGCTCTGTCCAGATCGGCACCTGACGATTCGCCGGATCGAGCCAGAAGCTGTTGATCCTCTCTCTGAGCGGCAGATGGCGTCGCAACCGCTCGACACCCCGCACCCAGCCGGCCCCGCGGTCTCGATTCCGCAGCAGCCGGGACAGGCGCTCGACAGCCGCCAGGCCGACGGCAAGTCCGATCTCCCGAAAGGCCAGTCGCCGATCCGCCGGGCGCGTGAACATCCCTGTCCCCGCACAGTGATCCACACTGACCAGCGCGGCCTTCAGAACACTCTCCAGCAAGGGTTCGAGACGGCCATCCCTCTCGGGCGTCAGCCGGACCAGACGATAGAGGTCGGTGAGCAAGCCACCGGCGCCCAGGGGATCGGTCGTGGTCCAGCCCAGGCCGGTGCAGATGCGGGCGAGATCATCGATCTCATCGCCCAGCTCGCTCTCACTCTCACCGCCCAGCTCGCTTTCGCTCCCACCGCCCAGCTCGCTTTCGTTCTCTCGGTCCTCGTCCTTTCCCCCAGCTTCGAGTGTGATGAACGTCACCAGTCCATCGAGCGGATCGTGCTGTCCCATCGAAGGCACGAGCGTTCGCGTCAGGTCGATGCTCTTCTTCCATACCATGCCGGTGGGCCGGCCATGGTCGTCGACCTCGATGAATGCGCTATGCGCCGCGCGAGCGAGCTCGACTGCCCAGCGGTGGTAGCTGGGATCCCCTGTCTCCTCGAAGACGCGCTGGAGCGCGTGCATCCACTTCGTCAGGTAGTGGTAATACTGGCCGTCGCGATCCCACTCCGTTCGGGGGTCGAGCGGCTCGTCGGGCGGTCGCTCGAGCTTGGGCTTGCCAATCCGCAACCCTCCCGCGGTGGGGTGGAGACTGCCCTCGTGCTCGTCCAGCCCACTGATCCATCCCTGGCGGTGGTCATCCGGCCGATGACGGCCGAGCACATGGTGCACCTGGTCGACAAGCAGCAGCGCGGCCTGGCGAAACGTCTCATCCGCCGAGGCCCGCCAGAGCTCGAGCAGGTTGCACACCGCAAATGCGTCGGTCCACAAGTAGCGACGCCCGGTGAGCCCATCGGTGAGGCCGGTCGCAACCGCGAAACGGTCCATCAGGCTCGAGGCCTGCTCGTGGTGGGCATTCATGCGTCAAGACTCCTTGGTTGCTGGTTTGCTTCGCGTTCGCTCTCCTTGCCACTCCAGCATACGCTTCGTGCCGTCTGCGATTCCAGGCGCGTACCGGCCGCATCGGCCAAGGGGCATTCGCCGCGGAGTTGGCGGCGACCGAGGGGAGACCTGCCGCGGCCGCCGTGTGGCCGTGTCGCCGGCAGTGGAGGGCCCGGTGTATCCAGCGTGGCAAGGCATTGCGGAGGTTGGGCGAAGACGATCGGCTCGCGGGTTGCCGGGCGGAATGGGCCGGGGCGGGGCCCCCGGGGGAATCCCCGCTCCGGAATCAGGATCTTCTCGGGTGATCAGGAATTCTGTATAATGCCCCCATTGACCCCCGGGGGCGCCAACCGGCACCTGCCTCTGGGATCTCGGTTGGGGCCCTGCGAGGAACACCATCCATCGAATCGTCGCTGCCGCGGCAGATCCAACCTGGCGATTCGATCCCCCTGAGATCCCATTCACGACTCCACAGCATCCATTCGTGAGGCGAATCGACATCATGCGCATCTGTCTCCTCTTCCCTCCCGTGGCAAGCCCTACCTACGTGCCCTTGGGGTTGGCTTCACTGTGCGCCTACGTGCGCACCCAGGATCCCGCGATTCAGGTGAACGCGCACGACCTGAATATCGACCTCTGGCAGCGTGCGGCCCGTGCGCTCCCCGAGGGCCTTGCTCTCCTCGAATTCCTGCAAACGGATCAGGCGGACTTCTATGATGAGAACTCGTATCGAGCGCACCAGCCGGGCTGGCAAGCCGTCACGCGGTCGGTCACGACACTGATCGCCGGGGCCGCCCGCTTCGTCGAGGCGGATGAGATCGAGGCCCCGATAGCCGCGGTGCTGGACGCCCATGTGGCGCTTGCCCTGCGCACCGATCCGGAGATCGTGGGAATCTCGGTCATGTATCTGGACCAGATGGCCTACGCTCTGGCGCTGGCGAAGCGGATCCGGGAAAGCGGCGCGCGGAGAGCGGGGACAGGATCGCAACCGCGCGTCTCGAGAGGGGACTCCGCGGCGGCATTCGAGCGCCCGCAGATCCTTCTGGGCGGTGCCGCCCTCTGTGTGGTCCGTGAGAACGACCTGCTCATGGCCTGTCCCTTCATCGACGGGCTCGTCCTCGGCGAGGGCGAGACGGCCTCGGTCATGCTCTGCCGCGGGGCACCCTGGGAGACGATCCCCGGCCTTGTCCATCGGAGGCGCCATCACATCCAGCACAACCCCAACTCGGTCTCGATCGGCTGCAAACAGCTTCCGACCCCGGACTTCTCGGACCTGCCGCTGGCATCCTATTTCAACCCGGAACCCGTCCTCCCGGCGCTCTTCTCCCGCGGGTGCGACTGGCGCCGTTGCCGCTTCTGTTCGCACAACCTCTCCTTTGCGGGATACCGTCGCAAGCGCGTGGAAGACTTCGTCACGGACCTGGAGAGAACTGCCGCCGGCCACCGCGTGCGTCACTTCTATCTGGCCGACCAGTACGTCGGAGCCGAAGACGCCCAGCGCTTGGCCCTGGGCTTGAAGGATCGAGGCTTGTCGATCAGCTTCCAGGTCATGGGCCGGCCGACGGAGGATTACACGGCCGAGCGCCTCGCCACGCTGGCCGAAGCCGGGTGCCGCTGGATCAGCTGGGGCGTGGAAACCGCCTCCCAGCGCCTGCTGGACCTGTGCCGGAAGGGCACGCGGGTCGCCGACATCGAACAGGTCATCGGGCAGGCCTCGCGGGCGGGGATCTCGAATCTGCTCATGCTCATCTTCGGGTTGCCCACCAGCACGGACGAGGACGTACGGGATACGATCGAGCTGCTCGAGCGCCTCCATGACGACATCGACTCGTTCACGCTGAGCCGATTCCGGCTCTTCGAGCGGACCGCCTTCGGCCGCAGTCCCGCGAAGTACGCTCTCGCCTCCCAGGGTCCGGAAACCCTACTGACGGTGAGCGGCCACCCCATTCGCAGCCGGCGGCTTCGATTCAAGGAGGTGGCCTCCGACGGAAGCCTGCGTCCCTCGAGGGCCGCGCTGGAGACTGCCACGGTCGAACGCCGTTGCCGCTATCTCGAGAGGAAGTCGTTCCTGGGGGATTTGCCCAGTGAGCACTACCTGCTCTACGTAGCTCACCACCGTGGCGGCCCGGAATTGGCCCGACCGCCCAAGCTGTTCAGCACGAAGTGCTTGGGCCTCAACTTGCCAATCGAAAGGGAATCGGAAGCTTCGTAGTTGCACCGAAGCCCGTCGGCACCGGTTCACGGGCTGCTCTCCGCACCAGATTCCACACGATTGTGACTAGGAACTCGATCCTCGGTACGTTATGATGACATCGACTGAAGTATGTACTTCTCGCGAGGGTGATTGACAGTCAAGACATCCGCATCATTAGCGCCGCATCGTCCCTCGTGGGATCATGACCTTGGTGGCAACGTCTGTTTCATGCCAGCACCAATGAGGGAGGACGATTCCATGTCAAGGACAACTCGGCTCGCCTGCAGAATGCTTCTGCTACTCGCCGCCGCGTTCATCGTGGCCGGCCCCTTGGCTCTCGCCGAAGACTCGACACTCGACGGCTCGGCGATCCACCCGCCTGATCCGAGCGATCCGACCCGGGAGCCGCCCATCCTGGTCTTATCGTTCCACGATCCGATCGAGTATCACTGCATGGGGATCGCATCGGACGGTTCCTACTACTACACCATCAACGGCGGCAACGCCAGTTGGGGCGAGATCCGCACCTACGACCTCGCTGGAGATCCGGTGAACACGGTCAGCTGCGCGATCGATGCCCGCAGCATCCACTACAATCCCGGCGATGGGAAGTGCTACGCGAAGACCTACTCGAATGACTGGGTGGAGGTCGATCCCAACACCGGTGCGTTCACAACCGTGTTTGCCGGCATCTTCCAGGATTCGCAGAGCTCGGTCGCACTGACCCCCGACGGCGCCCACATCCTGGAACACGTGAGTGGAACGGTTTACTGGTACGATGCCGGCACGGGCTCGATGATCGATTCGATGTCGGGCTTCTATTATGGCAGTTTCCCAGCAAGCAGCGCCATCGCGACCGATGGCGAGCGCATGTTCACCTGGGACGGCACGATGACCTATGTCTATGACATGGCCGGCAACGAACTCGAGAACTGGGAGATCCCCGAAGGTCACTACGGCTTCTCGCTCTCATTCGCCAACGGCTTGCTCTTCTCGTCGGATGACAGCCTGGACATGTGGTACGGCTACGATGTCGGCGGCGTGACACCGGTCGAAGACGGCACCTGGGGATCGATCAAGAGCCTGTACCGGTAGACGCTCCCATCTCTGCTTTTTCGAATTGCGATGCGGGGCAGCCCTGATGGTGGGGCTGCCCCGTTGCTTTGCTACCCCTTGACCGGACGGCCGCGCGCGGCGTCCAGACATACCGAGAGGAGAAGCACGATGCCCAGAGTCCCCATTCGTCTCGATCATCTCGTCGCCCGTGTTCATCACCTCTGGCTCAAGCAGTGGCTCCTGCTCGCGGCGGGTGATTTCGAGAAAGGCGACTTCAATGCGATGACCGTCGGCTGGGGCAGCCTGGGGACGATGTGGAACAAGCCCTTCGCTCAGGTGGTCGTGCGGCCGACCCGGCACACCTATGCGTACATGGAGCGCTATGAAGATTTCTCGCTGTGCGCATTCCCGGAAGCCTACCGGGATGATCTCGAGCTGCTGGGGACCGAGTCGGGGCGTGACGGGGACAAGATTGCCAAGACCCGTTTGACGCCCGCCGCCGGCCGCCGGATCGCCTCACCGGTCTTCGGACAGGCCAGCCTGATTCTCGAGTGCCGCAAGATGTATGCGGATGACTTCCGGCCGGAGAAGTTTCTGGCATCGGACATCGAAAACGCCTACCCTGAGCGGGATTATCATCGCGTGTATTTCGGTGAAATCGTCAACGCAGAGGGTGAAGCTCCCTTCCACTCGGAACCGACCGAGTAGGCTACGCGGCGAAGGCCTGCCGAACCGATCTCGGGAGCCTTGTTGTGAAGCACGGGGAGCCACGCAGATGGGGTCTCGCATCGATGTCATTGTACTCGACCCTTTCGGGGTTCTATGACCGCGTCTTTCCGTTTCAGGAGAGCACGTACCGTTTTCTGGCAAGCCATGTGAAAGCCGATCCGCAGAACGTGATCGACATCGGCTGTGGTCCGGGCCACTACGTCGGCCGCTTCGCCCACGACGGCTACGCCGCCTACGGCATCGACGTCGACGCGGAAATGATCGACCTGGCCCGCCTGGTCCACCCCCATGCCACCTTCTACCGCAAGGACATGCGCGAGCTATCCACCCTGGCCGAGT
This sequence comes from uncultured bacterium, assembly GCA_964654025.1. Taxonomy (GTDB): domain Bacteria; phylum Eisenbacteria; class RBG-16-71-46; order CAIMUX01; family WJJG01; genus CAYQJL01. Next base: position 6,537 of record CAZZIF010000186.1, read on the forward strand.
GTTTCCACCTGATGTTCTGCATCGGGAACGGCCTCTCCCACCTACCGGTCTCTGAACTGGGCCGCTTCCTGCAATCGGTGGGTGACCGCCTGGTTCGCGGGGGCACCTGGATCGTGCAGACCGTCAACTGGGACCGGATTCTGGAGCACGAGACCTTTACCTTTCCACCCAAGGTCCTCAGCAAGCACAATTTGTGCCTCTATCGCGAGTACCGCCAGATCTCCAGGAAGCGGGTCCTGTTCGTCCTCACGCTGGAGCAGGGTGGCACGACGCTCTTCACCGAAGAGCAGTGGCTCTACCCGATCCCTGCGGACGATCTCATGGACCTGCACGAGGACGTGGGGTTCGAGGTCGAGAGTCACTTCGGAGACTACACGCGCACGCCATTCGATCCCCATGAGAGTGAGGCGAGCGTGATCGTCTTACGGCGACCTGAGTAGGCGCGGCATCGCCGGCCGGACGGCATGGCGGGCCGGATGGCATCGCCCGCCAGAGTCGGCTACGTCATCTCCATGATCACATCATCCGGATCAGCGGATTCGTGGTGCGGGCCTTCATCCCGCCAAACCAGCGGCACAGCGGATACATCACGATCAGCAACCCGACCCACGCCACCAGCGCCGTCCCGACGTCTCCCTCCTGGTGGGGCAGCAGGCCGAGCCGGCGGGTCAGCACCGCCATGAGCGGAATGTGGATGACATAGAAGAAGAAAGGCGTGCGGCCATAGATCTCGAGGGGGTGCAGCAGTACGCGCAGGCGGCCGCCGACCACCATGAACAGCGCCGCACAGAGCATGATCAGACCCGGGAACAGGAAGCTGTGCGCCAGGCTGGGCGGATACTTCTGGATGAAGAAGAAGGCGATCGAGCCCACTTGCTCGTAGGGGAAGATGTTTCCGTAGCCGCCGACGGCCCGGACGATGAAGAAGCCCACCAGGCCGGCCAACCCCGCTATGAGTGTATTGCGCAACCGGCGCCGGTCGTCCTTCCAGTGGACGAACCAGGCCTCTCCAGCCACCGAACCGAGAACGCACAGAGCAAACCAGGGTAGGACCGGGTAGAGGTTCCACTTGCCCGAATCGACGAACATCTGCATCAGCCGCGTCGTAAGTGTCATCGCTTCTTTATCATATGGGATTGTCAGCAAGAGCGGATGAATGAGCAGAATGCCGGCCGCCAGGGCGAGCCGCATGCGCCAGGCCAGCTGGACGATCAGCGTCAGCAGGATGATCGATGTGCCGATCGAAGCGATGATCCCGAAGTGGTCGAGCCGGATGCGCGAGAAGCCGCCCCAACTGGCGTTGACCCAGGTGATCTGCACCAAGATGAGGAAGGCTCCGCGCAGCATGAGAGAGCGGCGCACGCTCCAGGGCTCGGCGCCATCTCTCCTTCGCTTGTCGAACGACAACCAGACCATGGCACCGGCCAGCATAAGAAACCCTGGCGCACACAGATAGCTCAGGTAGCGGATGATGAACTGGCCGAAGCTATCGAACAGGTAGTTGTCGTAGGACACCCGCTTCCAGACGGCGTTGAAGTAGTCGGAGGCGTGATCGAGGCCCATGAAGGCCATGATCATGCCACGCAGCTGGTCGACGAATAGATACCGGCTCTTCTGCCCCACCTGTGCCTCCTGCTTCCCCCGCCATCCGACGCACGACCTGACGGCCCGGTCACATCGGGCACACGGTACGGATTGCGAACCGGTCCTGTCAATCCCGGCTCGCACACGCAGATCCGCGGTTGCTCACC
>CAZZIF010000187.1:0-8172 GCA_964654025.1 uncultured bacterium
GAATCATTGATGCAATGTCCTTATTTCCATTGGTTTAGGAAGTTGAGCCAACTTGCGGTGACATGCTCTTCCTCGGTATAATTTGTCAAGCAAGCGCGGAGAAGCGCTCCGACCGCGAGAAGCGTTGTCTATAAGAAAAGTGCTATACTAAGCGCCCTCTGGCGGGCGTCTGTTTGATGAGACGTCTTCTGAAGGGGGCGTCGACCCTATCGGCCCATGGTAACGCTTGTAGGTCCGTCGCAGCGCTTGTCGGTCCGCGTTGGTACTTGTCGGTCCGCGTTGGTACTTATCGGTCCGCGTTGGTACTTGTCGGTCCGTGTTGGTTCTTGTCGCTCCTTGTCGGTCCCTAACGGAGGGCTCATGAAACGACGCCACAGCAATCACATCCGGGCTCGACACCTGCCTGGCCCCCAGGCCGGGATGTCTTCATGGCTGTGGCCGCTTGCCATCCTCACTAAGCTAATCCCAATGGCGAGTGTGGGCATGGTGAGATTAATGGGCATGGCGAGCTTGGTGAGCCAGGTGAGTTTGGTGGGTCTGGCGAGCTTGGTGAGCCTGGTGAGTTTGGTGGGCCTGGTGAGCCTGGTCCCGAGTGCCCGGGCGGATGCAAGCGCCGCCTCCCTCAGCGAAGCGGCGCTGCGCAAGCTCCCCGCGGATCTCATCGAGCATCTTGGCAATCCCGGGCACGAGGGACAGATTCCCTTCATCGCCGTTTTGACCGAGCAATCGGATCCACTTCCCTTGATGCTTTCGGCTCGCGGCATCACCCATGAGCGGGGCGCCGATGCCGGCCGTGCCTATGTCACTGACGAACTCCGGGACATTGCCGCGTCTACCCAAGGGCCACTTCTGGACTACTTGGCCGAATGGCAGGCCGCTGGTCAGGTGGCGCGATACCGCGGTCTGTGGATCGCGAACATGATCGTCGGCCGGGCCACTCCGGACGTTATCATCGAGCTGGCTGGCTATCCCGAGGTCGATCGCATCCTGGCCAACCAGGCCGTGGATGTCGATGAGCAAACGAGCGAGTTCATCCCAGAGAGCGGCCGCCGGATGCTGGCCGCGGCGGATGTTCCCGAGACCGACCGCACCGAGGTTGGCTACCACCTGGACCGGATCGGCGTGCCGCAGGCCTGGTCGTCTGGCTACTACGGCAACGGTGTCGTGGTGGCGGTGATCGACACCGGCGTCGACTACACGCATCCCGACCTGGCCGATCACATGTGGATCAACGATGACGAGATTCCCTGGAACGGGATCGATGACGATTTCAACGGGTTCGTGGACGATACCCTCGGCTGGAACTTCCTGGCTGGAACCAATGACCCCATGGGCAGCGGTACCAACGATCACGGAACCCGTGCCGCCGGCCTGGTCGCGGGCGATGGCACCAGCGGAATCGCTACCGGCGTGGCGCCCGAGGCCACCATCATGCCGCTGCGCGCAGCCGGCGGCGAGTGGAGCCTGATCTTCGAGGCCATGCAGTACGCCATCGACAATGGCGCCCACATCATCTCGATGTCGTTGTCTCAGAAGTGGTACTTCAGTCCCAAGCCTGACTACGCGCTATGGCGGCAGGTGACCGACAACGAGCTGGCGGCCGGCGTGCTTCACGCAAATTCGGCCGGCAACGAGGGGGACGAGTTTCATCTCGCCCCGGTGCCGTTCAATGTTGGTGCTCCCGGTGTGTGTCCCTCGGCCTGGGTGTCCCCGGACCAGTACGTCACCGGCGGGGTCAGCGCGGTCATCACCGTGGGCGCGATCGACTCGCTCGAGATCCTGGCCGATTACTCCAGCCGCGGTCCGTGCACCTGGGAGGATATCGCTTCGGTGTGGCCGGCGTATCCCCACGCAATGCCCGAGGAGTACCGGGACTATCCTTACTCGGACTCTTCCGGCGGTCTGATCAAACCCGACGTTCTCACGCTCGGCGATAACGTCTACTCGACGAGGCTCGGCGGCGGCTACATGACCTTCTCCGGGACCTCGGCCGCTTGCCCGCAGGCCGCCGGGGTGATGGCGCTCTTGCTTGACGCCGTGCCCGAACTGACGCCCGACCAGGTTGCGATGGTTCTTCAGCTGGCTGCCGATGACTGGGGACCGCCCGGCAAGGACAACAACTATGGCGCCGGGGTGCTCAACGTGCCCAAGGCGTTGCAGCTGGCCCAGTCGCTAGATGTGCTGGCCTCGATCTCCGGCGTGGTGAGCGATGCCGCCACCGGGGACTCGCTTCCCGGGGCTACGGTCACCGTGCTGGGGGTGAACACCGAGGACGAGACCAACTCCGAGGGTTACTACGAGCTGCTCGCCAATCCGGGGCTTGTCAGTCTGGAGGCACGTGCGTTCGGATACCTGCCCGACACCGTGTTTGTGTCTCTGGAACCCGGGGCGGTCTACACGTGGGATGCGGCGCTCGATGCGTGGCCGACCGGTACCGTCTCGGGCGTCATCACCGACGCCTTCTCGAACGAGCCGATCGCAGGTGCGCGAGTGGATCTGGTCGACACGCCCGCGCCCTCGGTCTACACCGACGCAGCGGGAGTCTATGTCTTTGAAGACTTCCCGGCCGGAACCGAGCATGTCCTCCGTGCCGTGCGCTTCGGGAATCTGGTGACCGAAGGCGTGGTGCAGGTCGAGGACGACTCGGCCGCCGTGCTGGACCTGGTGATGGAGCACGGGGTGTTCGACGATTTCGAGATCGATCAAGGTTGGATCATCGGCGCCCCGGATGATACGGCTACCGTGGGAATCTGGGAACGCGGGGATCCGGTGGGGACTTATGATTTTGGGGTCCCGGTCCAGCCGGAGGACGACCACACTCCAGGCGACGGCGTGACCTGCTTCCTGACGCAGAACGGGGAGCCGGGTTCAGGGCCGGATCAGAACGATGTGGACGGCGGACGGACCACGCTCACCAGCCCTCTGTTCGATGGATCCTGGTACCACGATCCGGTCTGCTCGTTCTGGTACTGGTACAGCAACGATACCGGCATCTTCGTTGACGACACGCTCCGCGTAGAGGCGACCAACAACGACGGTGCCTCCTGGCACCCGCTCGTCCACTTCGTCTTTACGAGCAATGAGTGGACCTTGGTCGAGATCGATGTCATCAACGCGATCCACCTGAGTGACAGCATGCGGGTTCGCTTCATCGCCGCCGACTGGGGAGGAGTCTCGACCGTCGAGGCCGCGATCGATGACTTCGCCTTTACGGGCGCCGCCTACGCGGATGCCGATGACCCGGTGGCTGACGTGCGCGTGATGCGCTTCCACGGGGCTCGTCCGAATCCGCTCCCTCCGGGGGGTGGCCTGCACTTCCAGCTCGCTCAGCCCGCTGAGGTCGAACTCGAGATCTTCGATCCGGCGGGACGCTTGATTCGGAGGTTCCCGTTGGGCACCGTGGCGTTGGGTACGCACAGCGTGCGCTGGGACGGCACCGATCGTCATGGTCAGCCCTGTCCGGCCGGCGCGTACTTCGCCCGGTTGGCCACCCCCGCGAGTCGCCAGACCCAGCGCCTGATCCTCGTGCGGTAACGGCAACGCGGGCGGGCAGCGGCACTGGCCACCGGCGTGCCACCGGCCTGCCACCGGCGCAAGCAGCCTGGCCTGTGCTCCGCGGCAGGAACGGGAAATGGCGTCTTGCCAACTCGCCGGGCGCTCCCTAGGATGCTTGGGATAGGCGTTGGCTTTTCAATTGCGGAGGATCCATGCACGAGAAGAGCATCGAGCTTCTGAACAAGGCCCTCGGAGATGAGTTGGCCGCCATCCACCAGTACATGTACTACCATTTCCACTGTGACGACCAAGGCTACGACCCGTTGGCGGCTCTCTTCCGGCAAGTCGCGATGGCGGAGATGCGGCATGCCGAGACGCTCGGCGAGCGCATTCTCTTCCTCGGTGGGGACGTGGTCATGAAGCCTTCTCAGGAGGTCGAAACGAATCAAGACGTGGCCACGATGTTGGCCCACGCCAAGAAGCTCGAAGAAGAGGCCGTCGTCCTCTACAACCAGTTCGCCAACCAGTGCGCACAGCATGGCGATAGTGTCACGAAGAAGATGTTCGAGGATATCGTGGTCGACGAGGAGCGACACTACGACAGCTTCGATATACAAGAAGCGCACCTGAGCAAGTTCGGCGAACAGTTCCTGGCCCTGCAGTCGATGGAGCGCAGCCGCAGCGTTGGCGCCGGCCAGGGCGAGGCGTAACGTATTGATCGACCAACCGGTGAATCCGACGCCGCAGGGAGATGATCGACTTCACGATCGGTCCCTGCGGCCGGGTCGTCTCGAGGAGTTCATCGGCCAGGACGACCTCAAGCGGAACCTGTCGATCCTCGTCCAGGCCGCCCGCAAGCGTCATGAGTCCATCGAACACCTGCTCTTCTACGGTCCTCCGGGTCTGGGTAAGACGACCCTGGCGCAGCTGTTGGCTCATGAAGTCGAGGCCGAGATCATCACCACCAGTGGCCCGGTCCTGGAGCGGGCCAGCGAGCTCGTCGGCCTCTTGACCAGCCTCAAGCCCGGCGGAATGCTGTTCATCGATGAGATCCATCGCACCCCCCGCGCCGTGGAAGAGTACCTCTATGGGGCGATGGAAGACTACCAGCTCGACATCATGCTCGACCGCGGCCCGGCCGCGCGATCGGTGCAGCTGCACCTGCCCCCTTTCACCTTGGTGGGGGCGACCACTCGCATCGGGCTCCTGACCGCGCCCTTGCGCGGGCGGTTCGGATTCACGGCCCACCTGGACTTCTACCCGCCGGAGGATCTGTGCCGGCTTCTGCGGCGCTCGGCGGCGCTCCTGGGCCTCACACTGGATTCGGCCGGTGAGGAGCGAATCGCCCGCTGCTCACGCGGCACGCCCCGCGTGGCGAACCGTCTCTTGAGGCGCGTGCGAGATTACGCCGAGGTCCACGAGATCCCTACGATCACCGCCCAGGTTGCCGAGGACGCGCTGGCGCTGCTCAAGATCGACGAGCACGGCCTGCATGAGATGGACCGCCGGCTGCTCGAGACGGTCGTGCACACGTTCGCGGGCGGTCCGGTGGGATTGAGTACGATCGCGGCCGTGCTGGGCGAGGAAGACGACACGGTCGAGGACCTGCTCGAACCGTTCCTCATCCAGCAGGGGCTCATCCAGCGGACTCGCCGCGGGCGGGCCGCCACGCCACGGGCCTACGAAATCCTCGGTGTCGAGCCGCCGCAACCGGGCCAGCACCGCCTGTTGTAAAGGGCGCGTTCATGATGGATCCGTGCGAGCTTCCCGCCTACGACTACGACCTGCCCCCGGAGGCGATCGCCCAGCGACCGGTCGAGCCGCGTGACCAATCGCGCTTGCTCGTGCTCGACCGCGAGCGAGGCGCCACCGAACATCATCGCTTCGCCGACCTGCCCGATCTACTGGATCGTGGCGACCTGCTGGTGATGAACGACACCCGGGTGATTCCCGCCCGTCTGTTTGGGAGCAAGCGGCCGGGAGGCGGGCAGGTCGAGCTCTTCCTCATCCGGCGACTGGAGGCCGGCCGCTGGGAGGCCATGCTACGAGCGTCGGGGCGATTGCGCCCGGGCCTGGTGATCGATCTTCCCGACGGCCACGAAGCGTCCGTGGTGCGGGCATTGAGTAGCCCTCACTGGGAGATGGCTCTTCCCGAGGGCGATGCGCTCGATCGACTGCTCGATGAGCACGGCCACGTCCCGCTGCCGCCCTACATCCGCCGGCCCGATGAGGTCGCCGATCGCGAGCGCTATCAGACGGTGTATGCCCGTTCGAGCGGTGCGGTCGCGGCCCCGACGGCAGGATTGCACTTCACGCCGCAGCTGTTGGCACGTCTGGACGCGGCCGGTATCGAACGCGTCATGGTGACACTGCACGTGGGCCCGGGGACGTTCCGTCCGCTCGACGCCGCGGCCCTGCGGAAGGGGCGTTTGCACCGGGAGTGGTACCAACTCGTGCCCGAGGCGGCCGAACGGATCCGGCGAACGCGGAGCACAGGCCGGCGGGTGGTGGCCGTCGGCACGACCGCGACACGCGTTCTGGAGACCTGCGCGCCGGCACCCGGCCGCGTGGAGGCCGGTTCGGGCGAGACCGAACTCTTCATCCATCCGCCCTACCGGCCCCGAATCGTCGACGCGCTGGTGACGAACTTCCATCTGCCGCGCAGCTCGCTTCTGATGCTGGTGGCGGCCTTCGCCGGTCGGGAACGCGTGCTGGCCGCCTACGCCGAGGCGCTACGCGAGGGCTATCGATTCTACAGCTACGGAGACGCGATGCTGGTTCGTTAGCTTCGGAGATGTGATGCTGATTCGTTAGCTTCGGAGACGTGATGCTGGTTCATTAGCTTCGGAGACGCGATGCAGATTCGCTAGCTTCAGAGACGCGATGCTGGTTCGATGTTCGCTGGATAGGAGGGCCGCGTGGAAAGCGTCTCGCCACAGGACCGACAGATTCGCTTCGAGCTGCTGAGGGGCGGGGCGGCAGAGCCACGTCTTGGGCGGTTGCAGATCGGCGAGGTCGAAGTACCCACACCGGCCTTCATGCCGGTGGGAACGCGGGCTTCGGTGAAGACACTCGACGCCCAGGATATCGAGGAAATCGGGCCGCGCCTGATTCTGGGCAATACCTATCATCTGCACCTGCGGCCCGGGGCCGACCTCATCCGCCGACGCGGCGGGCTGCACCGGTTCATGGGGTGGCGGGGCGCCATTCTCACCGATAGCGGGGGATTCCAGATTCACAGCCTGGCGCAGTTCTGCCGCATACGGCCCGACGGCGCCGAGTTTCGTTCCCACCTCGATGGTTCCCTCCACCTCTTCACTCCCGAGCGGGTGCTCGAAATTCAGCAGGATCTGGGCAGCGACATCCGCATGGTGCTCGACGTATGCACGCCCTACCCGGCCGAGGAAGACCGGGTGGTGGCCGACCTCGAGACCACCTTGGGTTGGGCGGAAGCCTCGCTGCGTCACCGGGAGCGCCTGCAAGTGGCCGGCAACTGGCATGGAGTTCTCTTCGGGATCGTTCAGGGCGGATTGTATGCAGCCCACCGCGAGCGTTGCGCTAGCGTCCTTGCGGCCTGGCCATTCGACGGCTATGCTCTCGGCGGCTTTTCGGTGGGGGAGCCGCTGGGCGCAGGCGGGCCGGCCATGGACGCCGCCCTTGCGCCCCTGCCCGCCGACCGGCCCCGCTACCTGATGGGGGTGGGGTCTCCCTGGGAGATGATCGACGCCATTGCGCGGGGGGTCGACCTGTTCGACTGCGTGTTGCCCACACGCAACGCCCGCAAGGGGACGGTCTTCACGCGAGACGGCAAGATGGTCGTCAAGAACGCCGAGTACGCTGAGGACGACCGCCCGATCGACGAGCATTGCGCTTGCCGAGCCTGCCGGCGGTATTCGCGCAGCTACATCCGGCATCTCTTCCAGGTCGGTGAGCAACTGGCTGGGCGCCTGGCCACGATCCATAGCCTGGCCTTCATGGAGGATTTGATGAAGCGTGTCCGGGAAGCGATTGCCAACGGCACCTTCTCTGCGGTGGCCGAGGAGATTCGGCAGCGATACGGTCGCCCGCGGGAGGCGGGCGACCACGAAGCGACCGGCCGGCCGTGAGCCGGCCGGCCTGATAACCCCCCGCACAGCGGGAAAGGGAGGCATGCATGCCCACTTGGTTTCTTCTCATGACCGGCGGTCCGGGCGGCGAGGGTGGACAGCAGGGAAGCCCGTTCACCATGCTCATCTTCTTCGCGCTCATTTTCGCGATCTTCTATCTGCTCATCATCCGACCGCAGCAGAAGCGCCAGAAGCAGCACAGCGAGATGTTGACCTCGATCAGGAACGGTGACGAGGTCCTGACCACCGGCGGGATCATCGGGTCGGTCGTTGGGACGAAAGAGGAGAACAACGTCCAGATCCTGGTACTGAAGATTGCTGAGAACACGAAGGTGGAAGTCTCGCGGACCCACGTCCAGCAGGTGCTGCGCAAGAACACCTGATCCGCAGTAGGTGACGCATCCCCCTGGGGGGGGTGCCACCGTCTGAGGGTCTGAGGCCTGAGGGCTCGCGGAGGGGGGGGGCTTGGGCCTGAGGGCTCGGGGCGAGCGGCTTCGCGGCGAGCGGCTTCGGGGCGAGCGGATCTGTGGCGAGCGGCTTCGGGGCCAGCGGCTTCGGGGCCAGCGGTTTC
>CAZZIF010000188.1:0-1336 GCA_964654025.1 uncultured bacterium
AACGAGTACGCCGAACGAGTACGCCGAACGGGTACGCCGAACGAGTACGCCGAACGATACGCAGAATGAGTACGCTGAACGAGTACGCTGAATTGCGTACGCCTGCCGGCGAATGAGAGATCCGGGAAATCTGATGTGACCGGAAGTCGGCATTACCGTGGCATGACATGCCAGCGCGCTAGTTGGAAGCGTTCTCGAATAACCGGAAGACGGCAGCGCATCCCAGATGGTCAGGGAAGAAGAACGGCTCTTGAGTGGTCGTCAAGCAAGGGTGGCTCTCGAGCCGACAGGGAAGCAGAGATGACTCGGGACTTGGCCGGAAACGGCAACGGCTCGGGGCTGGGCTGGGCTGGAAGCGGCAACAGCTCGGGACTTGGCCGGAAACGGCAACAGCTACCGGGGTAGTCTGGAGCGGAGACGGCTTTGGAATGCCATGGAGGATCGAATGGACTTCTTCGAGTACTTCAACATCTCGGAACGATACATCGACATCATCAATCCACTCTCCCGGGAGAAGGTCACGCAAGTGGGCGAAAAACTGCACCTATCCGATGGCGGTCGCGTGATCGATTTCGGATGCGGGTATGCGGAACCTTTGACGATGTGGGCGCAGGCGTTTGGCATTGGAGGCATCGGTATCGACATTCGAGAGCCGGCGTGCCAGAGGGCCCGGCAGAAGATCGCGAAGCTAGGTCTAGAGGACCGGATCGAGATCGTCTGCGCCAAAGGTGCCGAGTATCCGTTCGCGTCGCGAGTGTATGATGCCGCCACCTGTCTGGGGGCCTCCTTCATTTGGAACGGTTTCGCTCCCACCATTCATGCGATGAAACGCGCCATCCACGCCGACGGTCGAATTGCGGTTGGCGAACCATACTGGCGAGCCGAGGACGCGCCCGCAAAATGCCGCGAACTCGAACCCTCGATCCTCAGCGAACCCGAGATCATCGCGATCATCCGGCGAGAGGGGTTCGAGCTGGAGTACGTCATCCGTTCAAGCCAAGATGATTGGGACACCTATGAGGCCTCGAACTGGAAGGGGTTGCTGGCCTGGCTGGAGGAGAATCCCGATCACCCCGACCGCGCGGACGTCCTGAGCTATCTGCAGAAAACCCAGGATGACTACGCCCGCTGCTTCCGTCACCACTTGGGTTGGGCAGTGTACATCTTGCGGCCGGGATCGGAGTTCTCACAGTAATCGCACGCAGTCGGTTGTAACCGCTGCAGCTGGTGTTGTCCATTGTGGGTGGGTCGGCAGGCACGGGCGGCGTGGGCCCCGTAGGTGGCGTGGGCGGCATAGGTGGCGCGGGCCGCGCAGGCGGCGTGGGCGGCATAGGTG
>CAZZIF010000188.1:1436-8146 GCA_964654025.1 uncultured bacterium
GGCGCGGGCCGCGCAGGCGGCATAGGTGGCATAGGCGGCGCGGGCCGCGCAGGCGGCATAGGTGGCATAGGCGGCGCGGGCCGGGAAGCATACCGGATGCGGAAGGTTTCAATACATGCTCTGTGGTTGTCAGAGTTCCGACATGCTGTCTCCAAGTTCTTGTTTGACTGCACGATGGGCCAACCTCGGGCTAAGCTCGAGCTAACCTTTTACTACGCTCTATCTTAGAACGGCTACGGAGGACTTCCAAACCGTCACGCGCGGCCCAACTGGCCATGTAGACGGTTCGCGTGCAGACGGTTCGCGTGCAGACGGTTCGCGTGCAGACGGTTCGCCTATAGGAGAATGCCGCTTGATCATTCGCCGATTCCGCAGACAAGACGAAGTTGCCTGGTTGCGCTGCCGCATGGGGGCTTTTCTGGACAGTGCTTACTGGGATGATCTCAAGCGATCGAAGCCGTGTTACCAGAACCATGCGCTCGAGTTGGTCGCTGAGGTCGACAAGCAGATCGTGGGGATTATCGACATCGAGAAGGAGCAGACACCCGGCGAGCTGTGTTCGGAGCGAGCTGGCAATCGTGCAATGATCTGGACCGTAGCTGTCCTCCCAGAGCACCGGCGCCAGGGAATTGCCCGGGCTCTTCTGGATCGTGCGATCAGCTGGTGTCAAGACCAGGGGGTCACCCATCTCGAAGCCTGGACCCGCGACGACTGCTGGGTGAGGAAATGGTACGAAGAGTGCGGGTTCGTGTTCTTCTACTCCTATTGGCACATTTGGCTGGATCGGGAGGAATCGAGAGCTCTCGTCCAATCCACGGAGCCGAATCTCCGTGTGATATCGACGTTTGCCCACGTCGTGGGAGGATCGCCGGATGAGCTTTCGATCACGCCTCATAGAGTCCATGAATGCGTTGGCTACGAGCTGATGGTTCCTGCTCAGTAGCGATGAGCCCATGGTGCTGACCCGATGGCGCCGGCCTCATGACGCCGACCCGTTTGAGCTGCCCCGTTGACGCCGGCCCGATGGAGCTGCCCTGAAGACGCTGACCCCATTGGCCTGAGCTGAGGGCGGTTATGATCCGGCTGCTGGTCAAGACTGGTCTACGGGCAAGCGGCGATGGATGGTGATGGGCAGTGCTGGGCGGCAATGGCCAGTGATGAACGACCTTGGCCGGCTACGGCGCGGCGATGAGTGGTGATAGGTGGGGATGGGCGGTGATGACCACGGATGGGCGGCAATAGCCAGTGATGAAGGGCCTTGGCCAGCTACGGCGCGGCGAGGGGTCGTGATGGGCGGTGATAACCAGGGATGGGAGGTGATGGCCAGCTGCTTTCATGATCCGTTCAGGTGCGGTAGCTCGGATGCGCCGATCTTCGGCCAAAGCCAGGCCACGATCTCGGCCACGAGCGGTTGTACTCGTGAGCGCTTCGAGACTGACGTAATGGCCTCCACTTCGTAGTCGACCGGGCACGGCATCCAATCGTCCTCGTCGCCGGTGGTGGTGACGACCATGATGTCATCAGGCGTCACCTGTTGCTTCAGGAAGCTATCCACACGCCGGTCCAATCCTGCCGCAATGCAAGTGTTGATGACCACGATCGCGTCATATTCGGCTCCCGACTCGTTCTGGAGCTGCTCGATCCCAACGAAACGTACGTAGAGATCGCCGCTTCTCTCACGTTCTTCGCGCAGGGCCAGGTCCAGGTAGGCGAGAACGGCATTCTTGAAGTCGGAGTGCCGGGAGGCAACAAGCACCCGACGGGAAGCCGTCGGAGTTCCGAGATAGTAGCCCTCGATGTCGCTTTGCGGCCATAGCCTGCGGGGCACGGCGCATCCGATATCCCACGCGCCCAACCACGCAACACAGGCCGCCACGCCCGCAACAAGCAGCCACCTCGCTCGGCCACACCGGCTCACGACACCAGATTCCCCGGAAGAACCGCCCGCGTCCGCGCAACCTGTTCAATCAGGGATAATTCCCTCTCCATACGGCTCTTCACCGTGCCACACGTATCGAGAATGAAGGGGCGCGCCCGGTGGCCGATTCGCGCTCGACGTTCGGGATCGCCGATCAGCTCCGCGAGCACGCGCGGCAAGTCCGCTTCACGATCCGGATCAATCAAGATCCCAGTCTCGTCATCGCGGATGACCTCCGATGTCGTGCCGACATCCAGCGCCACCACGCACCGCTCGCACGCCATGGCTTCGAACACCGGATTGCTGGCGTTCGTCCGATCCAGCAGCGAGAGAACGACATCGCTACAGCGGTACCAATCCGCCAACTCCGCGTTGGGTATCGGTCCGGGAAACCGCACGGCCTCCGTAACCCCCACCCGAGCCGCAAGTTGCTCGAGGCGGGATCGCTCGGGACCGTCTCCCAACATCACGAGAAACGTCTCGGAGTAGCCGTATTCCTGACGCAGAGCGGCGAGAGCGCGGATGGCGCGGTCGAGGCGTTTCTCTGAGGCCAGGCGCGTCACGGTCATCATGACGAATGCGCCCGGCGGAAGATCGAGTCGCCGCACCAGATGCTCCGGGCGAGGCCCGGGAGTGAAGACTCCCTCGGGCAAGCCGTTTCGCCAGAAGTGGATCGGGCGAAAGTCCACATCCAACCGGCGCAGCACTTCCAGGATGGGGGATCCGTCGTTTGTCAACACCATGGCGTGAACCGGCACACGAAAGCCGATCCGTTCCATGAAGTTACCCCACCAGCGCATGCGCTTGTCGAGTCCGAGGCTGAGCGTGTTACCGAAGTAGCGCCCCACGAGCGGCAAGTCCAGTCGGCGCGCGATCCGCCGGGCGAGCGGCGCAGTCATGATTCCGTAGGCGACCACGATGTCCGGCTGAAGATCTCGAGCGACGCGCATGACATGCCGCTCGGCATCGATCTGGAAGTAGGCATAGCGCCACGCACGCTCGAACAGCCGGGCCGGAAGCGGAAGGTCGGGATTGGAGAAGACCTCGGGCGCCCGATAGCGGTGGAAGAACACCCCGGCGAACCGGTGAACGCCCTCATCTCCGGGTGGGCAGGGATGGACCATATGGAGTTCGTGTCCGGCCGCCGCCAGAGCCACCGGCGAGCGCATGAAAGCGGTGGCCCCGGCTCCCTTGCCCATGGACCATAAGGCTCGCCAGGCCGCCAAGCCGAGGACGCGTAGGGGTTTCTCGGTGGGTTTCAGCCGCACACCGAGGATCTCGTCCTGCTCCTGCTGGAACTGCTGCTCATCCATGGTGCCGCCTTCCACATGGTCCGCTTGCTGCGTTGCCGGCCTAACACGCTGCCGGCTCGCACGTTGCAGGCCCTGTGCGCCGCCGGTCGCGGGCGCCGTAGACCCTGTGCACCGCCGGTTTAGCACGCCTCCGCTCGCGGGCGCCGTAGACCCTGTGCACCGCCGGTTTAGCACGCCGCCGCTCGCGGACGCCGTCAGCCTAGTGCGCGGCAGGGCACGCACGTCGCAGGCCGAGTGCACCGCGGGCCCACACTCTGCCAGGTCAGGCGAGACGGGCCTGGTATGACATACGACGTACGACGTACGACGTCTGACGTACGACCTCCGACGTCCGACGTCCGACGTCGGCTGGGTCAGCTTGGTCAGCTCAATACACCGTGGGCGGCGCACAGCGTGAAACGACCCTCGCGCCTGTTACGCCCGCCGGGCAACCGTTTCGGCGGGGATCCGAGCCGCCCAGAAGGATCGTTTCTTCTTCTCGACGGAGCACCTGGACTCCCTGCACCGACCCTACGCTCCGAATGGTTTGCAGCGAGTGTCCCATAACCGAGAGAGCTTCCCGCACGTCCTTCGCCAGGCCGCGCGGTTCGACTCGGAGCTGATCCGGCCACCACTGGTGATGAATCCTAGGCGCAGCGATCGCTTCCTGTATGTCCATTCCATGATCGACCACGTTCAGTAGTGTCTGCAGGACCGCGGTGATGATGCGCGGTCCGCCGGGAGACCCGATGACCATCTCGACCTCGTCATCCTTGACCACGATCGTCGGCGTCATCGAGCTAAGCGGACGGGCAAACGCACGGATGGCATTGCCCTCTCCCTGGATCAGACCGTAGTAGTTGGCGCTACCCGGCAGCGCGGCGAAGTCATCCATCTCGTTGTTGAGTAGAAAACCGGCACCTGTGACCATCTGCCCAGACCCGAAACTGGTGTTCAGAGTGGTCGTCATCGAGACGGCATTGCCGAATCGGTCAACAATGCTCACGTGGGTGGTCTGCCGGCTCTCGACGCCGCCGCCGTTGGGGTTGGGGCGCTGGATGCTCGCGCCGGGCGATCCGCCGGTCGCGTCGTAGAAGAGCTGTGCTCCAGGTGGCATTCCCGGTCCAGCCTCGAGACTGGAACTCGCCCGATAGGGAGAGATGCTGGCTCGCAAGCTATCCAGGTATCCGCGCGCTAGCAGTCCTTCCACGGGGACCGGCGTGTGGTCCGCATCTCCCAGGAATTCCGCGCGATCGGCAAAGGCACGACGCATCGCTTCGGCCAGCAGATGGCAGCTTTGCGAACTCGATGGGCCGTACTCGTCCAAAGGATAGGGCTCCAGCATGGCGAGCATCTGCAAGATCGCGATACCTCCCGAGCTGGGCGGCGGCATGGTGAGGACTGTGCGCCCTTGATAGGATCCCTCCAGCACCGGCCGCACGACCGGACGGTACCCACGCAGGTCCTCGGCCGTGATCAACCCGCCTTGCCGCTGCATCTCCTCCACGATGAGCTGCGCGGTTTCGCCTTCGTAGAACTCCCTTGGGCCATAGAGGGCGATACGTCCAAGTGTTTCCGCTAGATCCGGCTGCTGAAAGGTGTCTCCCTCCTCGTAGAAATCCCCCCCGCGCAAGAAGATGCGTTCGGCCTCGGGGTGCCGCCGCAGCCGCTCCTGCAATTGTCGGAATTCGGATGCCGTGTAGAAATCTAGGACGAATCCCTCCTGGGCCATCCGGACGGCCGGCTGCAATAGGTCTCCCCAGGCATCCGTGCCGTGACGTTCATGCGCCAGCGCCATCCCGGCGACAGAGCCCGGAACACCAGCCGCCAACACCGTAGCGGTCGACAAATGGGGGTCCGGCTGCCCGTCGGAAGCCAGGAAGAGGTCGCGAGTCGCGGTAGCGGGGGCTGTTTCGCGGAAGTCGATGGCCTCGCTGGTCCCATCGGCCATGCGGACGATCATGAATCCCCCGCCGCCTAGATTCCCGGCTTGGGGATATGCGACCGCCAGCGCGAAGTGGATCGCCACGGCAGCATCTACCGCGTTGCCCCCCTCCCGGAGGACTTGTGCTCCAATCAGGGATGCTTCCGGGCTTTCGGTTACCACCATTCCATCACGCGCGACCAAGGGCGCAGAGGCTGCCGCCCAGGCCGGGGTTTGCACGCCCACCAGGCTCATGATCAGGAACGTCCAGACGGCCAGCCCCACGACGGCAAGCCCCGCGACGGCGAGCCTCACGACGGCGAGCCTCACGACGGCGAGCCTCACGACGGCAAGTAGACCAAGTATACCTCCCCGCGCACTCCGGCGAGGATGCGGAAGCGACCTCTCGATGTCGCCGAGAAGTTGACACGCACCTCGACCACGAGGGGGGCTACTTGGGGTCACAGACGTTCTCATCAGACCCTCCGTCATCCAACGCGTCCTCATTAAGATTCCCTCATCTGAATCGTGCCGAGGGGACACATGCTAATCCGGCATGCGTTGATCCGGCATGCGTTGATCCGGCATGCGTTGATCCGGCATGCCCCAATCGAACACTTGCTGATCAAACGCTTCCGTGCGAAGCGCGATCTTGCCCAGCGCCGTCAGCCGGCTCGGCCGCACAAGCGCGATATCGCCCAGCGCCGTCAGCCGGCTCGGCCGCACAAGCGCGATATCGCTGTCACTGGTCCGACGCGCGCGTGCCCTGCCAAGTACCGCTCAGGCCCAGTGTCTCCCATACCGACTCTCCTGGGAATCGATACAGGATCGGGATCTCGGCGGCGAGATAGACATGTACGCTTTCGGGTGCGGCCCCCATGGCGCGGTAGTGACCGTGCCAGGGATCCGCGACGGCCCAGATGTCACCGACATCGTCCACGGTCACACCCTCGAGTGCGGGAATCGCGTACCGAAATCCCCCCGGGGTGGGCAGATCCAGCGTGAACCGGTGAACGCTGTAGATCCAGCCCGGGTTCTCGGTGTCCCAGCGGAGCACATTGATCCGGGCACGATCGCGATCCAAGAGCAGGGACACGCTATCGGACAGGGCGGCGAGGCCCCCGATGGTGCGGACACCCCACCCAAGGGTCGGGAGCGTCATGACGTCATTGGTCAACCGGTCATACGTGAAGAGCACACTACCGTGGACATTGAATGAACCCCGCTCGTCGAGCCCCTCCAAACCCAGCAGAAGGTATCGCTCACCGGTAGCCAACCCTTTGAAGCCTCGATTGGACTTGACGCTCCCTCTCCAGAATCGCGACCCGGGAATGGCCTCCCCCACGTACGATACGCGCCAGCGCTCGTCCACAGGATCCCGGTCGTCTTCCGCGAGCCCATCCCGGCTTGCGTCCGCAGGAGAACCCGAGGCCGCCTCCGCCGTGCGAGACGGGGCTGGCGCCGGGACCTCCTCCGCCGCGTGATCCCGGGCTGGCGCCGGAACCTCCTCCGCCGCGTGATCCGGGGCTGGCGCCGGAACCTCCTCCGCCGCGCGATCCCGGGCTGGCGCCGGGAC
>CAZZIF010000189.1:0-4919 GCA_964654025.1 uncultured bacterium
GGTCTCAGTCGACCAGGCGGGAATCCGGCACGGCGGCGTCTTTCTCCGGCAAGCGGAACTGGTCCGCTCGCGCATCGCGTACGCGCTCGAGCCACCGGTCGGGATAGCCCACCTGCTGCGGACGTCCGTTCTCGTCTTTGACATAGCCGTCGTTGTACTTGGTGAGTAGATCCTCGCCCAGCTGCTTCCAGCGGGCGCAGACGGCTTCGGCCTGCGCGACCGAAAAATGGGTCAGGTAGTCGGCCGTCAGGGCGGGATCGTTCTGGTGCAGCGTCAAGGCGGCCTGCTCCACGGCCGGCTGAAGGGTCATGGCGGCCGACTCGAGTTCGGCCTGGACGGCCTGGATGTCTACGATCATGTCCTGGTAGCGCAGGTTGGCGATGTTGGAGACGAAGTTGAAGATCCACCAGGCCGAGTCCCAGGAGAACTCGCTCAGCCGGCCGCGGCGGTAGGAAGCCGGCAAGTCGTGAATGCAGCAGTAGAGCGGTGTGTAACAGGTGAAATACGTGTCATCGACCCCGTACCACAGCACGCCCCCAACCGGATCGGGCAGCCACGCCCGGGACTGGGAAACGAAGGAGAAGCCGGTTTGCTGTGTCGAGATCGGGCGCTCCCACATGTACTCGGTGCTATCCACTTCCCAGTAGATCGGACGCCAGCGGTAGGGGGATCCGTAGGGACCGGCATCGATGCCGCGGGTCATGTCGTAGGGGGTGCCTTCGAAGTGATCGCGCATCAATGCAAACACATCGGCCAGCGTGAGATTCTCATCGGGCTCGATCCACAGCGGATAGGGATCGGCCCCGGGCACTCCGCGGAAGTAGTCGTCGGAAAACTCGCGGCTCGGAGCAGCCCGTCGGAACAGGCTCCACACCCGCCCCCCGGCATAGCGCTGGTTCTTGGGCGTGTCGGGGCAGTAGGCGGCGCAGTAGCGAAACGGCTCCCCGCTCTCGGGATCGTAATACCCCTTCTCGATGGCGAAGGAAATCACCTGGGGCGAGTAGAGGCAGTTCTCGGGGTCATCGAGCGGAAAGCTGCCGATGCGCGCTTTGTTGGCGTGCGCGCAGATCATCCCATCGGGCACGCGCACGGCGACCCAGTGAGCACCGTCGCCGCCCGGCCCGGGACCGATCATTTCGAGATACCAGACTTCATCGGGATCGCCGATCGAGAACGACTCTCCGGTCGATCGGTAGCCGTAGTCGGCCACGAGACTCGTCATCACCTCAACGGCCTCGCGCGCCGTGCGGGCACGTTGCAGCGCCAGCATCATCAGGTCCCAGTAGTGCAGCAGTCCGTCCGGGTTCTGGAGTTCCTCGCGTCCGTCGAAGGTGGTCTCCCCGATGGCAACCTGGTGCTCGTTGATCAAATCGACGACCGCATAGGTGTGCTCAACCTGGGCGACCTTGCCGCGCACCTCGCCCGACCAGCTCTTGATCTCCAGAGAATCGCCGGACGGATGGTCCGCGGCCTCCCGGCGTTCGAGGTGCGGGTGGAACTCTCCGTCACAGGTGTAGGTGATCATCACCGACCCGTCGGCCGACGCGCCCGGCGTAACCATGAGATTCGTGCAGGCGACAGCCGCCGGTGTGGCCAGCACGAGGCCGAGAAGCGCAATCACCACCGTGATTCGGATCCTGACGGATCTTCGCTCTGGATCAGCTCCGAGTACCATCGTCCCTTCCATTGCGTTCGAATCGCTCCCGGCACGGAAGACCATTAGCCCGGGAAACAGGTGCGGTCAAGCTACAACCGGCCGGCAGCAAGGCCGTTCCGGGACACGCAGAGGAGTTGACGTCAGAGGAGAGCTGGGGATCAAAGGTCAGGGAACCAGTCGCGCAGGACCGGTGGCATGTCACCCTCGGAATCCCAGTCGTTCAGAACGCCGTCGGGGGACATGCCCACCCACTCCGGGAACTCCTGGCTCTGGCAGGCCGCCAGCGAGAAGATCGGCTGGAAGGCGGAGAAGCGTCGCAAATCGTCCAGGGACACGTCCGGCAGGAACCAGGGAAGATCCAGTTTCAGCGAGGGGAAGTAGGCCGCTGCGCCCAGGCAGGGCTCGGGCGGCGGCCAGGTGTCGTCCTCCAGCACGCTGCGCCACACGATGATGGCGCCGCATTCATGGGTGCCCTTCTTGCGGATGAAGAAACCGTCGAGGTCTTCCAGGACGAGCACCATGACATCGCGGCCCTGGTAGGACACAACCTCGGTGCGAATCTTGCCCGAATACCGCTGGCAGAACAGGAATCGCGCCGTTTCGCCGCCGGCGATCGGCATCTCGATGTCCCAGGCCGGGATGACGCCGGTTGCGTTATCGACCTCGGTCGAGGCCAGTTTCACCTTCCGCCCGCCCATCATGCGCTTGCCTCCCGGCGTGCCCTCCACGTCGAATTCCATGCAGAAGGCTCCTCCGCCGAGCAAGCAGCGCTCGAGGCCCCAGATGGGATACATCCCCGGATTGACGAAGCGGCTGAAGAAGGGCGTGATCTGTGTCTCGTCGGTCTCCCACAGTGTGGCCTGCTGGGTACCGAGATAGCCGATGAAATCCATCGCGCTTAGAGCGTGGAACTTCAAATAACGACGCGCCTCTTGGCAGGCCGCATCCGATGAGGGATCGCCGAACTCGCCTGCTTGAAGCCGGGCGTCGGTCTCGTAGATGAGATCCAGGTTCCAGTCCGACATCGCCGTCGCCACCGCCGTGGCCATGTCCTCATCCATCCATTGCAGCTGCATGGCCGGGATGGTGAAGTCGCAGACTTCGCACACCGGGGTGGATGACGCCGAATCTTGCTGAGGTGTGTAGCCCAGGATGACCTGGGCGGGGATCTCCCATCCGTACGGCTGCGCCGAGGCGTCACACAGACCCGAGGCTGCGATCGCGATCACGATCATGTAAGGGGTGGTCCAAGACGACCATCTCGATTGCATGTCACTCTCCCCTGGTTGCCACCGCGCAAGAAAACTGTCTCGTGTGTACGCCCTGTACCCCTGCTGAGTTCGTTAGGAAACAGCAAGAGTTATGCCCTGAAGGCGTTGTCCGCTCATCCCGCCATGATGGCGGATCGGTGGGCGAGGCATGGCGCTAGACATCGCTCCGGCCAAGGGTTGGCGCGGTCGGCCGAATTCGGCCACCGGGTCGCTACACCCGGGCGCAGTGACTAAAGCGGCTCAGACGGGACGATCCTGCAGAGGCCGGGTTGCGTTTTGCCAGCAGCCCGGCGGGCTGCTAGGATAGACATCCGGCGCACCGTTGCAGGAGCTTGGGGGGCAACGCCGACAAACCGCTCATCAGCGAAGGGAGATCATGGACCTTTCCTCGCGAATCCTATCGACCGAGCCGCCTCCTCTCACCCCACTCATGGAGGAGGCCGCGCGCCGGAGCGAACGCGGCCAGCAGGTTCACGTGCTCGCCCAGGCGATGGTCGACTATGCGCCCCCCGCCACCTTTCTGGATGCCTTGCGCCGCGCCGCCGGAGGGGACTTCGCCGATCTGCACGGATACGCACCCGACCCTGGACGGCTGGATCTGCGCCACGCGCTGTCGGGTTATCTCTACCGCGCCTTCGGCATCACGGCCGATCCGGCCGGCCAGATCCTGGTCACGCCGGGCGCCAACCACGCCGCCTTCACGGCGCTCTCGGTTCTGTTGGACGAGGGCGGCGAAGTGCTGGTGATCGGGCCCTACTATTTCAACCACGCGATGAGCATCACGGCGCTCGGGGGGACTTTCCGCTCGTTGCCGACTCTGGCGGCGGATCGCTTCCTCCCGCGAATCGGGGACCTGCTCGACGCGGTCTCCCCCACGACCCGGGCCTTGATCCTCGTACACCCCAACAACCCCACCGGAATCTGCTATCCAGAAGCCTACCTGAAGAAGCTGGCGACGCGGATGGCATCCGACTCCCGCTGGGACGGCGTCTGGGTGCTGGTCGATCAGACCTACCAAGAAATCTACTTCACGCCGGAGAGACCCTTTTCGCTGGCCACCGTGCCGGGGCTCGACGAACGCGTGGTGACGATCAGCTCCTTCTCCAAGTCGATGGGTCTGGCCGGCTGGCGACTGGGCTTCATGACGGGACCGGCCGCCTTCATCGAGCAGGCCCTGAAGATCCAGGATAGCTCGGTCATCTGCGCCGCCCATGCCGCGCAGTGGGCGCTTCGGGAAGCGCTGATCGATACCGACGCGTGCGAAGCCTACTTCGCCGAGAAGCGCGTCCTCCTCGAGGAGCGGCGCGACGCGTTGCTGGCCCCCTTGCGCGATGTGGCGGGGTTGAGGCTGACCGAACCCGATGGGGCCTGCTTCGCCTTCGCCCAGCTTCCGGACACGATCGACAGCTCGCGGTTCGTGTGGGAGCTGCTCGAGGCAACCGGCGTGCTGACCGTACCCGGCGCTCCTTTCGGAGACGGCTACCGGTCCTCGATCCGGCTCAGCTTCGGAGCCGGAACACCACAACAGCTTTCCGTGGCGGGCGAACGCGTGGCCGCCCATCTAACCCGGACCCTGGACCGGTCCTGAGCAAGGAGGTCGGTTTGTCGAGAAACCCGTGTGTCTCTTGCGTGCTCGAGGCGAGTGCGGCTCGTGGGAATCGGCTGCGTCGCTCGCGACCGATTCGCCTCGCGCGCGCCTGGGGAGGGCTGCTGCTGTTGTTGCTCATCGTGGGTTGCAGCTCGGAAACCCCACCGGCCGGCATCCGGGCGCTGGAACCGGCGGGTCACATCGGCGACGAAGCGATCGATGAGAGTAGCGGCATCACCTTTCTGGACGGCGCCTATTACACCCACAACGACAGCGGGGATGACCCGATCGTCTATCGCTCCACGGAGTTCACCTTTCCCTCCGGTGAGACTGAACACCTGTCCGTGCCGGGGGCCGAGGCCGTGGACTGGGAAGACATCACCACGCTTTCGGGCGATCTCGT
>CAZZIF010000189.1:5019-8132 GCA_964654025.1 uncultured bacterium
CTCGGCACGACGGCGAGGCGCTCTTCTCCATCGACGAGACCCTCTATATCGTGAGCAAGGCACGCGATGAGAAGGTCACCAACGTGTACCGGTTCGACCGGTTGGTCGACGCCGGCGACCTGCCCGCCGACGAGGTGAACGTCCCCACGCTGGTCGCCAGCCTCGATATCGGCGAGGGTGAACAGGTCACGGCCGGCGACTACCACGCTGGAACCGGCCGGGTGGTTCTGCTCACCTACACTCACCTCCTGCAGTTTCCCCGCGATGTGCTCGAGGGCGCACCGCGGCGGCGCACGCTCCTGGCCGCCCGCCAGTGCGAAGCTCTCTGCTTTCGCGGCGACGATCTCATCATCACGAACGAGCAGCGCGAGGTCTTCGTGGTGCCTGACTTCTTCGCGCTCGAACTCACCGAACTCATGCCCCCTCGAAGCGAAGCGGTCTTCCCTCGCTGGGATGGGCCGGTCCGTCTAGGAGATCAGGGAAATCAAGAAACGGCCCGCTGGCGGGAGGCCGCGCACGCGTTGCCGCTACACAACGCCTGGGCCGGGGAAGAGGTGGCCGTTCTCGTATCCCAGGACCGGCTTCTGGTACGCGGGACACTTCTCGCGCAGGAGGACTTCCGCTCCACCACGACGACGGCCGATGTTCAAGCAGCACAACAGCTCGCCGACGAGGCGCACGCCGCCGAGCCCACGGCGGCAAAGGCCGCGGCCACCGGCGGCCCATCCGATCCCGGCGAAGCGATCCGCCCGCGCCTCGGATCGGCGGTGCTCATCGCCATGGCGCCCGAAGCACTCCTTTTGCTCGACGGCAGCGAGACGATCCTTGGCATCGGCCGGAACCTCGACGGGACCTTCGGCGCGTGGCACGTGGACCTGCAGAACCAGCCGGCCGAGATCTTGCCCATCGCCGATGCGGCGGTTTCGGCCTCGGTCACGGACGGCCGCTTTGACTTCGAGGCGAGTCTGCCACTGCCGGGGAACATTCTCGATAAGCTGGGCACCGGCTTCCGTTTCGATCTCCGGGGCCTGCGCTTTCACGAGCCCGAGGTCCGCTTCTCCGGCGTGGACCTGTTCACCCTCCAACGTCCCTATACCTGGGGACCGGTCAGGGTGGCCGATTGAGCCGATGGGCAGGGGCTAGGGGTGACCGATTGATCCGATGGGCACGGATTATGGGGGTTTCCCCGAGATAGACCGGACTTGACCGATCACCGCCGAACCTGATGGACTGAGAGAGTTCTTGGCAACCCAACCCTGACAGGAGGAATCCTCACGTGGAACTCTTCGAAGCCCTGCACTCACGGCGCAGCATCCGCGGCTTCACGGACCAGCCCGTCGAGAACGCGCTGATCGAGAAGTGCCTGCGGGCGGCCATGATGGCCCCCTCGGCCGGCAATGCCCAACCGTGGGAGTTCGTGGTGATCCGCGACCGGCGGATACTCGAGCGCATTCCCGACCTGCACCCGCACGCCTCCATGGCGCCCCAGGCGGCCGCGGCCGTCATCGTGTGCGCGGTGACCGATCGGGAGAAGTACGCAGGCAACTTCCCGGCCGACTGCGGAGCGGCCACCCAGAACCTGCTGCTGGCGTTGCACGGGTGCGGCCTGGGCGCGGTCTGGTGCGGTGTCTATCCGCGGGAAGAGCGCATGGCCCCGATCCGGGAGCTGCTCGGCCTGCCCGATTCGGTCGTGCCCTTCTCGCTCGTGCCGGTGGGCTGGCCGGCCGAGGAGAAGCCGGTGCCCGACCGCTTCGAGACCGAACGGATCCACCATGACCGCTGGTAGACCAGAGGCGGCCCCCGGAGTGATGCCGGCCGCGGTCGGGACGACGAGATCCATTCGACGCCGTTGCTCCCTCCAGGCACCGATCCTGATCACGCTGTGGGCATCGATCTTGATGGCGCCGCTCGCTTTGGCGCACGGCTTCCTCAGCGGCGCCGCAGCGCTCGAACCGGCCGGGGTGGTCGTCGTCGTCAACGATGAGGTGCCAGAGAGTATCGATCTGGCCCGCTACTACATGGAGCGTCGGGGAATTCCCCCCGGCCAGTTGATTCACGTCGCCACCTCGACAAGGGAGTCTCTCTCGCGTGAGGCCTTCGAAGCGGAGATCCGCGATCCCATCCACGATGCGCTCCTGCGGATGCCCGATCCGACGAGGATCCAGTGTCTGGTGTTGATGTACGGCATCCCACTGCGGGTCCATGCCCCCGCCATGACCGAGGCGGAGAAGGCCGCGGCCGCCGAGCTCGAGCGCGAGATCACCTCATTGAAGGCCCAAGCCGCGCAGGCTGCCGGCGACGAGGAGCGTGAGCGGCTGGAGGCCAACCGAGAGGGCCTCTCCGACGCTCTCAAAACGCTGAAGAAGGAGGACAGCCGAGCCTCGGTCGACTCCGAACTCATGCTGGTGCTGTGCGGCGATCAACCGCTCGCCGGCTGGATCCCCAATCCCTACTTCGCCGGCTTCCGGGGCCGTGAATCCCCGCTCACCGGCCGGATCCTTCTCATGGTGAGCCGCCTGGACGGGCCGGATCCAGCCTGTGTCCGCCGGATCATCGACGACAGCCTCTTCGCCGAAGCCGAGGGCCTCTCGGGCACCGCCTACTTCGATGCCCGCTGGAAACGCCCCACCCGGGAGGAGGTCAGCGGCTATGCCCTCTACGACCGAGCCATCCACTTCGCGGCCGACGCGGCCGAGCAAAGCGGGCGGATGCCCGTCGTGCTCGATGACGACTCCGAGCTCTTCCAGGATGGCGACTGTCCCAACGCCGCGCTCTACTGCGGATGGTATCGCCTGGGCCACTACGTCGACGCCTTTGACTGGGCCACCGGCGCGGTCGGTTTCCACATCGCCAGCAGTGAGTGCGTCACCTTGAAGCGCGAGGGCAGCCAGGTGTGGTGTAAGCGCATGCTCGAGGATGGCGTGGCCGCCACGGTCGGACCAGTCGCCGAACCCTATGTGCAGGGCTTTCCGTTGCCGGACCTCTTCTTCGGCTCGCTGCTCGAGGGCCGTCTCGCGCTGGCCGAGTGCTACGCGATCAGCCTGCCCTACCTCTCCTGGCAGATGGTGCTGATCGGCGATCCCCTCTACCGGCCCTTCGGGGCGCAGCCGGCG
>CAZZIF010000190.1:0-8120 GCA_964654025.1 uncultured bacterium
TGAAGTAGGTAGCACGCGCACAGACGCATCAGAATCGGTTGCAGCGCCTCGGCCAGCTTGGGTTGGTAGACCCACGCGGGATGATCGAGCACGGCCTCGAGGAGTCCAGCCTCGCGGGACGCGGCTTCGTGCGAGTCAGTCTCGCGGGGCCCGGCTTCGTGCGGTCCAGTCTCCCGGAGCGCGGTCCCTTCGTCTCGCCGTTGGCTCTCCTCCCCGTTCGGCGAAGAAACTGCGCTTCGGTGCAGCTGCTCCAGGGCCTTGACCTCGCCAGGCAGCAGGCAACCTTCGGGAGGCAGCAGCGGCTGATCCCGCAGCCAGCGCCGGAAGCCGGGGATCGGAGACAGGGTGGCGAAGTGCTTGAGGCGCGGGAACTGGCGGGAGAGGTCATCGACCACTCGCTTGATCAGGAAGCTCCCGAAGCTGATCCCGCGCAGGCCCGCCTGGGTGTTCGAGATCGAGTAGAAGATCGCCGTCGTCGCTTCGTCCGGGTCCTGTTCCGGGGCGTTCTCGTCGAGGAGAGCCTGAATGTTGCCCGCCAGACGATCGAGCAGGGCAACCTCGACGAAGATCAAGGGCTCCTCGGGCATCGAGGGGTGGAAGTAGGCGTAGCAGCGGCGATCCGATTCCAGACGGTTGCGCAGGTCGTCCCAGGATTCGATCTCGTGAACCGCCTCATAGGCAATGAGCTTCTGGAGCAGGGCTGCCGGCGAGTTCCAGCTGATCCGGCGCAGATCCAGGAAACCGACATCGAACCAGGAACGCAGGATGTCCATCAGGTCCTGATCCAGCGCGCGTAGCTCGCGATCCCATGGACGCATTGCCAAGAGATCCCGGCGCAGGTCGACCAGGAACTTCACCCCGCTGGGCAGCGCATTGAACTGGGTGAGGAGCCGCACACGCGGTGACCGCAACGCGGCGCGCAACCGGGCCTCGGCGGGCAGGCGCTCCTCCCCACCGGCGCCCAGGTAGTTGTTGATCGCCTCGTCGACGGCGGCCGGATCCGTGCCGAATTCGGCGGCGAGCAGACGCAGAAATCGCTCCCGCCCAATGGGCGTCAGGCCCAGGTAGGTCTCCCCCAGATGCGCGGCGCGCGATCGGGCCGAGACCTCGCCGCCCAGCGCCCGCAGGCACTCGCTCACCTGCCGGCGGATCTGGGGCAGCTCGCCGTCGGGCAGATCGGGATGGACGGGGCGCGCGGCCCCTTGCCAGGCCGCGGGGGCCAAGTCCCGCCACAATCGCCGCAGATCGCGCAGGGCTTTGCCGCCCAGCCACTGTGTGAAGCTCTCTGCCATGGATCTCCTTCGCCCCGGCCCTCAGTCGGCGACCGGTGGCGGGTGGCCGAAACCAGCCTGGATGGGCCAACCCGCTGGCCCTAGTCTACCTATCGCTGCCAGACGCCGGACCCTTAGCAAGATTCAAACCTCTCCAGTCTTGGGCGGTACCCACCCGCTGTGATACAATTGTAGCTTCATGACCGGAAAGGCTCTGCGAGATCACTGCGTTGCAGCATCGGTGCCCGGCATCATTGCTGCCTTGCAGCACCGCGGCCATGGGTCATCGCGGCCTTGCGGCCTGCTTCGGAGGACGGCCTGCTCTTGCCCGCCCCCTGAACGAGATCAGAAGACACACGTAGAACGCCCAAGATACGTCCGAAAGACACAAAGGGACTCAGGAATAGGAAAGGTGCCCTCTTCGAGGCCAACTCCCTCTCGAGGGCATCTAGCAGACATCTTGACAACCACTGGAGGCATCTCGATGTTCGGTTGGATCATGAAGCTCTTTCGCCAGAACCCACCCGATTCGGCCGCCCACATGGGCCGCAATGAGCTGTGCTGGTGCGGCAGCGGTAAGAAATACAAGAAGTGCCACTTCGAGGCCGACCAGTCCTACTTCGCCAACAAGAAGGCCGCCGAGGCCTGCTCCTCGGGCGCCTGAAGCCGCTAGCCGGGGCGAGGATCGCCCCTTGCGGCCACACGCCTCGCGCTGCACGCCTCGCACCGTACGCCTCGCGCCGCACGCCTCGCGGCGCACGCGTCGCGGCCCGATAGACATCGGGCCCGCCCCAATCACCGCCAGGTCGGCACCCGGCCCGGTGTCCAGGGAGCCCGGGCTTCCTCCAGATCGACCTCGAGAGCGGTCAGGTCCTCCTCGACCAGCCTCGTGAGACGCTCCAGGACCGGCGCGAACCGCTCCGATGCGATCGCGTAGTTGTCGCGATGGGTCTGCGTGGGATCGGAGGTCGACTCCCAGCTTCCCCAGACGACCTGGGAGATCCGCTCCCTGATCGAGACCGGCCCCGGCTCGTGCCGCTTCGAGATCGTGCGATCCCCGTCCAGTTCCGTGCGAAGATCCGTCAGGCGCATCTCCAGAGACCGGGTGCGATCCGCAAGGGCCGCCGCACGGTTCGGCTCGATGCCGGGCGTATCGCGCAGCGCCACCCGGATATGCTCCAGGCGCTCCTTGGCCTCCCCGGCCGTGCGGATCGCTCCCTGGACCGAGCGGTGGAGATCGGCGACCTGGCGCTGGAACGTGTGAAGCCCCTCCCAATCCTCGGTCGGCAGGGTGGCCCATCCCAGGGGCGTCAGTTGGAACGTCCGCGGCCCGGCCAGGGGCGTGGTCACATCCCCCTCGCGCTTGACCAGGGTGACCGCATAGCGTCCCGGTGCGGCCAGATGGCTGCGCGGGGGCGTCGACCACGGCCGGCTCGGCGACCACGGCTTCGTGGAGGCCGGACTCACCGGCGGGTAGTGCATGTCCCAGGCGACCCGGTGGATGCCGCGCGAGTCGCGGCCCTTGATCTGCCGCACGAGCTCGCCACTCTCGTCGGTGATGTGGAACCAGATCTCGGGAGCGCGCTCGCGGTCTTCCGCGCGCAGTTCGTCCCAGTCCGGGTACCCGATCCGCTCGCCCTCTTTCTTCGCCTTCTCTTCCGCATCGCGGCGCTTCTGCGCGAGCGTCTGGAGGCTCTCCTTCAGGTAGTAGGTGAAGACCACGCCATAGGGCGGGTTCTCGGCGTAGTAGAAGTTGTCGCCCTGATTGGCCTTGCCGCGGCCGCCGAGCGGGGTCTTCTCGTGATAGAGCCACGCGTCCTTGACCGGGAAGAGCAGTGCCTCCTCGGCCGTCAGGCGCTCGGGGCTCACCCCTCTGAGCGGCGAGTAGTCATCCAGCACATAGATGCCTCGCCCGAAGGTACCCACGGCCAGATCGTTCTCGCGGCGCTGGATGTCCAGATCGCGGATCTCGATCACGGGGAAGTTGCCCTTGAGACGCAGCCACTGCTTACCGCCATCGGCCGTGAAGTAGAGACCGAACTCGGTACCGGCGAAGAGCAGATCCTCGTTCACATGATCCTGCTCCAGGCACCAGACCATCCCGCGCTCGGGCAAGTTCCCCGAGATCGACCGCCAGCTCCGCCCGCGATCGTCGCTGCGGTAGACGTAGGGTTTGAAGTCGCCGTTCTTGTGATTGTTGAACGTGGCAAACACCGTGTGGGGGTCATGCCGGGAAGCCGTGAGCTCACTCACATAGGTCCTCTCGGGCACGCCCTTCACCCGCTCGACCTCTCGCCACGAGGCGCCGCCGTCCTCACTCACCTGAATGAGCCCGTCGTCGGTGCCCACGTAGAGCAGGCCCTCGACCAGCGGTGACTCGGCCAGGGCCACGCAGTTGCCGTAGAACGAGGTCGCCCAGTGCTTGGCGACCGCATCCACGCTCTGCAGTTCACCCATTACCTCGAGCTGGTTGCGATCGATCTGGCGGGTGAGGTCCGGGCTCACCGCCTGCCAGGAGTTGCCGCGATCGTCGGTGCGAAAGAGCTTGTTGGCCGCGTAGTAGAGCCGCGTGGGCGAGTGCGGGCTCAGGAGCAACGGCGTATCCCAGTTCCAGCGCAGTTCGGGCTCGCCTTTCGCCGGTTGCGGCTGGATGTCCACCGTCTCCCCGGTGGCGAAGTCGTAGCGCACCAATCCGCCGTACTGTGACTGGGCATAGATGATGTTCGAGTCGGTAGGGTCCACCTGGGTCTCGTAGCCGTCGCCACCGGTCGTGATGATCCAGTCGGCATTCGTGATCCCGCTGGCGCTGATGGTGCGCGAGGGGGCGCGCAGGCTGTTGTTGTCCTGGGTCCCGCCGTAGAGGTGGTAGAACGGCTCGGCCTGATCCACGCTCACCCGGTAGAACTGTGCAATCGGCAGGTTGGACTTGAAGTCCCAGGTCGCGCCCCGCTCCCAGGTCTCGTAGATGCCCCCGTCGCAACCACAGAGCAGGTGATCCGTGTTGTGGGGATCGATCCACAACGCGTGGTCATCGACATGCTTCGCCCGCCGGCCCACATCGGTCCAGGTCTTGCCGCCGTCCTCGGTCACCTTCATCCGCACATCCATCGAATAGACGCGGTCGACATCGTGCGGATCAGCGAAGATCTCCTGATAGTACTGCGGGCTGTGGGCATGGTATCCGGAACGCTTCTCCCAGTTCTGGCCGCCGTCGGCTGAACGGAAGAACCCGTCTTGGCCCAGCGCGGCCTCGATGATCGCGTAGACGACATCGGGATTGGCCGGCGAGACCGCCAGGCCGATCCGCCCCATGTCGGCGCCCGGAAGGCCGCGGGTGAGCTTCGTCCAGCTCGCCCCGGCGTCGGTGGACTTGTAGACGGCCGACTCGGGCCCGCCGTTGATCTGCGTCCAGACGTGCCGCCGGCGCTGGTAGGCGGCAGCGTAGAGCACATCCGGGTTGCGGGGATCCATATGGACTTCACTCACACCGGTGTCTTCGCTGATCTCCAGTGCCTTCGTCCAGGTCGCCCCGCCATCGGTGGTCTTGTACAAGCCACGATCTCCGCCCGGGCTCCACAGCGGTCCCTGGGCGGCGACGTAGACAATTCGTGAGTCGCGCGGATCGATCACGATCATCCCGATGTGCTGTGAATCCTCCAGACCCATGTTCGTCCAGGTGCGGCCACCGTCGATCGACTTGTAGACGCCGTCGCCGAAACCCACCGCGCGCTGGCTGTTGTTCTCCCCCGTGCCGAGCCAGAGCGTAAACGGATCGTTGGGATCCATGGTGATGCAGCCGATCGAGTAGCTGCCGTAGTCCTCGAAGATGGGCTCGAAGGTGGTGCCCGCGTTCTCGGTCTTCCAGACGTTGCCCGAGGAAACGGCCACGTAGTAGATCCAGGGCTCCTCGGGATGCACGGCGAAGTCGCTGATGCGCCCGCCGGTCTTGGCCGGACCCAGGCAGCGCAGCTCGAGGCCGGAGAAGGTGGCGGCACTGAAGGGGCGCTCATCGGCCTTCTCGTCACCCGTCTCATCAGCCGCGGCCGTGCCCGCGCCGGCAATCAAGAGGATGCCGGCAGCCAAGCTCCACAGGAGGCCGGCGGCAACGATGCGAATGCGCCCACCGGCCAGACTCGATCCCGAATTCGTCCAGATCCATGCGTGCTTCACCGGAGAGGCTCCTTTCCTTGGGTGAGGAGGCAGTTGCCGCGTGGGAACCCGATCTCGAGCGATCTGCCCGCGCGGAGAGCCGAGCATAGCTGCGCACGGACTCGATTGAAAGGGGGGCGAAGAAGGCGAAGACGGCGAGACGCAGGATCTGATATACCGCGCTCAGGTCAGGAGGCGCCGCAAGCGGGCGGCCAGGTCGTCGTTGGCCGCCACCACCAGCGCCCCCTTGGTGACGTCGTCGCGGCCGGGATCGCGGCGCTCCCAGTTGCGCCCACCGGTGCGAACCGTGCCGCCGGCCTCCAGCGTGAGGAGCAGGCCGATGGCCCGGCGCCGGTCGGTGCCGTGCTCGGCGACCGCCGCACAGGCGGCACCGGTGGCCGGCGCGCTGGCGTCAACGGCCGAGCAGTGCGACCGGCGCGGCGTCCAGCCCGCCTCGCGCAAACGCTGGTCCCAGTCGCGCGGCGCCCGCGGGGTGAGGAGCACCTCATCGGGCAGGTTTTCGAGATCCGCCACCCGCACACGCTCGAAGGGCGGGCCTTCCTCCATCCGCCAGCATCCGTTGTTCACCAATGCATAGTAGAGGGTCTGGTACTCCGGGAAAGCGACCACGGCCGCCTCATAGCGTCCCCCCCGCAGGTAGGCGCCCATGACCGCGTACTCCCGCGATCCGCGGCTGTAGTTGAGCGTGCCGTCGATCGGATCGATCACGATGAGGTCCCGCTGTCGAGACTCCTCGGGGAACGTACCCGCGAGGGCGGTGTCTTCCTCGGCATCCAGCGCCACGCCGGGAAAGGCCGCCCGAAGGGGTTCGAGCAACACGTCCTGGGCGGCCAGGTCCGCCGTCGTGAGGGCCGCGCCTTCGGGGGTATCCTCTTGCTTGCTCCAGCTCGGGACGTTGCCCTGAAGCCGGCGCGCCACGTGGGCGGCCTGCAGGGCAGCCAGGCTGAACACACGGATGAAGCGGGCGGCGGGATCCTCGGCGGGATCACCCAGGATCGGATCCGGCATCGACTCGGCGCCCGGTTCGGGAGCGGGCGATTCGGCGCGGTCGGACTTGCGCCAGCGCGGCATTGTCCATCCGTGGAAGCGGCTCACTTGCGTCTCCCCCTGGACCAGCAACGGTGCCGGTCAAATCGCTGACAACGGTCGAGGAGAGTCGACCGAGACTCACGCGGCTCGCGAGGTCGTTCCCATTCTAGCGATTCCCCGCGAACTCCACCAGCGGAGCCTGCGGGGAATCGCCTTCATGTCGCTTGAACCTTCGTCCTCTCTTGGTAGAATCCCACCAGTCGCGATCGTGCAGTACGCTTTGCTCAATGCACCTGGTCAGCACGAAGTGAATTCGGGAACGAGAACCACGGACGGGGAGAGTTGCCATGAAGTCACGCTGGATTCCAACTGGATTGTTCTCCGGGCTCGCGCTCGTGATCCTCGCCGGCTGTGGCCAGGAGGCCGCCGGCCCCGGCGAGGCGACGCAAGCCACCGAGATCATTCCATCTGACGCCGCCATGGTCTTCACCATCGCCAACCCGGAATCTCTCTATCACCACCTTCACCTGGGCAAGATCCTGCCCCAGACCGGCGCCACCGACGGCGATTGGGGCGCGCTTCTGGACCTCGATAGCCTTCGCACCATGGGACTCGATCCTCTCGAGCCGGTGACCATTGCCGTCCTCGATCTAGAGCCGGCGGTCTTCGCGATCGTGATGGAAGGCGACGGCCCCAAGCTCGGGAACAGCCTGAGCACGATGCTGGCCCGAGAGGGCCGGCCGTTGTCGCTTCTGGGCACACAGCAGGATATCGAGATCCGCGGCAACGAAGAGGGCGCCATGGCCTTCTTCACATTCGAGCGCTTCCTGGTCATGGGTGCCAGCAGCGATCCGGATTCCGTCGAAGCGATCTCCGTCGCCCTTGAACTCCTCCAAGTGATCCCGAACCAGTCTCTGGGGCGCTCGAAGGAGTATCGCGACACGATGGCTGAGTTGCCGCCTGATGGAGACGTGCTCTTCTACGCTCGCCTGGATCCCCGCGCACAACTCGAGGACGCCAGAGCAAGGATGGAAGCCGAGGGCGATGTCGACCCCCAGGTCTTTGCCCTCCTCGACAAGCTGTACGTGATTGCCGAGGATGTAGGCGGAACGGCTGGTTCCCTCCGGTTCGTCCCCAATGGACTCGTCATGGACGGCTACAGCCAGATCCAGAGTGGATCGGACCTGCTGGCCTTCGCCACACCGCCCCCCGGATCGGGCACGTTCCATCAGCGGGTTCCGGGCCAGCCCCGGTTCATGTACGGCGTCAACTTCGGTGCCCAGGCCACCTGGGCCTGGCTTCGCCCCAACGTATTCGATGAGGTGGACGGCGCAGCCGAGCGGCTCGCCAACGCGGAACAGTCACTTCGCCAGGAGGTGGGCATCGAGCTGGAAGCCGATCTGATCCGCCAGTTCAGTGGCGAGATGATGCTCCTCGTCGACCAGCTGGCCATGGTGGGAAGTGACATCGTTCTCTATCTGCGAGTCGATCGCCCCAGTGACTTCCAGGTGACCCTGGAGAAATTGCTGGCCTATGCCGGCGAGCAGTCCGACCCGGGAAGATTCCAATTCCACGCCGATGCGGTCGGGGGCGTGCCCTTTCACAAGATCACCATGGTGCCATTTGCCGAAGTATGCTGCGGTCTCGTGG
>CAZZIF010000191.1:0-8107 GCA_964654025.1 uncultured bacterium
CGCGGGCGAGCCGGATGTGCAGCCGCGCGAGGGCCCGGGCGGCCTGAGGGGCCGGACGGCTGTGGTCATCCCCCGCCACGGTTCCGCGCGGTGCCCAGGAACGCCACGCGCCCGGCAGATCCTTGGGCGGGACCGGTGATAGGATCGCGGAGCTTTCCCGCCCCGACGGGGGCGTGCTCGCCGGAAGACACACCCACCATCTGTCGCGCTTGTCGGCCTCTCCCGGCTCCCCGGCCTCTGCGGTCTCCCCGGCCTCTCCGGTCACCCCAGCTGGAACGACTTCCCCCCGTGCCACCGTCTCGCCGCCGGCGAGCAGCCGCTGCCACGGTTCGCGGTACTCGCCGCGGGGTTCCTCGTAGTGGGAGCCCGGTTGACCGCGTCCGCCCGCGGATGCGTGAACCGGGGGCGGATAGCGCTGGGTGATCGTATCATCCTTACCGGTGACCAGCAGCCGGCAGGCATTGGGCAGCGGATCCAGGATCAAGCGAACCGTCTCGCCCGCGCCCCCGAACCCGAGGCGCAGGATCCGTCCGCTCTCACCCGAGTCGATGGCAGTGAGGGCCGCGCCGGCGAGCTGGGTTCGGAGCCAGCCGCCGAATCCGGTCGAAGGGTAGGGTTTCTTACGTTCGGTGGGCTCGCACCAGAAGAGGGGCTCGGGGTAGGCGAGCACGAGATGGATCTCGTGCGGGCCCTCGCCGATCGCCGGCGCAGCCACGTCGAGCAGGAGCAGGATTTCTTCGGTGCCGCGGGTTGTCGCATCGACCAGATGGGCCCGCCCGGCGAGGGGCGCCAACGCCTGTGTCAGGCTGTGATGCAACGTGTCCATCATCACCCGGCGCTGCCGGCCATCTCCCGCAGTCCCGCGCCCTCGCCGTCAGCTGCCGAATAGGCGCGGCCGCACGATTCGCAGGCCAGCGAGTCCGGCAGGCGGTGTCCGCAGCGGCACACCCAGCCGATCCGGCGGGCGGGATTGCCCACGACGAGGGCGTGGTCGGGAACGTCGCGGATGACGACCGATCCAGCCCCGACGAAGCACCACGCCCCCAGCGTCGTGCCGCACACGATCGTCGCGTTGGCGCCCACCGTGGCGCCCTCCTTCAGAAGCGTCGGTTTCCACTTCTCCGGATGCCCCTGGAACTCGGGATGGCTGCGAGGCACCGGATCGTTGGTCAACACGGCGTTGGGGCCCAGAAAGACGTAGTTCTCACACGTGACCAGATCCCAGATGCACACCCCGTTCTTGACGGTGACGTGGTCGCCCAGCCGGGCGCCGCCCTCGACAAAGGCGCCTTCGCCGATGTTGCAGTTTCGTCCGACGACCGCGTTCTTCATCACGTGGGCAAACGCCCAGACGCGGGTCCCCT
Source organism: uncultured bacterium (assembly GCA_964654025.1). Classification (GTDB taxonomy): domain Bacteria; phylum Eisenbacteria; class RBG-16-71-46; order CAIMUX01; family WJJG01; genus CAYQJL01. The sequence goes on from CAZZIF010000191.1 coordinate 1,365, forward strand.
CGCCTACCGAGGTGGACTCGTTGATGCCTTGCGGGTGAACAAAGACCTCCGCCACGTCTACCTCCCTGATCTTGCCGACCGGAACGCGCCCATGCCGATGTCCCGGGGATACTACCGGTCCGGGGCAGAAGTGGCTAGCCCTTGCTCGCCTTGTCCGCCGGCCAGATCCCGCGTGACCTTTGGACGCGGCTTTCCTATGATGCGCCGCAAGGAGGTACTCGTGCTCCATGTGCGGATCGGGAACCGGGAGTTTCGCGCTCCGGAGTCGCGCTGGGAGGCGCTGGTCTCGGAGGGTGCGATCCCGCCGCAGGCGCTCGTCTTCTCGCTGACCTTGACCGGCGGGCTGTGGAAGCGGGCCGACTCGCTGGAGCTCTACGCCTTCTTCCGTAACGTGGGGGAGGAGGAGCGGCGAGAGGAGGACCTGCCCCAGGCCGGACATGTCCCGTTCTCCGATCTCATGTCGGTGGCCTTCCCCTCGCGCGGCTTTTCGATGACCGAGACACTCTTGACCGCGAACCTGCTGGTGGCGCTGTTGCTGGTGTTTCTTTGGGGCGCCGAGGCGTACACACATCGGCTCTTCGGCGATCTGACCGCCGCGACGACCCTGGGACGGGGATTGGCGTGGGACTTCTACCGCCTGTGGCAGGACCAGCGGATCCCGGTCGGGTTCGTCGCGACGATCTTCATCCACGCCGACATCCGGCATCTGATGGCCAACATGGCCACACTGGCGCCGGCGGCGGCGTTCGTGGAGTACCTCTACGGACGGCGGCGCGCCGCCCTCTTCTACCTCGCCACCGGCGTTGCGGGCGCGATCCTCTCCTACGCGTTCAAGGGGCGGGGGCCGATGAGCGTCGGGGCGTCGGGGGCCATCTACGGCTTGATCGGTGTGCTGGTCGGCTACGTCGTCAGGCATTACCAAAGGCTGCCGCGCTGGCATCGCTGGCGGGCGCGGCGAATCTGGGTACCCCTGCTGGCCCTGGGTACGCTACCCTCGATCTTCAACGCCGACTGGCGGGCGCACGTCGGCGGATTCTTGTCTGGGCTGGTCTTGGGCCTCGTGCTGTCGGCGGGTCGCCGCAGCCGGGCCTTCCTCCTGCCGGATGAAGCCGGCAGATCACGGGAGAGTCGCCGCGCATGAAGCACGATCGCATCGCCGTCGTCGATTTCGGGGGACAGTACGCGCATCTGATCGCCACCAAGGTTCGCCGCCTGAACGTGCGGGCCGACATCCTGGATCCGGTGGCGCCCCTCGAGGACTTCCGGCCCTACAAGGGCATCATCTTATCGGGCAGCCCGGCCATGAGCTCGCAGCAGGAGGGAGACGACTACACCCGCGAGGTCTTCGGCCTTCCGATCCCCATCCTGGGCTTCTGTTTCGGGCATCAGGAGATCGCCAAGCACTACGGCGGCGAGGTGACGAGCAGTCGCCGGGAATACGGGTTCTCGACCCTTCATCTGACCACCGCCAGCCCCATCTTCGAGGGGCTCGGCCCCAACGAGGCCGTGTGGATGAGCCACGGGGATTCGGTGACGAAGCTGCCGGAGGGTTTCGTTGAACTGGGTTATTCGGTGCATGTCGACAGCAAGCGCGAGGCGGGCACGATGCCACCCACCGGTCCGGTCGACGGGGTGCCCCCGGCCGAGCACCGCTATGCCGCCTTGGCGAGCGAGGATCTGAAGCGCTACGGATTCCAATTCCATCCCGAGGTCGACGACACCGAGCACGGCGACGAGATGCTGCGCAACTTCGCGGTGGGGATCTGCGGATGCGAGCCCACCTGGACGATCGAGAACTACATCGAAGAGGAGAGCCGGCGGCTGCGCGAGCGGGTGGGCGATCAGGCCGTCTTCTTGCTGGTCAGCGGCGGGGTGGATTCGACCGTGTGCGCCCGTCTGCTGGTCGAGGCGCTGGGACCCGAGCGCGTCCAGATGCTCCACATCGACAACGGGCTCATGCGCAAGCGCGAGAGCGAGCAGGTCGTCGAACGGTTCCGGCGCTGGCACGTGACCGAGAATCTGCACTTCCTCGATGCCAGCGAGGTGTTCCTGCGCGCCCTGGCCGGCGTGGCCGAGCCGGAGAAGAAGCGCAACGCCATCGGGAAGGCCTTCATCGAAGCCGCCCAGGGCGAGATGGAGCGGCTTGGCGTTCGTGACGCCCTTCTCGCTCAGGGTACGATCTACCCCGATACCATCGAGACCGGCGGCACGAGCCGTTCCGATGTCATCAAGACCCACCATAACCGAATTCCGCTGGTGGAGGAGATGATCAAGGCCGGCCGGGTGCTCGAGCCGATCAAGGAGCTGTACAAGGTGGAGGTGCGTGAGCTGGGCGCCGACCTGGGGATCGATGCGGACTTTTTGGAGCGCCACCCCTTCCCGGGTCCCGGACTCGGCGTGCGGCTGTTGTGCAACCTCGACCCCGAGCCCGACGCGCGGTCGCGCGAGGAACTCGAGCGCATCGACCAGGAAGCCGGCGCCATCGCGCGCGGGCGGGGCCTGGATGCCGTGGCCCTGCCGGTTCGCTCGGTGGGGGTGAAGGGCGATCTGCGAAGCTACGAGTGGCCGGTGCTTCTGTTTGGACCGCCGGGTGTGGTGCCGGGCTCGTCGGGTCCGCGCGGCGCCGCCGGTGCAGGCGACCGGGCGGCGGGCGAATCGCTCTCCCCGGAGGCGCTGTGGGGTGTCACGCTGGAGGTGGCCAACCAGATCTACAAGGACGTCGCCGGCGTCAACCGCTGCGTCTTCGACCTCAGTGGGCGGCCCGGGCCCGTGCCGATGACGCGCCTGGTGGCCGAGACCACGCGCGAGCGGCTGGACCTCTTGCGCGAGGCCGACGCGATCATGATGGACGCCCTGGCGGACTACGACCTCATGCACATCGTCTGGCAGTGCCCGACGGTGATGCTGCCGGCCTCGGCCGGCGGCGAGGGGGAGGAGTACGTGGTGCTGCGTCCGGTGCTCTCCGAACGGGCCATGACGGCGCGGCCGGCGCCGCTGCCGGTAAAACTCCTCACGGTCGTGGCCGCCGCGATCCGGGCGCTGCCAGGGGTGAGCGGCGTGGGCATCGATGTGTCGACCAAGCCGCCCGGCACGATCGAGTGGGAGTAGGCGGGGCGTCCAGCCCGACTGCCTCCGCTGGGATTGTTCCGCCCGCCTCCAAGACCACCGACCTGCCGCGCCGCGCGGAAGCGGGCGGCGGTTGCGAGCACGTCCGTTGGGACGTGTGCTCGTTTGTGGTATGATTGTTCACAAGGTGATTCGTGATTCAATGCGCGTGGTTGGCTGACTAGCCTAGCAAGCGACCCTAGCAAGCGACCCCAAGATCGCGATGAAACTGTCTACCAAGGAGGCTGCGAAGTGCCGAGAGGAACCTCTGCCGCCCTAGCAGTGTGCGTCCTGCTGCTGTCTTTCCTCGGCTCTGCAGATGGGGAATGGCCTCACGAAGTCATATGTGATGACGGTGTCATGGGCCCCATGGAAGTCGCAGACTTGTCGAATGCCGGATGCGATCAAGCCTTCTGCCGTGCATCCGACCACACGAGCCTGATCCGCTTCACCTGGGATCGTGGGACCTATGTCTGCGACACCTTGCTGACATTCGCACCAGCCCAGATTCGGCTCATGCAGCTCGGAGACACGGACCAGGACGGTGTGCAAGAACTCTACCTCACGACAACGGTCACCGAGCACGCGCTCTATCGCATCGACTATGACGGGCAGGGCTTCAGCGCGATGTTCATCGATGCCTTGCCGGGCGATTCGAAAGAGATGGTCGTGGGGGCGGGGATGAACCAACCCGGTTCCGAGGAGATCTACATATTCATTGAGGATCAGGGCATCTATGCCTACCGTCATCTGGAAGGCTCGGCTTGGGCTGCCACTCATGTCTACGATACCACCGAACTCGACCCCTACATCGCAATCGGCGATCTCGATCGCGATGGTCTGAATGAGCTCTACGCGACGCATCAGAATGGCTGGGCGTATCTGATCCGTTTGGATTTCGTGGATCCGAGCTGGCAGTCTCAGGATGTGTGCATGGGCATGCCGCTGCCACAGCCTGATGGGGATCGAGATCCCTATGTGACCTACAGAGGATTGCTCATGGCCGACCTTGAGGACGATGGTTGGAACGACTTGTATTTGCTGCAGGAAACGAGGAACTACATCGACGGATATCCTCCCCGGTACGTCAGCGACCTGGTTCTGGTGCAGCACGATGCGGACTCGTTTTTTGAATGCCATGCGCAACGCTACTGGGAGGTTGCCCACTGGGTACAGTACTTGAGCGGTGATGCACCTCCGGGCGAGACTGACGCCACGGTGTCGGCAATTGACCGAGCACATGGAGGGACATACCAGGGCTTCTATGACGTGGAGTTCGCACCGGGGACCAGTCTCATCGTCAGAGGCTTCTCCCAGCTTCAGACTGACCGCGCCGGTTCGCGCTCATTCTCCCACCAGGGACGGGTGTTTCGCCTTCACTGTGAAGGAGATCACTACCACCTCGATTTGTTAAGAGAATACGAAGAATCAGAAGAATGGTCGTCCCAACTGGGCATGGTGCGTGCTGGACAGCTCCGGGAATCCGCAGAGAGTCTCATCTACTCCTATACGCACGAAAACCAGTGGCTGCTTCTGGAGGCCCTATCGCCCTATAGTCAGGGGCTTCCGGCGGACCCTTGGGACCATTCCGTGCTGAGTCTCAGGAGCCCGACCTTGCTGGGCGCTTCTCAATCCGCTGAGATGCAGCTCCGGCTCTCAGCGCCAGCCCACGTAGAAATTACCGTGCACGATCTGACTGGTCGACTGATAGACACCGTTGTGCGCCAGAAGCTCTCGCGCGGGTTCCATGTTCTGGCCTGGCCTGGCTCTAGCGGTCACCACGATCTCAAGACGGGCGTCTATTGGGCGCGCCTATCTCTCAATGGCGTCCCGATCGAGGGTCAACGGCTGGTCATCGTGAAGTAGGTCCAAGTCTCGGGGGAGTCAGGCCCATCGGCTTGTCCGCGAGGCTTCCAACCTGAGTTGGGATGGGCAGATGGCTTGCGGGACCTCGGCCAACCCGTTGCCGATCGGGGGCTTGTGAGCCGCCGCCTGGCCGCTTACCTTTCGAACGGCCGGGGTGAGACGTGGTCTCAGTTCTGACCAGGGCGTTTCCCCCAACCGTGCGGGCCGAGTTGACCGTGATCGTTCAAGAGCTTGGGAGGTGCCATGAAGAGCGGCGCAGTGAAGACCGTCCTGACGGGTAAGGTAGGGCTACTCGCCCTCCTACTCGCCGGTGATCCTGCCGGCGCCACGCTGTACGTGCTCGAGGCCGATGGAAGTGGCGCCTTCGCCACGATTCAGGAGGCCATTGCCGGGGCCGCCGACGGGGATGTGATCGCGCTGAACCCAGGTCGCTACCAAGGGGACGGAAATCGCGACATCGATTTCCTGGGGAAGGCGGTGATCGTGCAGTCGGCGTTCAGCAATCCTCAGTCAGTTGTGATCGATGCCGAGGGTTCCGCGCAGGAGCCGCACTGCGGATTCCTCTTCCGCTCGGGGGAGGGGAGAGGATCGGTCCTCTTCGGGGTGACCGTGACCGGTGGCTGGTGGGAAGGTGACCCGTTCTCATTTCAAGATGGGGGGGCGATCTTCGTCGATAGGGGGTGCTCTCCCTGGATTGTCTGCTGTCGCATCGAGGGCAACCAGGGAGGTGCTGGTGGTGGAGTGTTCTCCTGGTTAGCCTCGCCGAGGGTCGAGAGCTGTATCTTCGTTGAGAATCACGCTGGAGGCGGAGGCGGGATGGCCAGCGATGGGGGCGATCCCGAAGTGGTCCACTGTGTGTTTATCGAGAACACAGCCCAAAGAGGTGGCGGGCTTGCCTTGTGGAACACGGGGGCCAACGTGGAGTCAACCGTATTCGCCATCAATGAAGCGGTCGGGCTAGGAGGTGCCGTCTCGGCCATCGACGGCCATGTTACACTGACGAACTGCACTCTGTACGCGAACTTCGGAGGTGCCATTGCCTCCGCCTTCAACAGCCATGTGGATCTGCGCAACTCGCTGGTCTGCTTCAATTGGCCCGTCCATGCAACCCATTGCGAGCATAGTGGGACGATTCACGCGCAATGCACCAATGTCTATGGGAACATGCTTGGAGACTGGACGAACTGTCTCAGTGGGCAGGACGGTGCGGAAGGCAATGTGTGCTCCGATCCCGCCTTCTGTTCGCCCAATCCCGTCCGAGACATGGATTGGTCGATTCGCGACGATTCTCCGTGCGCGCCGGACGTATCGGGGTGCGGTTTGATCGGCGCCGAGGGCGTGGGGTGCTACGGCACGCCGTGCGAGCAGGTCTCCTGGGGCGAGCTGAAGGCACGGTTTCGGTGATTGGGGCAAGGCCGCGGTGGCCTTTGCTCCGGGATACAACCTGGCAACTTGAAGACGGAGACCAAGATGCGCGACCTGGCGCGCCGCGCCGCGCGGAAGCGGGCGGCGGTTGCGAGCACGTCCGTTGGGACGTGTGCTCGTTTGTGGTATCCGAATTCACTCGGATGACGGCCCCGCGATATCGCGGCCGGTTCTCCTTCTCAGGTAGTCTCGGCTCCAGGATCCAGTGCGAGTGATTGGGACGGCGTATCCGTCGGGGAGCCGGAGCCAACCCGTTGCCGATCGGGGGCTTGGAAGCCGCCGCCTGGCCGCGTACCTTTCGAACGGCCGGGGTGAGACGTGGTCTCAACTTCGGCCGGTGCGGCGGC
>CAZZIF010000192.1:0-1913 GCA_964654025.1 uncultured bacterium
TCACCGTCAAGGACTATGCTACGCCACTGGGCGTGATGCCCATCGACCGCGACCTGATCCGAGGCCTGATGGTGAAGCTCGACTGGAATCCCCTCGAAGGGCAGGAACTGCATCGCGCGGAACACTCGATCGAGTTTCAGGTGCTGATGCTGCAGCACGCCCTCGCCGCCGGCGCGCACGGAGCCGACGCGACCAGCATACCGATCGTACCGATTCTCTGTGGCCTGTCCTGGTCGGACTTCTACGAAACCGAGGATGGTGTGATCGGCACCGACCGGCGCGTCGATGAGTTCCTGGCCGCGCTCGCCGAGGTCCTGGCGGAGGAAGGCGGCGTGCAGCGTTCCGGTGCGCCTCAGGGGCAAGCGGGCGGGAACGCGCCCGAGGGGGTCCCGGCGGAGGCCGGCGGCGACGGATCGCCGGGAACGGTTCTGGTGGCCGGCATCGATCTGGCCCATGTGGGGGTGCGCTTCGGGGCAAGCGTCGGCCTCGACGCGCAGAAGCTGGCTCGCCTGAAGGCGCGCGACCTTGCCACGCTCAGCCTGGTCGCCGCCGGCGACCGCGACGGCTTCGTGCGGGAGACCCTAGCCGAGCGCGATGAACGCCACCTGTGCGGTTTTGGTGCGCTCTACGCCCTCCTCAGTCTGCTGCCCGGAGCCGAGGGACAGGTGATCGCCTACGACCAGTCGGTGGACCCCGACGAGAGTAGTGCGGTCACCTTCGCGGCGCTGCGGTTCGAGGGCTAGCCCCAGAGGGCGCGAGCATGTGCCTCAGAGGGCGCAAGCACGTGCCCCAGAGGGCGCGAGCATGTGCCCCAGAGGGCGCGAGCACGTACCTCAGAGGGCGCAGGCACGTGCCCCAGAGGGCGCGAACACTAGCCCGAGGAGCGTTCAAAGACGAAGCCGCAGGCCTCCAGATGCTCGATCGAAGGCATCAGGTCCTCTTCGGATACATCGAGCGTCACGTTGACCGGTTCGCTCAGCGCCTCGTGGATCGGCTCGGCCACCTCTTCGTAGCCCACCACGCCGGCGCCGCAGGCCAGATGCTGGTCCTGCATCCCGTCGTTGTCGTGGAAATCCAGGTTCGCGATCTTCTCGCGGAAGGTGTAGACCCACTCCTCAGGCGCGAACTGCGAGAAGCAAGCCGCGTGGCCCAGGTCGCAGCAGAAACGCAGCCACGGCGAGTCAACCGCCTCGAACAAGCGCTGGATGACCTGCTCGTCGGATTCCCAGGTGTTCTCGAGCGCGACGATGACCTCTTCTTCGCGCGCGCGCGCGACGAGTTCTTCGAGTGTTTCAATGCACTCGTCGACCCACCAGTCGATCTCGTCCGGCTTCACGTGGTTGCTGAAGCCACTGTGGAAAATCGCCACCCGGGCGCCCAGGATCTTGCCAATCTCCAGACCTTCCTGAATGGCGTCGAGGCTATGCTGCTTGATCATCTTGTCGTGGCTGGCCAGCTTCAGATCGCGATGGGGCAAGTGCGCCGACACCTTGATCTTGTTGCGCCGCAGCTCGATGGCCAAGCGCTCCAGCTCGCGGATCGAGATCTCACCGTTGAAGGTGGTGTCCGACAGATTGACCTCCACGTTGAGGCCATGATCCATCAGGAAAGGCATCTTCTCACGAAGCACCTGCAGCGGCACGGGATAGGAGAGCGGGAAGACGAGTTTCGGCTTCTCCTCCTCCGGCGCCGGCTCCCCTTCGGCTTCGCGGACGGGTTCGGCTTGGTCGGTCTGAACCTCACCCGCCACCTCGGCCACCGGTTCCTCGCCGGCTGGAGTCTCGTCCTGCCCCTCTACCTCAGCCTGGGCGAACCTGCCCGACGGCGCACCCTTCCCCTCTTCGGGAAGGGCCGGTTCGAAGGCCTTCTCGTTCGTCAAGGTTCCTCTCCTTTCATCCCGCACATCGCGCGCA
>CAZZIF010000192.1:2013-8088 GCA_964654025.1 uncultured bacterium
GGCTACTCCTTCGCCTTCTTGACCGCCTCGGTCAGTGCCGGCACAACCTTGAACAGGTCGCCCACCACGCCGTAGTCGGCCATGGCGAAAATGGGCGCGTCGGGATCCTTGTTGATGGCCACGATGCACTTGGCCGTCCGCATCCCCGCGAGATGCTGGATCGCGCCGGAGATCCCCACGGCGACGTACAGCTTCGGCGAAACTGTCTTGCCCGTCTGCCCCACCTGGTGGGCGTGATCGATCCAGCCGGCGTCGACCGCGGCGCGCGACGCGCCGACGGCGCCACCCAATGCGCCCGCTAGGGCCTCGACGATGTCGAAGTTCGCCGGATCCTTGAGACCGCGGCCGCCGGAGACAATGATCTCGGCCTCCTGCACGTCGAGCGTGCCCTCTTCCTTCTTGGCAACCTCAATGACGGTTGCCCGCGATTCGGCCGGCAACTCCGCCGCGAGCGGCTGCGGACTGCCGCTGTTGCCATTGCTCTCCGGCACCGGGTACGCGCTGGGCCGCAGGGTCACCATGACCGGGCTCTTGGCGGCTTCGATCGTGGCGAAAACCTTGCCCCCGTACATCGACTTGACCGCCCGGAAAACCCCGCCTTCTTCATCGACCGAGATGCAATTGCTCAAGAAGGCCATGTTCTTGCGGGCCGCCACCCGAGGGGCCAGATCTTTGCCCATCGCCGTCGCGATCATGAAGACGGCATCCGGCTGGGCGGCCTCGACCGCCGCGGTGAGAGCCGCGGCGTAGCCCTCGGCGTCGTAGTTGGCCAGCCCGTCGTTCTCGAAGATGTGGATGTGATCGGCACCGTACTCGGCCAGCGTCGGCGCAATGCCGTTCACGCCCGAACCCACGACCAGCGCATGCACCTCGCCGGCCATGTCCTTGGCGCGTCCCAGGGCCTCGTAGGAACTCTTGCGGAAAGCGCCGTCACGCTGCTCGGCAAAGACCAGAATCCTGTTCGCCATCGTCGCTCCCCCCCTCCCTAGAACACCTTGGCTTCGTTCTTCAGCAAGTCCACCAACTGGCTCACCACTTCCTCGGGCTCGCCCTCGAACTTCTTGCCGCCGGTGCGCTCCGGAGGCGGATCCATCTTGATGAGCTTGATGCCCGACCCGGCGGCGCCCACTTCCTCGGCCGGCACCGACGGCGTGACCTCTTCGATCGGCTTCCGCTTGGCGGCCATGATGCCCTTCAGGGAGGCATACCGCGGCTCGTTCAAACCCTTTTCAGCCGAGATCACGGCCGGCAGGGAGAAAGCGACGATCTCGGACCCACCCTCGATGTCGCGGGTCGCCTTGCCCTTGCCGTCGTCGCTCCATTCCAGCTTGTGAACCAGGGACACGTGGGGCCAACCCAGGAACTCGGCCAATGCGATGCTCGTGCTGTCGTGCTCGACGTCGATGCTCAGCTTGCCGCACAGCACCAGGTCCGGCTCGATCCCTTTGATGACGTCGGCCAGGGCGCGCGCGGTCCCGATGCCGTCACCCCCCTGATACGCCTCGTCCTGGATGATGACTCCGCGGTCAGCGCCCATCGCCAGACAAGACCGGATGGCCTCCTTGGCCTTCTCCGGGCCGAGGGTCACGACGATGACCTCGCCTTCGCCCTTCGATTCCTTGATCGCGAGCGCCTCCTCGACCGCATACTCATCATAGGGATTCACCACCATCTCCAGATCGTCACGCTCGATCGATGTGCCGTCACCGGCGATCGTGATGCGTGCTTCGGAGCTCGGAACCTGCTTCATGCAAACCACGATTCTCACGAGTCTTGCCTCCTCCCAGCTCAGAATCGCCCCTCGGCGGGCTCGGGCGCCGGAATCGACCTCTAAAGCAAACGAGCCTCCCCGGGGCCAAACGCCTCGAGCGGAGCGCTCGTCCTAACCAACCCCAGACAGTCTCGCCGTGGGGAGCTTAGCCCCCCGGTTCATGCCCGGCCCCACGAGCCTCGGACAGTACACCGGATAGTCCAAGAGGCGAAGCTAGCAAAGAGGGAGAAGCGGGTCAATCGGCTTCCTCGACCAGCTGATCAAGAAGCCAGGGCAACTCCTCGGCTTCCAGGCGTCTCCAGGTGTCGGGTGCGGCGCGATACTCGATCCCCTGACGTTCTCCGCCCGAGACCCGGCTGAGGATCGCCCCGCCGACAACCTCCAGAGCGGGGATGTTCAGGTCGATGCGCCCGATCGCCCCGCCACCCGAGGTCCAGTCCGTCCGGGGCGGACTGTAAGTGACGATGAGTTGCGTTTTTCCATCGCTGTCACGCAGGGTCCACCGTTCCATCCCGGCCGTTTCCGCATCGATCCAGATCTCCGCCCCGGGTGAAATCAGTGCCAGCGACGGGACCGTCCCCGTGAAGATGAAACGCTCGCCGCGCGCGATCGCCAGCGGGCGGACCAAATCTTCCAGAAGCGATTGCGGCGCAAGGAGGTACCAAGCCAAACGTTCCAGGAACGGCCCCAGATCGGCGGCCTGCGTGAACGCCTCTTCCAGAACCGGAGCAACCGTCCCCTCCGAGGGGCGCGCGTCATCGGACGGATGCCGGGTCCAACCTTCGAGGTAGACCTGGTGACGCGGAAAGCGAAGCTGCCAGGCCACTTGCGAGGCCCAGAGGCTTGCGACCGGGGTCAGCATGCCCGGCCTGAGAAGAGCGCTCATAGGCGCACTGTCCTGGGCTCGAAGACGCAGGGTGAGTCCCGGCAACCGGCGGTCACCAACGTAGAAACGCGTCGTCGCCGACGCGCTCAGGGACGTAGGGCGAGGAGCCTCGGGCAAGGAACGCGTGAGAAGGGCGCTGCGGAGCGAGTCGGGCTGTTCGATGCGGATCGAGCGGTCCATGGCGCCGGCGGCCGGCGTGGCCCCATCGCGACTGGCCCGTGTGCAGGAACCGGCAAGGAGGACGAGGCAGGCAAGCACAAGGACGAACCCGATCGAGGGAGTGGGCGACACGAGCCTCTTCGAGCGAGACCGCGAGATGAGCCCGATCGAGGGAGTGGGCGACACGCGCCTCTTCGAGCGAGACCGCGGAACGAGCCCGATCGAGGGAGTGGGCGACGCGCACCTCTTCGAGCGAGACCGCGGAACGAGCCCGCACTGAGCTTGCTGCACAGGTAGCTGATGCATCCGCCGCATGGACCGAGGCCGCGCCACGGCGCTAGGCCTCCTCCATATCACTCGGATCCATCCCCATCGCCACGATCGAGCAGGCCTGGATCGGCGATAAGCCCAGCCGCTCGGCCTCGGTTACCAGCTCCTCGCTTTCGCTGCCCGGATTGAGGAAGAACTCCTTCGGCTTCTTCGAGGCAACGGCCGGCAGGACCGAGAGCCCGACCTTCGGCGGAACGTACATGGAGACCCGGTCGAGATCCCCGGGAACGTCCTCGAGCCGGGCGTAGGCCCGCAAACCTTCGACCTCCCGGGCGTGAGGGTTGACTGGATAGACGGTGAATCCGGCCTGCAGGTGCGCACGGACCGACTTGTTTCCATACTTGCTACGATCGGTGCTAGCACCGATGATGGCGACTGTAGGCGGCATCGTCCTTATCTCCTTCGATAGAAATCGGGCGCTCCCTGGAGAACGGGCACCTCGTAGGCCTACCCTCGTGGCTGTGTCCTCGCGGCGACACCCTCGCAGCGGAACCCTCGGAGCGATGTCCTCGCGGCGACACCCTCGCAGCGGAACCCTCGGGGCGATGTCCTCGCGGCGACACCCTCGCGAGGAAACTCTAAGGGCGATACCTTCGCGATCGCATCTTCGCGACTGTGTCCAGATGGGTGTACCCTGCGAGAGCCCCGGTGAACGAGCGCTGTTCCGCGGCCACATTAGCCCATGGCCGCCCCTGGCGCAAAACCCATCTCTGGGCATGCGGTCTCGTTTTGTGTTTCACTGATGCCGGGCTTCGGGGTTCCCCAATGACGGAAGGGAGTCAGCGTGACGACGACAGAGATCTCCATCGACACCGCCGCCTTCGCGGTGGTGGATGTCGAGACCACCGGTCTCGGACCGACCGACCGGGTCATCGAGGTGGCCTGCGTTCGACTGGAGGGCTGGGTCGAGACCGCTCGCTTCCAGAGCTTGCTGAATCCCGGAATGCCGATTCCTACGCCCGCCCGGGAGGTCAGTGGCATCGATGACCAGATGGTCTCGGCAGCCCCGATCTTCCCGGAGATCGCGCCGCAGCTCGAAGAGATCATTGCGGGAGCCGTCTTCGTGGCACACAACGCACCTTTCGACCTGCGCTTCCTCAGCCGCGAACGCAAGCGATGGGATCTCCCGCCCTGGAGCGGACCGGTGCTCGACACCCTGCGGCTCGCACGCAATCTCTTGGAGCTGTCCTCCTACAGCCTGGGCGATCTGCGGACGCAACTGCCGCTGGATCACACACCCAGCCACCGCGCGCTCGACGATGTACTCACCACTGCTTCGCTCCTGCGATATCTCACGCGGAAGCTGGCACCCGAACCGCGGCGGCTCGACGTCCTGTTGCAAGCCCAGGAGCCCCGTCCCCTGACGTGGGAGGAAGCCCTGGCGCTCGGCCAATGGGATGACGTCGTGCGTCCGCTGTCGGATGCGGCGGCGCACCAACGCATCGTCGAACTCGATTACGAAAGCCAGCGGGGTGTGAGTGTGCACTGGATGCGCCCGATTCGTATGGAACACAACGGTCCGCTGCATTACCTGCGAGCCCTACACCCGGAACACGGCCACGAGCGCGTCTTCCGGATGGACCGCATCCTGGGCGTTCGTGTGGCCGGCCATCATGACGGAGATTGACTGAACATGCATCGGGAATCCAACCCCTCCCCCGGATCTTTCAAGACCTCTCGGGCCGGGCAGTCAGTGCCCCCGCAATCGTCGGCCCCACAATCGTCAACCTCACCATCGTCGTGCCGGCAATCGTCGGCCCCGCAATCGGCGCTCCCCCAATCCTCGGGCCCTCAGTGGATCGAGGTTGATGCTCGGGCCTACCGGCACAATCTGCGCGCGTTTCGTCGGCTGATCGGGCCGGGTGTCAAGCTGATGGCCGTGCTCAAAGCCAATGCCTATGGACACGGAGACCGGCTGCTCACGCCCGTGGCCGTCGAGGAAGGTGTCGACTACCTGGGAGTCCACTCGTTGACCGAGTACCGGCGCATCGAGGATCTGGCCGGGAAAACGCCAGTCTGCCTCCTCGGACCAACCCTGCCGGAGGAAGCCGGCGCGGTCGTCGCCGCGGGCGTCGAGCCCACACTCTCCGAGATCTCTGTGGCCCGCCGACTGGCGCGCGCGGCGGCCGAGGCCGCTGTCGTCACACCGGTCCACCTCAAGATCGAGACCGGCACCCACCGTCAGGGCATCCTGCCCGAGGAAATCCCCGGCTGGTGCGCTCTGCTGGATGAATCACCGAGCCTGCGCTTGCAGGGCTTGCACACCCACTTCGCCAACATCGAGGACACGACCGATCACACCTATGCCCGGCGACAGCTGGCACGCCTGCGCTCGGCCACCGAGGCCTTCTCCGCCCACGGTAAGCCGCCGCAGCTGGTGCACACCGCCTGCAGCGCGGCGGCCATTACGATGCAGCAAACCCACGGCGATATGGTTCGCCTGGGCATCTCCAGCTATGGCTTGTGGCCTTCGCGGGAGACCTTCCTCTCGACGCTCCTGGGCGAAGGCCGCGGACCCGAGCTGCTCCCGGTCTTGACCTGGAAGACACGGATCGCACAGATCAAGGAGGTGGCCGCCGGCGAGTACGTGGGCTACGGCTGCAGCTTCCGCACCACCCATCCCATGCGCCTGGCGGTTTTGCCCATGGGCTACTACGACGGCTACGATCGGGGCCTCTCAGGCCACGGCTACGTGCTCGTAGCGGGACGGCGCGCGCCGCTGGTGGGACGCGTGTGCATGAACATGTGCATGATCGACATCACCGACCTGCCCGATGCGGAGCTAGGCGACCCGGTAACGCTGCTGGGACAAGAAGGTGGCGAGACCATCACGGCCGACACATTGGCGGCCCTGTGCGGAACGATCAACTACGAGATCGTGGCACGGTTGGGTGCTCACATTCCTCGGATCCTGACGCGGTCGGCATCT
>CAZZIF010000193.1:0-8077 GCA_964654025.1 uncultured bacterium
GATCCGGCGCATGATCCGGCGCATGATCCGGCGCATGATCCGGCGCATGATCCGGCGCATGATCCGGTACTGTAGCTCCGAGGGCGAAAGCGAGCCGAAGTGAGGGAAACTAGCCTCGAGTCAGCCGGTAACGGCTTCGAACCGGCAGACCGAAACTCACATGAACTCAGACCAGCAGGCCGAAGAGCACATAAACGGCCGGAGCCGCCAGGTGGAGACTGTCGAAACGGTCCAGCACGCCTCCATGGCCGGGAAGAATCTGCGAAGAGTCCTTCTCGCCCGCCTCCCGCTTCAGGAGTGACTCGACGAGATCACCCGACTGCCCCACCACGCCCACCAACAGTCCCATGCCCACCGCCACGGCCGGCGAGAGAAACTCGGCAAACCACATCTGCCCGGCGAGGCTGACCGCGGTGGCACCCACCACACCCCCGATCGCGCCTTCCCAGGTCTTCTTCGGGCTGATACGCGGCCACAGCCGGTGTCGTCCCCACCAGCGGCCGGTCACGTAGGCAAACGTGTCACACGCGAAGACGGCCGCGTAGAGCAACACGACCGCGTCGCGGCCGAAGGGCAAGTCGCGCATGCGGAGCAAGAAGGCCGGCAGCAGGCCGACGTAGAGGATGCCGAGCAGCAACCGGCCCAAGCGCACGGAAGCCTGCCCGTCGCTGAATCGCAGGATCGCCAGGAGTGCCACCATCAGGAAGAAGCCCAGAAAGACCACGAAGCGTTCGGGACGCGGGTCGCTGGCCCCCTGCAGCGTGCCAAGCGCGCCGACGAGCAGAAGCGGAAAGTCGGGCTCCGTACCGCTCCCCCGGCACAGGCGCCAGAACTCCCAGGCCCCAATCGTAACGATCAGGGCCACCAGGGCGCTGTAGGCCCAGCCACCGTAATCGATTGCAAAGAAAAGGACCGGGAGTGCAGACACCCCGGTCACGATTCGCCAGAAGAGGTTGCTGCCCACGATCACACCTCGAGAATCTCTTTCTCCTTGACCTTGAACGCCTCATCGACCTTCTCGACGTAATCGTCGGTCAGCTTCTGAATGTCTTTCTGGGCTCGGTGCATCTCGTCCTCGGAGATCTCCTTGTCTTTCTCGGCCTTCTGCAGCGTCTCGTTGGCATCTCGCCGGATGTTGCGCACCGACACCTTGGCATCCTCGGCTGACTTCTTGCAGCGCTTGACGATGTCCAGACGGCGTTCCTCGGTGAGAGCTGGAATCGGCACCCGGATAATCTCGCCGTCCTCGGAGGGATTCAGTCCAAGGTCAGCGGCCTGGATGCCCTTGATGATCGCTGGCACGGCGCCTTTGTCCCAGGCCTGGACTACCAGCAGGCGCGGCTGCGGCGCCGACACCGACGCGACCTGCGAGAGCGGCATCACCGAACCGTAGTGCTCGACCTTGACGGGCTCCAGGAGAGCCGGTGTGGCCTTGCCGGTTCGAGCGCTCATCAAATCGCTCCTGAACTTCTCCAGCGATTTCTCCATCCGGTCCATGGCTTCGGCTTTCACATCGTCGGTCATCGTTGCCTCCCCACTCGTTTGGGTCGCTACGCTCCGGCAGCGAGCGTTCAGGCCTCCGCCTCGATGAGCGTTCCCAGGGATTCTCCCCGCAGATAGGCCCGAACGGAGCCGGCCCTCTTGGCATTCAATACCACAACCGGGAGTGCGTTTTCCATACAAAGGGTAATCGCGGTCAGATCCATGACACCAAGCTTGCGCCGGAGCACCTCGTCGAAGGTGAGGTGCTTGAAGCGCTCAGCAGAAGGCTCGCGCACTGGATCGGCACTATAGACCCCGTCAACCTTGGTCGCCTTGATCAGCAGCATGCAACCGGTCTCGAGCGCGCGCAGGGCCGCCGCCGTGTCGGTGGTGAAGTGGGTATTGCCGGTTCCACCGGCCAACAAGACGATCTCGCCCTGCTCCAGGGCACTGCGGGCGGAGGTGGGAGTGTAGAGATCGGCCAGGCGTGGCACGTCGAACGCCGAGAGGACACGGGCCGGCAGGTCGCGCCGCCGAAGTTCGGCGGCCACGGCCAGCGCATTGACCAGGGTACCCGCCATCCCGATCGAGTCGACCACGCTACGGTCGAGTTGCTCGCCCAGTTCGCCGCGTCCGCGCACGATGTTGCCGCCCCCTAAGACGACAGCTACCTGCGCACCCGCATCATGGGCGCCGGCGATCTGGTCGGCCACGAGGCGCAAGCCGGACGCACTCACAGGCGCGCCTCCCTCCCCGACAAGCAGCTCACCACTCAGCTTGACCAACACACGGTGGGTCTGTGCTTCGCGCTCGGCATCCCCTGGCATCTACCTGGCCTCCCCTGGCATCTACCTGGCCTCCCCTGGCATCTACCTGGCCTCCCCTGGCACCTACCTGGCTTCCCCTGGCATCTACCTGGCTTCCCCTGGCACCTACCTGGCTTCCCCTGGAGTCCGACCCGGCCCCATGGCAAAACGGGCGCGTTCCCACCTAGGAGAACACGCCCGATCCTCTGCGTCCACGGCTCCGGGCGCCGGCTACTTCTGTCCGACCTGGAATACGGAGAACCGGCGGATGATGATGTTCTCCCCCATCTTGCCCGAGAGCTGCTTGCGAAGCTCCTCGATCGTCACCTTCGGATCGCGAACCCAGGGCTGCTTGAGCAAGCAGGCTTCCTCGAAGAACTTGTTCATGCGCCCCTCGACGATCTTGTCCCAGATCTTCTCTGGCTTGCCCGAACCCTTCGTCTGCTCGAGGAAGATCTCCCGCTCCTTGGCCACCACCTCGGAATCGAGGTCATCCGGCTCGATCGCCAGCGGACGCGCCGCAGCGATGTGCATGGCGACCTCGTGGCAGAAGTTGACGAAGTCGTCGGTCTTCGCCACGAAGTCGGTCTCGGCGTTGACCTCGAGCAGAACGCCCACCTGGTTGCCGGGATGGATATAGGCTTCCACGCGTCCCTGCGCCGCTTCGCGACCCGCCCGTTTCGACGCGGCCGCCATCCCCGTCTTGCGCAGATACTCGACCGCCTTCTCTACATCACCGGCGGTCTCGTTCAAAGCCTTCTTGCAATCCATCATGCCCGCGCCGGTGCGTTCACGGAGCGCCTTGACGGCTCCCGCTGTGATCTCCATAACAACTGCTCCTTCTCTTGGGCCGGTGATCGGGACCCCGGCTCGCTTGACAGATCGGATGCTGCTTGCTTGCTGGCCTTGCATCCAGGTCTTGCTTGCTGGCCTTGCGTCCAGGTCTTGCTTGCTGGCCTCGAAATGAGTGACTGCGCTTCGCGACTACCTGCGTCCACCGCGGCCGGGCCTGTCGGAAGACCAGGCCCCACGACCGGCTTGCTCGCCCGAGATACTGCGGGTGGTGTCGACCGGAGGCGTAGGCCCCGCCGACGCGGGCGCCTTTGGTTGCGGCTCCGGCGCCGCAGGCGCCGACGCCCGCGACTCGAGCACGGCGTCACTGACGAAGCGAGCGTAGAGCCGGATCGCGCGAATGGCGTCATCGTTGCCCGGTACCGGATAGGTCACCTCGTCCGGATCGGCATTCGTGTCGACGATGCCGATCGACGGGATACCCAGGCGCGTCGCTTCGCGAACCGCGATGTGTTCCTTGGTGGTGTCGATGATGAAGACCAGGCCCGGCAGGCGGTTCATGTCCTTGATACCGGAGAAGGTCTTGTCCAGCTTGGCACGGGCTTTCGCCTTGCGTGAGGCTTCCTTCTTCGAAAGCTTCGCCAGCGTGCCGTCTTCCTCCATCCGCTCCAGGCTTCGCAGGTAGCGAATGCTCTGGCGGATGGTCTGGAAATTGGTCAGCATGCCGCCCAGCCAGCGCTCGGTGACGTAGTACATGCCACAGCGCTTGGCTTCCTCGGCGATGACTTCCTTGGCCTGCTTCTTCGTAGCCACGAAGAGCACGCTGCCGCCGGCGCCAACCACCTTGCGGATGGCTTCACGCGCGGTTTCCAGGCAGTGCATCGTCTTTTCGAGGTCGATGATGTAGATGCTGCCGCGGGCCATGAAGATGTAGGGTTTCATCTTCGGGTTCCAACGGCGGGTCTGGTGGCCGAAGTGGACACCAGCGTCGAGAAGATCCTTCACGGCGATATTGAGCATGGCTCCCCCGAGTTGATAGGAAGTTTATCCTCCATCCCCCGACTCCCGCGTTGGCGCAAGGAGAACTCCCAAGTGGGGATGTGTGAACTGAAGACTCCGCTTTCGTTCCCCGTGCGCCCGCGGTTCGTGATCGCATCCGGCATCAAGCCGAATGCGACTCCCCAAACCGTCAGACACCCGGAAACCTAAGCGGATCTCCGCAGGTCTCCGCAGGTCTCCGCGGGATTCCGCAGGTCTCCGCGGGATTCCGCGGGACTCAGCAGGTCTCCGCGGGGCCGCCCGGGGCCCCGTGGGGACCCGTGTGAACGTGTCGGAACCCGTGGGACCCCGTCGGACTCCGTCGGACTCCGTCGGACTCCGTCGGACCCCGTCGGATCCGATCGACTAACGCTTCGAGAACTGGAAACGCTTGCGCGCGCCAGGCTGGCCGTACTTCTTCCGCTCCGTCATACGCGGATCACGGGTCAAGAGCCCTTCCTTGCTCAGGGCCGTCTTCGTTTCCGGATCCAGGGCCTTGAGCGCCCGGGCCAGGCCCAGACTCAAGGCGCCGGCCTGGCCGGACAGCCCACCGCCGTGGCAGTTGGCGATGACATCGTACTTGCCCAGCATCTCGGTCACCTCGAGCGGCCGCATGGCGACCATACGCACCGTCTCCCGAGGGAAATACACCTGAAAATCGCGATTGTTGACCCGGACGTTCCCGGTACCCGGCAAGACGCGCACACGCGCGACCGCGTTCTTGCGCCGTCCGGTCGCCAGCACCGTGGACTCAGCACTCATTACTCTGGCCTCCCCGCTCGTGCGATGGAATCTCTTGAATTCTACTTCTGAATTCTACTTCCAAACCCTACTTCTGGGCCTCACTCGCCTGACCCGGGAACCCCTTGCCGTGCAAACCCAGCTTGTAAGGAATCGGCTGCTGGGCGACGTGCGGGTGATCGGCGCCATCGTAGACCTTGAATTTTCGGATCATCTGGCGGCCCAAACGGGTGTGGGGAAGCATGCCGCGAACGGCGTCACGAATGACCTCGCCCGGCTCCTTCTCCATCCGCTCGCGCAGAGAGCGGTAGCTCTCTCCACCCAGATAGCCGCTGTGACGGAAGTAGGTCTTCTTCGTCAGCTTCCGTCCCGTGGTACGGACGCCGGCCGCGTTGATGACCACCACGTGATCGCCCACGTCCAGATTCGGACACGTAATGGGCTTCCACTTGCCTCGCAGTAGCGCGGCCACTTCACTGGCCAGGCGGCCGAGCACCGCGTCCTCTGCGTCGATGACGTACCAGCGTCGCTGGATATCGCCTGCTTTTGTCGCATACGTAGACATCGAAGAACCTCGTAGATGAAGCATCCTCCCCCACAATTCACAAAAGACGGATTCTACTTCTCCGGTAGGACCGTGTCAAGCTCCGCCGTCAAGCGATCGGCAGTCCGTGCACGGTTCTGGAGCGAGGGCCTGCCAGACGCGCCCCCCCGCCCCCCGCTCCCCCGCTCCCGAACCTCTGGCCCGGCCGAAGGCCGGTCGGACTAAGGGGCCGCAGGCCGGTCGGACTGAGGGGCCGCAGGCCGATCGGACTGAGGGGCCGAAGGCCGGTCGGACTAAGGGGCCGAAGGCCGGTCGGACTGAGGGGCCGAGGGCCGGCGCCCACCGCGGGGCGGCCCCCAATCCGCAAAGGGGGGCGTGAGCACACCGCGCTCGGTCACCCAGCCGGTGATCAGCTCGGCCGGGGTGATGTCAAAAGCCGGATTCCAGACGTCCACTCCCTCCGGGGCCACCGGGATGTCTCCGAAGGCACGCACCTCACCGGGGCCGCGCATCTCCACCGGAATCTCCTGCCCGGTCGCTATCGCAAGATCGAAGGTGCTGGTCGGCGCCACCACGTAGAAGCTCACCCCGTAACGTTTTGCGGCCACAGCGCCCGCCAAGGTGCCGATCTTGTTGGCCGTATCGCCGTTGGCCGCCACCCGGTCGGCCCCCACCAGCACCAGATCGCACCCGGTCGTCGCCATCAGATGAGCACGGGCCCCGTCGACGAGCAGGCTGGCGCGGATCCCGGCCCGCTCGAGTTCCCACGCCGTCAGCCGGGCGCCCTGCAGGAGGGGACGCGTCTCGGCCACGTAGACAAGCGGATCCTTGCCCTGGCGGGCGGCTTCGAAGACGACGGCCAGGGCCGTGCCAAGGCCGCCGGTGGCCAGGCCGCCGGTGTTGCAATGGGTCAGGATGCGCGCGCCACGGGGCACCAGCTCGGCGCCTTCTCGCCCCATCGCACGCGAGGCTTCCAGGTCCTCTTCATGGATGGCGCGAGCCTCCTCGAGGGCAATCTCGAGTGCCGCATGTGCATCCTTCGGATCGGCCTCGCCCCTTCGCCAGGCATCGTCGAGCCGGTCCCACACCCGATCCACCGCCCACGCCAGGTTGATGGCCGTGGGCCGCACGTCACGCAACCGGTGGGCCGCTGCGTGAAGACGGGTGGACAACGACGCAGATGCATCCGCCCGGGCCGCGACCGCCGGTCCCAGTGCCTCGAAGCGCTCTTGCGCGCAAAGCCGACAGGCCTGCGCCAGCCCATAGGCGCCCGCGATGCCGATCGCCGGCGCTCCGCGCACGCGCAAGCTGGCGATCGCCTCACACAGCGCCTCGAGTTCATCGAGTTCGAGAACGCTCACTTCGCGCGGCAACCGAGTCTGATCCAGTAGCCGCACTCCCAGGGAGCCCCATTCAATCGTGGGTACCTTCATGCCCGCGCCTCCAGTGTGTGCATGAGTTCGCGCAACCGGTTCAGAGGCAGGCCCATGACGTTGAAGAAGCACCCCCGAATGCTCGCGACCAACATGCCGCCCACACCCTGAATGCCGTAGGCGCCCGCCTTGTCCAGCGGCTCGCCCATACGCACATAGTCGCGGATCGTCTCATCGTCAAGCGTGCTCATCGTCACCCCCGAGCACTCCACAGCCCCGGCGCTCGTCAAGCCAGGATCGGTCATGTCGGTGGCAGCGGGCACCAGAGCGGGCACCAGGCTGATGGCAGTATAGACCTCGTGTTCGCGTCCGGACAGCCGTCGCAAGTAGGCTTCGGCCTCCTGGGCATTGCGCGGCTTCTCGAGCACTTCGCCATCGAGGTAGACGACGGTGTCCGCGCCCAGTACGGTACCGCACCGCACCTTGGCGGCTACCGACCGCGCCTTCTCTTCCGCCTGACGGAGTGCATAGGCGGCCGGATCCTCCCCGGCACGCCATCCGCGTCCATCCTCCTCGGGTTCACGCACCTCGAAGCGAACGCCCAGCATCTCCAGGAGGCGCGCTCGACGAGGTGATCGCGACGCCAAGACGAGCGGCCGGTGCTTGACGCCAAGAATCCGTTCGGCGGCACGGCCGAGGTCCGCGTCGGCTCCGCCGCCTTTCCAGTCCCGGGTATCGATGATCAGGGTGACCGGGCCGTCATTGACGCTGTCCACTTCCATCATGGCCTGGAAAACGCCGGTCTTGACGGGGAAGGGCCCGCGGCGCAGGTGCGCCACAAAGGACTCGTAGAGCTGCTCGGCTTCGCCGGGGTCGGCGGCGTGGCTCCAACTGGGGCGGCGGCCCTTGATGCAGTTGCCGAGCAGCGTGAACTGGGAGACAACCAGCACCTCGCCCCCCACATCCGCCAACGAGCGGTTCATGTGGTCATGCTCGTCACGGAAGATGCGCATCGAGAGGCACTTCTTGGCAAGCCACTCGGCCTCCGGCTCGCCGTCGCCCCGGGCCACACCCAACAGGATCAGCAAGCCGGGACCGATCGCCGCCGGACTCCGGCCAGTGATGCGCACCTCAGCCCGCGAGACGCGTTGCAAGACAGCAATCATGCCCACCTCACAGGGCGATGTTCGCCCCCAGATAGATCGACTTGCTTTCGGGCAGATCCTCGTCGAAGCCCTTCGCGTAGCGCCCCTCCAGGAAGGCCGAAAGCGGGATGCCGGGTAGCGACAATCGCGCCCCCA
>CAZZIF010000194.1:0-8061 GCA_964654025.1 uncultured bacterium
AGGCGTGCGATTGCATCCCGCCCATCCCGCCCATGCCACCCATGCCACCGCTGAGCGTCTCACCGGTCGAGGCCGGATTGGCCTGCATGGTGGTCATGTGCGGCGCCATAGCATAAAGCTGCTCCTGGCAGGCCGGACAGAGCGAGACGTGCTGCTCGAACTCGCGGCGGTCCTGCGAGGTCAAGAGGCCCATCTCGTAGGCAGCCAGCATGGCGCCCTTGTCGGGATCGATGCAGCGGATTTCTTCCTTCATGATTCCTTGTCCGTTTCCTCGTCCAAGAGTCGCCGCAGCCGCGTGCGGCACCGGTGCAGCAACACGTAGAGCGCATTGCGTGTGGGGGCGCCATCCTGCATCCGCATCCGGCACAGGGCTTCTCGCGTGGCCTCGGCCGGATCCCCGATTTCCCCCAGACACTCGAGGATCAAGCCAAAGAGCACGGCGCAGCGCGGGTGCTGGCGGCTCAGCCGCGCCAGAGCTCTGGCCATCTCCGGTGCCGTCGTAGCCGACCCCAGGGCCTCCATCTCGTCGCCGGCGACCTCGGCCGGCTGGAGGCTGGTCCCCGGCGCCACCAGTCGTTCATCCTGGAGGCACACCTGTTCGCCGCGGCGCTGCCGCTTCTGGTAGTAGTTGCCGATCACGTTGCGCAAGACCGCGTACGACCAGATGAGGATCGGCCTGCGCACTGCACGCGCCCCGAGCTTCTCCAGCACGATCCTCAGCCCATCGTGGACCAAGTCCTCGCTATCCTCCTCCCGCACCCGTCGTTTGGCGACCGGCAGGAGTCTTACGCGCAGGGCGGCCAGCAGCGCCTCGCGCGCGGGATCATTTCCTTCGGCAGCCTGCCCGGCAAGCAGATCCAGATCCCGTTCGTGTAGCCTCGGGTCCGACATGTCCTGCCCCGCTCCCGGCGGCGGGCGGGCCACATCGCAGGGGCGATCGGCGGCCATCCACACGCTGGTTGCCCCCTTGCGATGGACCGGCCCAGTAGTGCCCAAACTCAGGGGATCGTGCTGAGAGTGTGCGCCTTCAGGTCCTTCCCCCCCCGCTAGCTCGCGCCCGCCCAAACCGGGCGAATCGACACGGGTTCGCTACATTCTCTCCGCTGGATCCGGACGGGAGCAAGCCCCTTATCGCCAACGCGCGGCACCAGTTCGCGTGCCGAGCGCGCCGATTCGTCTGCGGGGGCGTCTGTGGCGTCATCTTCATAGAAGATGACGGCCTGGGTGCGCAGATCTTCGCAGATCGGCGATGGCTCGCATAGCGTCTCGCGCAGGCCCCACCCCAGGAACTCGAAGATGCACGCCGGCAACCTGCGCAGCCTTACGCTTACGCGCTGTTCGTGGCGAATCAAACGCGCTACGATTGTGCCGTCAAGATCGGGATATGGAATCTCTGATTTGGGATTTACGGATGCACAGCAAGGGAGCCTTGCGTCGGCTTCATGCGTCATTCATGAACAAGCACGTGCAGCGCCGGCGCCGATGTCGCGGTATCGGCATCAACTCCTAGCGGCGGGCCGTGACTTGGTCTCTTCTGCGAGGTGAATGGATGGAGTCCAGAGAACCTGAACTCGTTGACAGGTACAGAGAGAACTACGGCATCCTGGAAGGTGCTGGTGTGACCGAGACGATGATTCTCAGGCACTGGGATCTCGAGAGGAAACTAACGCAGGAACTGTTGGAATCTTCGCCCGAGAAGAGGAGAGAGGTTTTCGAGAGATGCTACACGCTGCTCTACCGTGAGATCTCATGGCTCAACAGACTGATGGACGGCAGCGACCGCCGGACAGACAGAGAGAGGTTTGCCGACTGGCTGGATGTGATTGGCGACGAGCCGCTGAGCATCTATGAGATCGGTTCCGGTCGAGGGGAGCTGATCACGCTTCTGGCGAACCGAGGACACGATTGCGTCGCGACCGAGATCACCATCGAGCGCGGTGAGCGCGATGCCTCGGACGATGCGACCCTGGTCTGGCACGAGACCGACGGAGTCAAGCTGACGGAGTTCGAGAAGCCCGACAGCTATGATCTCGTCCTCTCGAATCAGCTTATCGAGCATCTGCATCCCGATGACTTGGACCTGCACCTCAAAGAGGTCCACACGATCCTGAAACCGGGTGGGCGCTATGTGCTGAACACGCCCCACCGATACACGGGCCCACACGACCTCTCCCGGGTTTTCGGTCATCGCACGGCTTCCGGGATGCACCTGCGGGAATACACCTATCGAGAGCTGTTTCGCGCATTGACCCGGCAGGGGTTTGTCGCGATCCGGCATGCGGGCCAGAAACGTCGCCTGCAAAGGGTGCTGCGGTCTCGGGACGGGGCCGGGTTCACGTTTCGCATCGCCCAAAGCGCCCTGACCGGACTCTTGCTCCTGAGTGAAGGCATGCTCGCTTGTCTCCCGTACGGGCTCCGTGTTTCGGGAGCGCGGATCTTCCATGCGGCCGGCGTGTTCTCCGACAACCTATTTCTGGAGGCGTGGAAGAGGCAATAGCCGGGTGCGGGCCCTGCGAATGTCATAGGCGTGCCCAACGCGACCGATGGGGAGATGGCCGGTCAGTTCGAGGCGACGCCGGAGGAGGCTCAATCCAGGCCCGACACCCGGTATGGTCGAGAACTGGCGCGGCGCCACGTGTGGCCGACAGACTCTGGACTTCGGTCGCCTGAAGGGGCGCCGGCCGGGACCACCCGACCGGCTCCGCGGGCGAGGATACCGGACACTAGCGGGCGATCAGGAAGCGTCGGTCGAGCGTCTGATCTGCGGGCAGCACATCGGCTATCGTCGGGTGACTCTCGAACCCCACGGGTTGTATGCTCTGGACACTGGTGCGGTCCGTGGGGACCGGTTGACGACTGTCGTCTTTCCTGGTGGTGATGTCGCGAGCGTCCAGGTGTCGCGCAACTACCACGAAAAGGGGTACAGGGAGGCGCCACGGGCTGGAGTCGTTGGCCAGGGCGATCCGCGATCCTGGACGCCGGCCAAGACATGGCGAAACTCGAGTTCGGGTATGGGTATGGAAGACCAAGCCTGCTCTGGCGAGACGATCTCGTTGCTGGAGGCAGACATCGACGCGCTGGGTGTGGCGGAACACGGAGCCGAATGGCGGTGGCCTGTCCGAAGACTCGGCTTCGTGAGGAGGCCGGATGGCTGACCACGCGGGCAGGGTCGCTGGTGTCAGCGGTCGTAGATCCTGACGAGCGGCAAGGAACGTAGAGAAACGCGATGATGGAACGTTACTGGCGCGATCTGGTCCGCGCGTCCATTCGAGGTTCGATCGAAGAGCCGCCGCCGGATGCAGCGTCCGACGAGCAGCACCTCGAAGTGGCGCGCAGACACGCTCTGGACCTGCACCGCTTCAAGAGGAAGGACCCGCTGCCCCGCGCAGCGAAGGTGATCGGTTTCCTGCGCGGCGTGGGCCCGCGGTCGCTCCTGGACATCGGGTCGGGCCGCGGCGCGTTCCTGTGGCCGCTGCTGGACGCCTTTCCCGGCTTGGACGTGACCTGTGTCGATCCGCTCCCGCACCGCATCGCGTCGATCGAGGCCGTCCGTCGCGGGGGCATGGCGAACATCGCGGCGGTCTGCGGCGAGTTCCCCGCGGTCGACCTCGGCGCGCGCACCTTCGACGTGGTCGCACTGCTCGAGGTCGTCGAGCACCTCGTCGACCCGCAGCCGGCTCTCGAGCGGGCGTTCGCGCTGGCGGAGCGCTTCGTCGTGCTCAGCGTGCCCGGCAAGCCAGACGACAACCCCGAGCACCTCCACTGCTTCGATCCGCGCGACCTCAAAGAGCGGCTGAACCGGGCCGGAGCGAGCCGCGTCTCCCTGATGTTCGTACCCGGGCACACGATCGCGATCGCCACGGCGACCAGGCCATGACCCTCCCCATGCTGAAGTACCCGCGGACCCCGCATCTGACCGGCTCGCACCGCCAGGGCGACGACGTCGCGCTGCCCCTGGTCGCGATCGAACGCCTCGATCACGAGGGGCTCGTCATCGAGGAGAAGGTCGATGGCGCCAACGCGGGGATCTGGTTTGACAGCGAGGGCGCACTGCGCTTGCAGAGCCGCGGCCATGTCCTGCGCGGCGGGCCGCGCGAATGGCACTTCGATCGCTTCAAGGCCTGGGCGGCGAGGCATGAGCCGTGGCTCCGTGAGCGGCTGGGCCGGCGCTTCGTGCTGTTCGGCGAGTGGCTGCACGCCACGCACACGGTCTTCTACGACGGGTTGCCGTCGTTCTTCCTGGAGTTCGACGTGTTCGATCACGAGCGCGGTCGATTCCTCACGACGGCATCGCGGCGAGAGCTGCTGGCCGGGGGACCGGTCGTGCCGGTGGCGGTCGTGCAGGCCGGTTCCGCCCGGGCGAGCGCCGGGGCGTTTCTCGACGAGAGCGCCCGTTCGGCCTACCAGACCGAACGATGGCGGGAGAACCTGGCCGCCGCCCTGGCCGAAGTGGACCCGCGGGCCGCGCAGATCCTGCGCGCACAGCTCGACGCCCGGCCGGCGCGCGAAGGGCTGTACTTCAAGATCGAGGACGACGAGGCCGTGATCGAGCGTTTCAAGTGGGTGCGGCCATCGTTCACCCAGGTCGTGCAAGATGCCGACACGCACTGGATGACGCGCCCACGGCTGTACAATCGCCTCGGCGGTGAGCGATGAACCTGCTCGATCTGGTGCCGGCGAGCGACGGCTCCGGCTTCGACTGGCAGGCGTTGTGCGCGGCCTTCGACTGGATCGCCGCGCTGCAGGGCGTGCCTCAGGGTCCCGTGCATCACGGCGAGGGCGATGTCGCGACGCATGTGCGCATGGTCTGCGAGGCACTGCTGGACAGCGAGGCGTGGCGCGCCGCGGACGCCGACCATCGCCGCCGCCGATGCGCGAGGACGGATCTGTAGCGACCAGGCGAGCCTGCTCGACAGAATCGCCCTCGCCGGCGAGCTGGCCTGTGAACTCGGGTGTTTCGACGCACCCCGTTCTTTCGCCAGCGACCGCGCCCGGATCGCCTATCTGCAGCGCAACCGAAACGACGCCCTCCATGGCGACCCCGCAGGGCTCGACCCGCGCTGCACGGCGACCCTGGTGTGCGGCCTGCCCGGTAGCGGGAAGGACACCTGGATCGCGGCAAACATGCAAGGCCATCCCATCGTCTCACTTGATGAGATCCGCGCCGAGCTGAACGTGGCGCCGACCGCCGACCAGGGCCGCGTGGCCTCGGCGGCCCGAGATCGCGCAAGGGTGCATCTGCGTGCCGGAACCGATTTCGTGCTGAACGCGACCAATATCTCCCGTGACATGCGGTGGCGATGGATCGCCTTGTGTCGCGATTACGACGCCGCGGTGCACGTCGTGTTCGTCGAGACAGACCCGTCTACGCTGCGCGAACGCAATCGGAATCGGGATCGACCGGTGCCGTGGCCGGCGATCGAGCGTATGATCCGGCGGTGGGAGCATCCGGACGAGACGGAGGCGGAGCGGGTGTGGACGGTGGCGGGATCAGGGGGTGTGCGTGGTGGTTGATCCGCGTAACGGTGATCATTCGAGGGGTGGACAGGCAGCACTCGACAGAAGGCCGAGTCGCCGCAGGTGTGCCACGTCGTTCCTGCGGCGGCTGCCGGCGCTGGCCGTCTGGCGCGCCGCCACCTTCGCCGCTGCCGCCCTGGCCCTGATTGACAGACTTGTGAACCTCGCACAAGTATCCCCACGCCAAAAACGCGGGGTATTACGCAACTACTGGAGACAAGAAGCGTGACCGACACATCGTGAGCCGGGTAGTCCGCCAGGTCGGCTCCCTCGGGTTCGCGAGGTGGTCATCCGCAGGCCGAGGAAGATCAAGCGCTAGGCAGAAATCACCTTGGAGCAGCCGGGGAACAGGCGGTGAGAGAGGCGCAGGAGGCGGATCGACGCGATCCGCCTTCGGCGGAGAAACACGCCCAGACACAGTGTCTGCCTTGCAGCCCCTAAACATGCCAGCCTTGGCTGGACACACTGCTCCGCGAGAATGGACCACCGCCGACTTCTTGCCATCTCCCTACCCTCCGCAGATCAAGCCCATGTTGCCCTGATCAGCCGCAGAATCCGCCCGCGAACCTCGAAATCGACGATCTGCGAAGCACGACTCTGTAGCATCACGAACGATCTCACTGACCTTCGCTTCGAGGTGGTTCCCTTGTCAGAGAACACAGGTCACCGCACCTTCCCACCTGCGCCTTGGCTTCAGGGCAATTCGAAGCCGCCTGGTGGCGAGACGCTGATGTGGTCGCCATGCCTGAGGGCGACGACCTGCCACAGCAGCCGCTTCCCGGCGGCAGGCGAGGCTGTGCGCAGTCGCTCCGCCGGCACGCGTAGCAGCGTGTCGGTCCCGGCCGGCTGGGTGAGCAGGAGATTCAAGCCCGGGTCGAAGAAACGGACTTCGTACCGATCCGCATCGGCAACGGCGCGCCATTGGAAGAGAATCGATTCAGGGTCCGGCCTTGTGACGGGAAGCAGCTCGGGGCCAACAGACGGCTGCCCGCGTTCGCCTCGGATCGCCTCTTCGTCCGGGGGGCCGGGTTGCAGCACGGCCACCCCCAGCGCGATAACCGCCAGGGCCGCGATTCCCCAGGCCGGGCGCAACGCGGGTGCCCAGAGTTTGCTCCACGCCCCCCCCCGCCCAGCCGACGGCCGGTGCGGTGCGGATTGTTCGCTCGCCCCGGGTTGGCCCTCCCAACGATCCAGCTCTTGGGCGACCACCGCGGCGAGACGGCGGTCGGCCTCGTCCGGGCACGCTCCGGGGGGCGCGTCGTGTGCTTCTTGGAATGAGCGCACGGCAATCAGCAGGGAACGGCAGCGGGGGCAGATGCGGGCATGCGCCAGGCGCGGATCCGAGTCGTCCAGGTGGCACAGATCGCCCAGCTCATCCGTGCGGTAGCAGGTCGAGTCCATAGCGCCTCCCCTCCCCACGCGGATCGCCGCGGGTCTGATGGCCCCCTGCAGGCCGTTTCGTCATCGCCCGGCACCGCGCCGGTCTCCCGGCGGCTTCGCCAGAGCAGCTCGTAACTTGCGCCGGGCGCTCTGCAGCAATCCCCGGGCACCGGATGCGCTCGTGATCGAGAGCATGGTCGTGATCTCATCGACGGGCAGTCGTTCGAAACACCGCAGGTAAATCGCCTCCTGCTCGCGCGCATCGAGGTGATCGCGGATCGCCTTGAGTACCGTCTCTTCGCCCAGCTTCTCCACCCACTCCTCATCGGGCCCCGCCTGAGGCGCGCGCAGCGTCTCCAGGTCGACAGCCTCGTCCCTGAGCAGCCGGGGTTTGCGCAGCGCGTTCAAACAGCAATTGCGCGTGATGGCGAAGAGCCATGAGAAAAACCGTCCCTCTCCGCTGTAGGACGACAGGTTTCGGCAGGCGCTCAGCATCACGTCCTGCGCAAGATCGAGCGCCCGCTCATGTTCGCGGCAATACCGGAAGCACCACAGATAGACGCGTCGCTGATAGCGTCCAAACAACAGCGTGGCGGCCTGCTGCCCGGCAGGATTGCTCGGATCGTCTAGCGCCATTCGCGCCAGCGCCTCGTCGCTCTGTTCATCCAGCGCTCTCACGACAAAGGACATTCCTCACGTTGGAGAATCACAGAGAACCTACGGGATCCTGGCAGAGGAGGCCACTGAAAGGCCAATCCCGCGGTTCCGGAGCCGCCCGCAGCTAACGCCATTTCCGGATCCAGGCCAAGGGCACGGCGACGAACAGCAGCACGATGGTTGGAAGCAACCAGGGGCGGCGCTCCCACAGGGGCCGCGTCTCCAGTGCCACGCGGCCATCACCGTCGCCAACCAGGACGAACCCCGCCCAGTAGTAGGGATGCCGTGTGGAGGGATCCGCCCGCATGCTCTCTCGTGCCTGAGCCAGGGCCGCGGACGCATCCAGGCCGCGAGCCAGAGCATCATAGAAACGATCGACCAGACGCACCGTCGAACGGTCGGGTGCTTCCCAAAGCGTGGCAATGACCGTCGGCGCGCCAGCGCACAGGAAGGCGCTCGAGAGACCCAGCACGCCTTCACCAGAGAGAATGCGCCCGCCCGCGGTTC
>CAZZIF010000195.1:0-7908 GCA_964654025.1 uncultured bacterium
GCAAGCCGCAGGCGGCGTCATCCAGCACGGCGCAGGCGGCGGTGTCCATGGCACGGGATGCGGCCCGCGCGGCGGCGGCCGTGGCGTTCATCGCCGGTGCCGCGGGGCTGGCACGGGCGGAGGACCCTCACTGGCTGCCGATTGGGGACGACGCCGACCACGACTACCTTGCAGTTCCAGAGGAAATCGTGATCGGGACCGACTGGAGCCTGAACGACTCCGATGGCAACCTCGTCCTCGATGGCGTCCAGGTGGCTCAGTGGATCCGCGCGCTGATCGAGAACCCGCCGCCGAACGTCCTCGTGACCGACCATCCGGTCTACGGCATCGAGTCCTGTTCGGTGTGCGGGGAGCAGGTCAACATGGGCTTCGTGGAGATCCATCACAGCCTGCGTGATCTGACCTTGACCCTGCCCTATATCGCCTTGCATTACCTCGAGCATGGCGGGCTGTCCTATCAGGGGAGCGTCCATTCGGGTCGGGCCGACCTGCAGGCGCTCAAGGAGATCCTCTTCCCGTGTGAGTTCGGCCACCTGGTGCCGCCGGTCGGCACGGATCCGGACGAGGACGGCCTGCTCAGCGAAGAGGAGCCGCTGCTCGAGACCGATCCGGCCGATCCCGATACCGACAACGACTCGCTCGAGGACGGACCCCAGACGGCTGAGCGATTGCGAGCCCTGCTGAGCCAGATCCCGCGCGAACCGCGTCCCGACCAGCCCTACCTGCTCGAGCACTGGATGGATGGGGTTGAGCAATGCGAGATCTGCGGGGCCTGGGCGAACATGGGCGCCGCCGAGATCGTCAATCCCGCCGAGGGCCTCTCGCTCATAGCGCCCTTCGTCAGTCTGCACTGCCTGGGACAGGGCAGTTTCGTCTACGACGGCACCCAGAACCACGGCCGGTTGCTGCCGGTGGTCCTTCAGACCCTGCTCCTCGGTGATGGCACGGCCCACTGGCTCCCGGTGGAGGGCGACACCGACGGCGACGGACTGACCGACGAGGAGGAGGCTTACTTCGGCTTCGACCACGAGGACCCCGACGAGAACCTCGATGGCGTGCCGGATGGCAGGTTCGTGGCGACCTATCTGGCCGGGCGGATCGCCGAGTTGCCCGAAGGTCCTCTCCCGGATGAGACCTACCTGACGCACCACCCGGCCTACGGCTTCTACAACTGCGTCACCTGCGGCACTCTCATCAATATGGGCTTCCTGACGATCTCCGATCCAATCGCCGGTACGAGCGTGGACGTGTCCTACTACAACCAGCACTTCCTCGAGCACGGCAGCTTCTCCACCGACCGGGGCGACATCTACCCTCGTCAGGATCCGTGCGCACTGGCCGAGATCCTGGACTACGCGAGCGGGACCGAGTTTCCCGCGGCGGCCGAGCCGGGCATCCGCCTGTGGAACGCACCCAATCCGGTCCCGCCAGCGACGGGCACGACGATCGTCCTGGCGCTACCCCATGAGGCCGGGCCGATCGAGGTGGCCATCTTCGACGCCACGGGCCGGCAGGTGCGCGAACTCTACACCGGCCCATCGCGCACCGGCGCGTTGCATCTCGGTTGGGATGGGCGTGGTGCGTGCGGGGAAGGGCTACCGGGCGGCGTGTATCTGTGTCGCGTGCAATGTGGTTCGCTGACCCTCACCCGGAAGCTGCTTCTGGCGGAATAGCGCCGAAGTGGTATACTGGAGGCGGGGCAGACGCAACGCTGGGTGGCTGCTGTTTGGGAGGTGCCGCCATGGGACGAGAGTATTCTCATTCTCCTCATTCGCATCATTCGCATCACTCGCATCATTCGCATCACTCGCATTCTGATCGCTCTCCTCACACGCATCATTCTCGAGATCTGCTCGGGCGATCCCGGCCGTTCGGACGATCCCGACCGTTCGGGCAATCCCGGCCGTTCGGGCGCTCCCAGCCGTTCGGGCGCTCCCGGCCGTTCGGGCGCTCCCAGGCGTTCGGGCGCTCTCAGCCGTTCGGGCGCTCCCGGCTGTCCCTGGCGAGTCGGTATCTTCTCGAAAGCCTCGCGCTCCTCCCGCTTCTGCCGCGCCGCTTGTCGGGGCCTGCTCACGCGGAGCGCTCGTCTGTCATGTGCTTGCTGGCGATGCTCTTGCTCATGCCTCTGGCGGCACTGAGGGCGCTGAAAGCACTGACGGCACTGATGGCACTGGCGGCAATGGCGGCACTGATAGCACTGACAGCACTGCCGGCCTCAGCCGACGGCTGGCACATCGTTCCGATCGAGACGCAGGGATCGACGGGCGAGTATACGTCGATCGCGATGGATCAGGATGACCACCCGCACATCGCCTACTACAACAACACCGAAGGCGGCCTGAAGCATGCATGGTTCGACGGTGTGGATTGGCAGATCGAGATGGTCGATGCCGGAGACAATGTCGGTTGGTGGACCTCGATCGCCATCGACAGCAATGGCCATCCGCACATTGCCTACTACGATTTCCCTAGCTCCGCACTCAAGTACGCGCGCCACGACGGCGCTGCCTGGCACATCCAGTTCCTGGACTCGGCCGGCTATGTGGGTGATTACACATCGATCGCGCTCGACAGTCAGGACCGCCCGCACATCTCCTACCGCTACTACGTCACCTACGGCGACAGCGACCTGAAGTACGCCCGCTTCGACGGAAGTAGCTGGCATCTCGAGTTGGTTGATACGGCCGGCGAAGTGGGCGCGTGGAGTTCGATCGAGATCGACGGCGAAGATCGTCCCCACATTGCCTACTATGACGCCACCGGCAGTGATCTGAAGTACGCCCGCTTCGATGGTGCCCAGTGGCAGATCGAGACCATCGATGCGCAAGGGGAGACCGGCCTCTGGCTGTCGCTGGACCTGGACAGCCTGGACAAGCCTCACCTGTCCTACTGCTACTACAGCGCCTACGATCTCAAGTACGCGCACTTCGATGGCGCCCAGTGGCAGATCGAGACGGTCAATGCCGCCGGGCAGGTTGGCTGGTACAGCTCCATCGCCGTTGACGGCGCCGACCGTCCGCATATCGCCTGCTGGGACATGGCCGGCAACGATCTCGATTACGCTCACTGGGACGGCCAGGCCTGGCAGTACGAGACGGTCCATGCCCAGTACGATGTGGGCAACTGGGCATCGATCGCCGTCGACAGCCACAATCAGCCGCACATCGCCTACGAGTACAACTACTTCGGGGATCTCTACTACGCCTGGTACGAGGCCAGTGCCGGCGTGTGGGTCGGGCCGGAGGGTCCCGAGATCCCCAGCGATGTGATCCGTTGGCACGCGGCGTATCCGAACCCGGCGCGACCGTCCTGCACGATTGGCTTTGCACTCGCGGCCGAGTCGGCGGTGCGTCTGGCCGTCTACGACCTCCTGGGCCGTTGCGTGAGGGTGCCCGTCGAGGCGACCATCGGCGCCGGCGATTACAACGTGGTCATCGAGCGTCTCACACCGGGCGTCTACTTCTATGAGCTCGAGGCCGGTTCCGCTGCGCGCTCGGGCCGAATCGTGGTCGAGTAGAATCACAGACTCACACGGAGGTGCTACCCAGATGCGACTCGTCTTTGCGAGCCACAATCCCGACAAGATCCGTGAGCTGGCCCATGCACTCGAAGGTCTTCCGGTCGAGGTCGTCAGCGCGGGGGAGTACCCCGGTAGCGAACCGGTCGAGGAGAACGGGGAGACGCTGGAGGAGAACGCGCTCCTCAAGGCCCGCGCGGTGCACGAGGCCACCGGCGAGCTGTGCGTGGCTGACGACACGGGTCTCGAGGTGGATGCTCTGGGAGGGGAGCCCGGTGTTCACAGCGCCCGCTACGCCGGCCCCGAGCAGAGCTACCACAAGAATCTGGAGAAGCTCCTCGCCGAGATGAAAGAGGTGCCCGCCGGCTCCCGGGCCGCGCGTTTTCGCACTGCGGTGGCCATCGTCTTTCCGGATGGTAGTGAACTGCTACTCGCGGGCGCCTGCGAGGGAGAGATCCTGTCCGAGCCGCGTGGCGAGAGCGGTTTCGGCTATGATCCGGTCTTCTACCTGCCCGAGAAGGACAAGACGTTTGCCGAGATGACCCTGGCCGAGAAGCAGGCCTTGAGCCACCGCGGGCGTGCCATGCGCAAAGCACGCCGGATGCTGGCCGCCCACCTGGAGGCGCCTACCGCCGCTCGGTCCGGTTCTCCATGAGGGTGGTGCGCCCCTCGGGCCATGAAGCTTCCCCGGCACGGCTGGCGGCGCGCCGGATCTCCAGCAGGGTGTGCGCGCCGGTGCCGTGCGGCCGGCTCTCCGATCGTTCTCGCGTCGTTTCGCACACCCTGGGGGGGTGGGGGGCACGGGGCGCCGGTTGGAATGGTCCGGGGCGCCGGCTGGAATGGCCCGGGGCGCCGGTTGGAATGGCGCGGGGCGAGCGCTCTAGATGGTTGCCGAATAGATGCTTCCGGCGGACGGGCCATCCAGCGGCGGATTTGGGCCTTGCCGTGCGTCCATCCGCCCAAAACCCTGAAACCCGCCGCTAACATTCGTGTATCTAGAGACGGTTGCTCTGACTATGGGCGGTGAACAAACCCATAGGACCTCTCAAAGGGAACGTTTGCAGAAAGGCACAAGACCCTGACATCACCTGGGCCCCCGGAGCGGGGCCGCGGTACCCTGAGGGCGGGGACTCGGCGGATAGGATGCGCCGGGTCCCCGTTTCCGTGTTCGCCTGCCACCGCTGAGGAGCGGTGTCGTCGAGCGCCACGGGCAGGCGTTCTGTCGAGCACCACGGGCAGACGTTCCGTCGGGCGCCACGGGCAGGCGTTCTGTCGAGCACCACGGGCAGACGTTCTGTCGGGTGCCACAGGCAGGCGTTCCGTCGAGCGTGGCCGGCGAGCCTTCCGGTCGATCAGGGCTGCCGAGCCTCGCAGCCGAGCCTCGCCGAGACCACCCTGGACCATTCGCTTTTCGTGAGCGTCCAGCCGAACGAGCAGAATGTTTGCAATCGCCCCCGAAAATCCGCTATGCTCTTCCGGCTTTTTTCGCCGTGTCCAACAAGACCATGTAATCCGCGCCGCGAGTGCGCGGAAAGAGACGGAATCGAACCATGATCAAGGATCTGAGCAAGGTCAGGAACATCGGGATCAGCGCCCACATCGACTCGGGCAAGACGACCCTGACCGAGCGTATTCTCTATTACACGAAGCGCATCCACGCGATGCACGAGGTGCGCGGCCGTGACGGCGTGGGCGCCAAGATGGATTCGATGGAACTCGAGCGCGAGCGAGGGATCACGATCGCCTCGGCCGCGACCTACTGCGAGTGGGATAGTCACAACGTCAACATCATCGACACGCCGGGCCACGTGGACTTCACCATCGAGGTCGAACGTGCCTTGCGGGTACTCGATGGGGCGATCATGATCCTCTGTGCGGTGGCGGGCGTGCAGTCGCAGTCGCTCACCGTCGACCGCCAGATGCGCCGCTACGGGGTGCCGCGCCTGGCCTTCATCAACAAGTGTGATCGCGTGGGCGCCAATCCCTACCGCGTGGTCGAGCAGCTGCGCGACAAGCTGGGCCTCAATGCAGTGCTCCTGCAGCTGCCCATCGGCCTCGAGGCGGAACACCGCGGCCTGATCGATCTCATCACGATGAAGGCGCTCTACTTCGAGGGACCCCACGGGGACGAGATCCGCGTGGACGAGATTCCCGGCGAGATGCGCGCGGAGGCCGAAGCCCGCCACGTGACGCTGCTCGATGCGGCCGCCATGTTCTCCGATGAGCTGACGATGGCCGTCCTCGAGGGCGAGCCCACCGAGCCGATGATTCGGGAGGCGATCCGTGCCGGTGTGCTGAAGGAGCAACTTTGCCCGGTCTTTGTCGGGTCGGCCTACAAGAACAAGGGCGTGCAGCCGCTGCTCGATGCCGTCGTCGATTACCTGCCCAATCCGACCGAGATCGCGCACGAGGCGCTCGATCTCACGGAGGCGGAGACGCCCCACTCCTTGAGCGGGGCCCCCGACGACCCGCTTGTCGCCCTGGCCTTCAAGCTCGAGGATGGCCCCTACGGGCAGCTCACCTACATCCGGGTCTATCAGGGCAAGCTTCTGAAGGGCGATTCGATCGTCAACATGCGCACCGGCAAGCGCAGTAAGGCCGGCCGGCTCGTTCGCATGCATGCCGATCAGATGGAGGACATCGAGAGCACGAGCGCCGGCGATATCGTTGCCCTCTTCGGCATCGATTGCGCTTCGGGCGATACCTTCACCGACGGCACGCTCGAGGTCTCGATGTCCTCGATGTTCGTGCCCGAGCCGGTCATTCGGCTCACGGTCAAGCCCAAGGACAACAAGGCGAAGGCCAACGTGTCGAAGGCGCTGCAGCGCTTCTCGCGTGAGGATCCGACCTTCCGCACGATGGTCGATCCCGAGACGAACGAGATGATCATTGCTGGAATGGGCGAGCTGCACCTGGACGTCTACATCGAGCGCATGCGGCGCGAGTACAAGGCCGAGGTCGAGATCGGCCGGCCGCAGGTTGCGTATCGAGAAGCGATTACCCAGCGGGCGCCCTTCAACTACACGCACAAGAAGCAGACCGGAGGCTCGGGCCAGTTCGGCAAGATCCAGGGCTACATCGAGCCCAGCGAGTCGGGTGAGTTCGAGTTCGACAATCGCGTGGCCGGCGGACACATACCCACCGAGTACATCCCCTCGGTCGAGAAGGGCTTTGCCGACATGCTCGCCAAGGGCACGCTGGTGGGCTTTCCCATCGTGGGCGTGCGCGTGGTGCTCGAGGACGGCTCCTCCCACAGCGTGGACTCTTCGGACATGGCCTTCCAGGCCGCTGCGAGGGGCGCGTTCCGCGAGATCTATCCCAAGGCCAGGCCGCAGGTGCTCGAACCGATCATGAAGGTTGCGGTGGAGTGTCCCACCGAGTACCAGGGCGATGTCATCGGATCACTGATGCAACGGCGTGGTCTCATCGTGGGAACCACCGAGGATCAGAGCTTCGTGCGGGTGGAGGCGGATGTGCCACTGGCCGAGATGTTCGCCTACGCTACCACGCTACGCTCACTCACACAGGGGAAGGCCGAGTTCGCGATGGAGTTCTCGCGCTACGCGCCCGCCCCGTCGTCGATAGCCGAGGAGTTGGTCGAGAACTACCGCCGCAGCCAGAGCGGCAGGTCCTAGGAGCCCGAACGATGTACAGCAAAGAGGTCAACGAGCGCAGCCCGCTGCGGGTGTTCGAGAAGTCCATCCATGGCGGTCTGGGACCCGGAAACCTGGGGGTGGTGATGTCGCGCGCCGGCATCGGCAAGACCGCCTTCTTGATCGGTGTGGCCCTGGACGATCTCATGCGTGGCGAGCAGGTCCTGCACATCTCCTTCGACGATTCGGTCGAGCGAATCCGCGACTTCTACGACGTGATCTTCGGTGAACTGAAACGGACCACCAAAATGAAGGATGCGGCCGAGACGCACCGCCGGGTCGAGCGCAGCCGCATGATCCATGTCTATGCCCGGGGCGAGCTGTCGGTGGATCGTTTGACCGAATCGATTGCGTTTCTGAAGCAGCACATGGACTTCGCGCCCAAGGTGCTCATCATGGATGGGGTGGACTTCCAAGCCACGAGCAACGAGGAACTCGCCGCGCTCAAGGCGCTGGCCGAGCAGCTTCAGGTCGAGGTCTGGATGTCGGCCCAGGTTCACCGGGCCGATCCGCCTGACCCGCCCGTGAGAGTGGCCGACCACGTGGTGCGCTTCGATCAGTACATCAGTGTCTTCGTACTCCTGCACCCCGAGGAAGAAGGTTCGATCACGATCCAACTCATGAAGGACCACGACAACCCGAACGTGGGCGACCTGCGCATGAAGCTGGACCCGACCAGCCTGCTGCTGCTGGCCGAGTAGGCGGGTCCTGCTGGCGGAGTGGGCGAGTCCTGCTGGC
>CAZZIF010000196.1:0-1101 GCA_964654025.1 uncultured bacterium
GCCCATCCCAACGCCGCTCAGCCGCGACCGCTCAACCCCGCGGTTCCGCTTGCTCGGCCACCAGGTCGAGCCAGGCCCGTTCGAAGCGTTCCCGCGTGAACTCGGCGGCGAAAGCGCGGCCCCGCTCGCCCACCGCGGCGCGCTCGGCCGGATTCTCCCGCAGGCGGCGCAGGATCGCGCGGATCTCGGCGGGATCGTCGGTCACGAACTGACCGCCTCGCTCCAACAGCTCGCGCATGCCGCCGCGGCCTGAACCGATGACCGGTGTCCGGCACATCATGGCTTCGTGCGCGGTGATGCACCAGCCCTCATTGAACCTCGACTGCAACACCGCCGCCTCCGAGCGCGCCAGCAGCTTCAGGTAGTCTTCATAGGCGGCCTCGAGATGCGGGCAGGGCAGCTCGATTCGGGCCGGTCCGCTGGTCACCGGCACGACCGCCTCATCCTCCAGCACCGAGAGAGCGAAGCGGGTGCCCTTGCCCCGAACCCGATTGCCAATGTAGACCAGCGGCCCCTCCGGAAGCCCCATCCGCCGCCGGAAAGCCGGGGCCGACTCCTCTCGCAAGTCTTCGAAGCGGTCCGGGTCGATGGCGTTGTAGATGATGCGAACCGCCCCCTCTCCGGCCCGAAGCGCTTCGGCCACCCGCGCCTGCCAGTAGCGACTGACGGTCACGGTCACATCGGCCTCGCGCAGACGCCACAACGCCAGACGATCGACGATCTCATTGTAGAGCCGGTTTGCCTGGACACTGGCATCGAAATGATGCAGGACCACGATCTGGCGTCCCACCGTGCGCAGGGGACCGATGAAGGCCATCTCGCGAAAATCGCGTATCCACAGATCCTTCTCCCCCGCGATCCTCTGCAACCGCCGCCCGAAGTCCAATCGCTCGACCGCTTTGGCGGCAGGATTCGACGGCCGGCGCTCGGGCACGCGCACCAGCTCGACGTCGTGGTGACGACCCAGGCACTCGTAGAGGAGGCGGCGATAGACCAAGCCGCCCCCGATGCGATCCGGGGAAGTCACGTCGTGCCGTGTGATCAAGCCGATTCTCATGAGCAGCCGACTATCCTCTTGCTCATGGGACGATGTCAAGCGCC
>CAZZIF010000196.1:1201-7901 GCA_964654025.1 uncultured bacterium
GGCGTCCAAGCGCAGAATCCGGCATTTTCAATCGCCCGGTCGCGCGGTAGACTGGCCCGCAACCTGTCACCAGGACGGGTCCGGAATGACTCCCCCGTGTCAACAGGAGGGCCTTCGTGCCGAGGACATTCGTTCGCGCCGCATGCCTTGTAGCTTGGGCCCTGGCCGCCCTGACCGCGCTGGCGCTGCCCGCCACGGGCCAGACGCCGTATGAGTTCGACCTGGAACGCTTCACCGAAGACATGGATGAGCAGCGTTTCTCCCGCGAGGAAACGCTCGAGATCCTGACGCTCAACGGCATCGACGAGCGCATCGCCACTCAGTATCTGGACCGGTTCGAGGAGGGACGCACCTTCAGCGAGGCCGAGGTGGACGTGATGATTCGTCTGATGGCCCCCGGGGTTCCCGAGGAAGAGGTCGAAGAAGCCGAGGAGGAGCGGGTCGAGGGTGAACCCCGAGAAGCGGTGCTCCTGTTTCCCGAGATCATCTATCCGACCGAACTCGAGAAGAAAATCATCAAGCCCTTCGGCTACGACTTCTTTCGCAAGCTGCCCATGCCCGAGATGCCGGTGGAGGACATCACCGTCGGTCCCGAGTACGTCGTGGGCATCGGCGACCAGATCCTGATCACGCTCTGGGGCGATGTGGACAAGCGCTATGTGCGGGTCATCGACCGGCAGGGCCGGCTCGTCCTGCCCGACATCGGAGTCGTCACTGCGGCCGGCAAGAGCCTGGGCGAGCTGCGCACCGAACTCGAAGCGCTCTTCAGCGGAGTTTACCGGGGCTCGCGGATGACCGTCTCGCTCGGCGATGTCCGCACGATCCAGGTCTATGTCTCCGGCGACGTCCACCGGCCGGGCAACTACCGCATGAGCGCGCTCTCGACCATTCTGACCGCGCTCTACCACGCCGGGGGACCGACGAAGTCGGGGTCGCTGCGGCAGATCGTATTGAACCGCCGTGGGCAGGAACCCCGGGTGATCGACCTCTACGATTTTCTGCTCTCGGGCGATCGTGACACCGACCTCCCACTGCAGAGCGGCGACGTGGTGCACGTGGAGTCACTGGGCCCCACCGTGCGGGTGACCGGCGAGGTGCGGCGCCAGGCCATCTACGAACTCAAGCCCGGCGAGACCCTGCGCAGCATGATCCGCTACGCCGGCGGCCTGACGGAGGTGGCGCTCGAGAACCGTATCTCGGTCGACCGCTACTCGAAAGTCGAGGGCGACCAACTCTACCGCATCGACTGGAACGATCCGGTCCAGGATCTCACACTCCTCGGCGGTGACGAGGTCACCGTCTACTCCCTCTACCATGTCAACCCACAACAGTTCGTCGAGATCTACGGCCGCGTCCACGAACCCGGGATCTTCCGGCTCGTGCCCGGCATGCGCGTGGCCGACCTGGTCTTCCGGGCCGGAGGACTGATGGAGGGCGCCTATCGCGAACGCGGCGAACTGAGCCGCTTGATCGAGGGTGTGGGCGACTCGCTCACCCGTACCGAGTTGCATCCGATCCCACTCCAGGCGATTCTCGATGACCCGGACCACTCCGAAAACCTCTACTTGGAGAAGGGTGATAAGGTCTTCGTGCGCACCATGCCGGGCTGGCAGCCATCTCCGGTGGTCACCGTGGAGGGCGAGGTTCGCTTCCCCGGCAAGTACGGCCTGAGGAGCCTGGCTGAGCGCATTGGGGACGTCATGGACCGGGCCGGTGGCGCAACCGGCGAGGCCTTCCTGAAAGGGGCCCAGCTCCATCGTTTCGAGGAGGGCCGCATCATCATTGACTTCAGCAAGGCGCTCGAGGACGCCGATAGCCCCGACAACATCGAGATGGCCGACGGAGACTCGATCTTCGTCCCCCGATTGCCCGAAACGATCCAGGTTTCGGGCGGGGTCGCCAACCCGGGTCAGCTCCTGTTCGTCCCGGGCAGGAAGTACAGCTACTACATCGAGAACACCGGCGGATTCACCGAAAACGCGGACCAGGGACGCGTCAAGATCCAGCGCGTCACGGGCGAGGTCATTTCGGCCAAGCGCGCGCTCTGGCCCGACCCCGAAGTGCGGCGGGGCGACGAACTCGTAGTGATGATGCGGGAAGAGAAGCGGCCGGTCGACTGGGGCCGCCGCTTGCGCGATGCGACGACCATCATCGCCAGCCTGGCGACGACGGTCTACATCATCTCCAATATCAAGGACTAGGACGCACCCTAACGGCGCCCGTTCACGCGCGGCGCCGGAGGCGCGTCCCCCCAAGATCATGGCGAAACTGACGACCCAAGCCGGCGGCGTCTCGCTGGGCCGTGGCGTGGCGACGCTGGCGGGTCTGGCGACCGCCATGATCCTCTCGCGACTGCTCGACGAACACGAGTATGGCACCTACCGCCAGGTCTGGCTCGTCTTCTTCACCCTGGCCCCAGTGCTGGAACTGGGGATTCCACCCT
Source organism: uncultured bacterium (assembly GCA_964654025.1). Taxonomy (GTDB): domain Bacteria; phylum Eisenbacteria; class RBG-16-71-46; order CAIMUX01; family WJJG01; genus CAYQJL01. The sequence goes on from CAZZIF010000196.1 coordinate 3,645, forward strand.
CGGTCTCCTACTTCGTGCCCCAGTTGAGGCGCCCCGATCTCAAGCCGTATCTGGTCCAACACAGCACCCTGCTGCTCATATCGGGAGCCATCATGGGGTTGGGCTGTTTCGGCTTGGGCGACGCGGTCGGGCAGCTCTTCGGCAACCCGGATCTGGGTCGCCAGCTGCGGCTCTTCGCGCTCTTTCCGGCGCTCACCCTGCCGTTCAACATGACCGAGAACACGCTGGTCGCTTTGGGGCACGGCGGCAAGGCGGGCTGGGTCTCGGGCGGCAGCGCCCTGCTCCAGATGGCGGTGATTGTGGGGGCCCTGGTCTACGGCGGCTCCATGGAGAGAGTCTTTCTAGCCCTCTCGCTGTGGGCCCTGGTGCGCTGGACGGCGGGCGCGGCGGCCCTCTACACGCTCTCGCGCGGGCTGCCATTCCACTGGGACCGGGCCGCCTTGCGCACGCAGCTGCTCTTCTCCCTGCCCATGGCCGCCGCCACGATGGCCGGCGTCCTCGGTCGGCACCTGGACAAGGTCGTCATCTCCTCCTTCTTCACCCCCGAGCAGTACGCGATCTACGCCAACGGGTCCTACGACATCCCGCTGATCAATATCCTGACCCTGTCGGTGACGGCGGTGCTCGTGCCCTCGATCGTGCGCGCCCGAACCGACGACGATACGGCCGAGGTCCAGCGTCTCTGGCACGGCGGGGCCCGCCGACTGGCGTGGGCCTTCTTCCCGGCCACGGTCGGGCTGTTCCTGCTGGCCGAACCGCTGATGGTGCTCCTGTTCTCGGAGAAGTACGCCGCCAGCGCGGCGCCCTTTCGCGTCCTGGTCTTGATCCTGCCGGCGCGGATCGCCATGCACAGCGCGTTTCTGCGAGCGCTGGGCTCGACGAAGCCGATTCTCCGCGCCTCGCTGATTGCGCTCGGTTCCAGCCTCGTCCTGTCCCTCATCCTGGTACAGATCGATTGGTTGGGCCTGCTGGGACCGGCGATCGCTTCCGTCACGGGGGCTTATCTGGCGATTCTCTACACCATCGTCGTCGTCAATCGCATCCTCGGGTGGCACTGGCGCGACTATCTGCCCTGGCAAACACTGGGGGGTATGATGCTGGTTTCACTGGCTGCGGCGCTCCCGACCCTGTGGGCAATACAGCTGATGGGCGGGGCCGCCGTTTGGCTGCGTGTCCTGGTCCCGGGAGGGGTCTACGCGGGGGCCTATGTCGCGATCGGCTGGCTGAGCGGAGCGGCGCATCCGCGAGAGTGGCTGCAGGCGATCTCCGACCTCATCCGCCAGCGATAGCGGCGCGCACGGTCCCGACGAGCCCGATCCTGACGAACCCGACCCCCATGAGCCCGATCCTGACGAGCCCGATCCCCACGAGCCCGATCCTGACGAGCCCGATCCCGACCGGCGCGGGATCGACGAAGGTGCTGCCTACGACTGGGAGTAGGTGGTCAGCAGCTTTCCGATCCGCCCCAAACGCGGCGCCTCCAGCTTGTCCCAGTCCAGGCTGAAGAAGGCCTTCCAGTCCCAATGCCACGAGAAATAGAGGATGTCGGCCTTGGCGATGACGAGTTGCAGAGCCACAGGACCGAAAATCCGACTGTCACGGCTGTTGTCGCGATTGTCGCCCATACACCAGATCGCGCCTGGGGGCACGCGGACCGGCGGGAAGGTATCGTGGGGACCGCGGCGAACCTGCTTGACGTAGGGTTCTTCGACTGGCTGGCCGTCGACGAAGAGCTGCTCGTTGCGCATCTCGACCCACTGGCCGCCGATCGCGACGCACCGCTTGATGAGGGTCTCACCGGTCTCGGGGCTCTTGAAGATCACCACATCTCCGGGCACCGGATCGCGGAACCCAGGCATGCGCTTGCCTTCCATGAGGGGAATGCGCGCCCCGTAGACGATCTTGTCGGCGAAGAGGAAGTCCCCCACCAGGAGCGTGTCCTCCATCGAACCTGACGGAATCCGGTATCCTTGCACGACGAAGGTAACGAGCGGAATGAAGATGATGAGGACGGTTACGATCGTGCGCAGCCAGTCAATCCCCTCCTCCTTCCATTCCTCCTTGTTGCGGGGAATCTGGAAGACGGACCGGGGCTGCTCCGACGCATGCTGTTCCGAGCCGCGCCTCGACGAGTGAGAGCTCGACACGTGAGAGTTCGACGAGCGCGGACTCGACGAGCGCGGACTCGACGAGCGCGGACTCGACGAGCGCTGCTCCGCCGCGCGTTGCTTCGACGAATCTGGCTTCGACGGATTCTGCTTCGATGAGCGCTGCTTCGACGAGTCGCGATCTTGTTTCGCCATCGGGATGCCTCCACCCTCGCATACGCGGGCCCGGTGAATCTGTTCCGCAAACCGTCCCATACTACGGGTTCGGGGCGATGCTGGCTACTCCCATCCTCAGCTGGGGGAAAAGTGGGTTGCCAGATGGCCCTTCGTCAGGGATAATTCCTTGCTAGCTTGTTCCTATCCAGCTTGCGGGGTCAACCGGCGAGGTCGGATGGGGTGGATCGAGGCGGTAACAGGAGGTCGGATGGCGAAGAAGCCAAGAAGAGGCGGACATGGTGGCCGTGGTGGCGGACGCGGCGGCGGGGGCGCAGGCGCTAGCCGCGGGACCCCAGCCGGTCCACCCGTACGCAAGCCGCGGGATGACGCGATCGAGGTTGAAGGCATCGTCAAGGTGGCACTCCCGAACACAATGTTCCGGGTGGAACTCGAGGACGGGCGAATCATTCTCGCCCATATCGGCGGCAAGATGCGCAAGCACTTCATCCGCATTCTTCCCGGCGACAAGGTCATCGTGGAACTTTCGATTTATGATCTCGAGCGCGGACGGATCGTCTACCGGTACAAGTAGGCAGCGGCCGCGAATTCGGGGTCTTCCCCCACCTCCCGAGATTCCGGATCGACGCCATAGACGAGATGAACTGTCCCTTCGGAAACCAACTGAATGGGACGATGGAAGATTGGGTACCAAAGCCGCTATCGGACATCTGGTTACAGGAGGCAAACGGTGAATTCGCAGGAGAGCAATCTCCCGGGACAAGATCCCGTGGTTGGGCAGCAGAAGCCTGCTCCGGAAGAGCAGAGGCAACCTCATACCCCGGAAGAGCCGGTCAACGCCAAGGATGAGGCGACACCGCCCCCGGTGGCCCAACCCGCTGCGGACGGGTCTCACCCCACGGAGTCCGAACCAGCTGCGCCCGCGCCCGAGACGGCCAAGCCGGCAGAGTCGGCTCAGCCCCCCGCGCCGGAGACGGCCAAGCCGGCAGAGTCGGCTCAGCCCCCCGCGCCCGAGACGGCCAAGCCGGCAGAGTCGGCTCAGCCCCCCGCGGCCGAGACGGCCAAGCCGGCCTACTCGGTCGGTGATCGCATTTGGGGACAGGTGCTTCGCATGACCGACACCAAGGCAGTTGTCGCCCTCGGTGAGCAGGGTCTGGAAGAGGGTCAGCTGGACCTGGTCCACTTGCGTGACAAGTTCGGCAACCTCAGTCTCAACGACGGCGATGAGGTGCAGGCCTACGTCACCGCGGTAAGCCCCGCGATCACGCTGGCCCCCTCGTTGCTGCCTCCGTCCAACGAGGTGTACGAGAAGCTCAAGGCGGCGAAAGAAGCCGATGAGATCATCCCGGCGCGGGTGATGGGCTTGAACCGCGGTGGTCTGGAGCTGGATGTCGAGGGGCAACGGGCCTTCTGCCCGTACTCGCACATCGAGATTGGACGCTGCGAGAACCCTGAGATCTACGTGAACCACATCCTGGACTTCAAGGTCGCCGAGCTGGACGAGGAGAAGAAGCGGGCCGTGCTCTCGCGCCGTCCAATCCTCGAGGCCGAGCGGCGCGAGAAGCTCCACGAGATTCTGGCGGAGGTCAAGGAAGGCGCCGAATCTGACGGCGTCGTCACCCGGCTGCAGCCGTTCGGCGCGTTCGTCGACATCGGCGGGGTCGAAGGCCTGGTCCACGTTTCGGAAATGAGCTTCGATCGCATCGCCCACCCGAAGGAAGTGGTGCGCCGCGGCGAGAAGGTAAGGGTCAAGGTCCTGGGAGTCACCCACGGTAAGGATGGCAAGGAGCGGATCCGCCTGTCGATGAAGGCCCTGATGCAGGACCCCTGGCTCACCATCGACAATCTCTTCAACCGCAACGACATCGTAACCGGCCTCGTGACCCGCATCACCGATTTCGGTGCGTTCGTGAAGCTTCACCCCGGTATCGAAGGGCTACTGCACGTCTCCGAGTACAAGCCTCGGGAGGGAGAT
>CAZZIF010000197.1:0-7900 GCA_964654025.1 uncultured bacterium
TGCTGATCGGCGTTGGACTGGTTTCTGTCGTGCTCCTGCGTCGCCGCAGGAGGGATTAGCGGCACGCTCAACGCCTGTAGTCAAGACAGCGCAGGGTCGCCGCGAAACGCTGGCGACCCTGTTGTCGTGTGACTTCTGCTGCCGCGCCTCGGGATGGTACCGGTTCGAGCCTCCCCACCAGCAGCCCTGCCTGCACAATGGTCGCGCACGGCGGCTGCCCGATAGAGGCGCCCAGCACCTTGGCAAGATGCTGGAACTTCTGGCGAGGTGAGAGAGCACGCCTTCCTGGCCACCTGCCGCCGCCGAGACTTGCCCGCGGCCGTCGAGCGCTCGTGATCGGGCGCGGGAACCCACGTCTCGTTCTTCTTCGAGGCCCCGGTGCCGGCTCGCCTCGCGCGACAGATGGCCTGCGCCCTTCTCACCGCGACCGTGGCCCTCCGGCCGGGATTGCCGCAGGGTGGGTTCGGCAATCTGATCGCTCTGCTCTTCCAGGACGAGGCCAGGCGGTGCGGGCAACTCGGTTCTCGTCGTCGGGGTGGTGGGGGCATCCTGCGATAATCATCCGACCATCGGTGGCGCGCTCCCCGCACGGGGGCTCAGGTGGTGCCCCCCCCGGATCGGTGTTTCTCCACCCAATCCAACATGGTCGGCTTTCTGCGCATACCGGCTGACCCTTTCGCAATCGATAGGTTTGCAGGTCACAAGGAAGAACGAACGTCTGCGCCAATCATTTTCTGTGAATTGTGTGTGAATCGGGTACGAGGCTTTCGATCTGCCATTCCTACGGGGTCTCCGAGCCGGCGAAGTAGTTGCCACAGAGCCTCAAAAATGATAGGAATATTATCGCTTTGCGACCTCAACAAAAACCAAGCTGTGCCGATTGTTGTTGTTAGGGCTGGATACAGATAAGAATACTATGAACAATCAATCTAGACAGCAACGCAACACGCTGCGAACCACCGACTTCATGGAGCTGAACCGGGTCTTCACGGTCAAGGAGTTCGCTCGGCACCTCGGCGGAGAGAAGAGTCTCGCCGAGTACCGCGTGCGCTACTACCTCCAGCAGGGGCGACTGAAGCGCCTGGCCAATGGTGTCTACGCCACCGTCCCGGTGGGCGTGGCCCCCGAGAACTACGAACCTGATGCCTTCCTGGCCGCTGCGGCCATCCGTCCCGATGCGGTCTTCGCCTATCATTCCGCCCTCGACCTTCTCGGACAGGGGCATTCCGTCTGGTGGACCTGCACCGTCTGCACGGTACGCCGGCGTTCGCCCGTCACGGTGGGACGAACTACGATCAAGTTCCTCTCGCACCCGAAGGCCGCGCAGCCTCGAGCCAAGGCGGGTTCGTCGCGACGGGAGGCCAACGTCCCCTGGACTACCGAGGTTTCCCGCGGGGGAAGAACCTTGCGGGTCACGACGCCCGAGCGGACCCTCGTGGACGGATTCAGAGAGCTAGGCCTGGTAGGAGGCTTCGATGAGCTGGTGGAGTCGATGGACGGCTTCGCCACCCTGAATCCGGACACGCTAAAGGAGATCCTGCGGGCGCATAACAACCGGCGCCTCTGGGCCGCGGTTGGGTGGTACCTGCAGAGGCGGCTCGAGGACCTCTTCCTGGACGCGTCAATCCTGGGTGATTTCCAGAAGCACGGGCCCCGGACCCGGGTCTATCTGGTTCCTGGCCAGCGCGGAGGGGTGTTGGCCAAGAACTGGAACCTCATCGTTCCCGCGCATCTGCAAAGAGGTGTTCGCGGCGACGAAGATGCTGATGATGGCGGTGACTATGGACCGTGATCGGATCAGCGCCCTGTCCGCAGAGAGCGGCTTTCCGACCGGACCGCTTGAGAAGGTCATCCGCCTTGGCGAGGTTGCGGCCTCGGTGGCGCGGCACCCGTTGCTCTCGCGAGTTCTGACGCTCAAGGGTGGAACCGCGCTCAACCTGTTCGATGGCCCCCCGCCACGACTGTCCGTGGATCTGGACTTCAATTACATCGGGGCTCTGGACCGGGAGGCGATGCTCCACGCACGCGCCGACGTGGAGCGAGCGGTCGATGCGATTGCCCGTGAGCTGAAGTATGAGATTCAGCGGTCCCGGGATGAGTTCGCCGGACGGAAGCTCTTCCTCAACTACATCAGCGTGAGCGGCTCGCCTGATCGCATCGAAATCGATCTGAACTTCCTGCACCGCCTCCCATTGGCTCCCAGGCGGATAGCGGCGATGTGGCAACCGGGGAATCTGAGCCAGCCCGAGGTTCAGCTATGCGGACTGCCGGAGATCGCCGCCGGGAAAGTCTGCGCATTGCTGAGCCGGTGCAAGCCACGTGACCTGTTCGACGTGATCCGTCTTGCCGAGACCGGCGCATCACTCTGGAGAAGCCAGTTCTTCAAGAAGCTCGTGATCGCCTTCACGGGGACCCTCGATCATCCCCTGCATGCATACGGGCGCGAGCGGATGGAGCGCGTACGTGACATCGACCTCAAGGCAGAGCTCGTGCCGATGCTCGGCGGGCAGACGAAGATCGACCGGGACGAGCTCATCGATCGTGCCTGGAAAGCCGTCGAACCGCTGCTTGTCCTCGACGACTCCGAACGTGAGTTCGTCGACCGTCTTCAAGTGGGGGACCTGCGTTTGGACCTCCTTGTCCACGAAGACAAAAAAAATGAGTGATCGGTTGGGGAAATGGCCACCGCTCCAGTGGAAGGTCTTGAATGCACGAAAGCACAGGTCATCTCGCCGCGGAGGGGGGGATGCCCCTGAGGGTCCTCGGGAGCAGGGATGATGCAGGCGTCTGGGGAAGTCGTATTGGCCTGTGTCGGAATAGCGAACGTTGAGCTTCCTGCGCGACAGCATCGTGCTCGCTGAAAGCCGTCGTCGAGGCCGAATTCCGGGAGCACCGAACTGGCCGCTGTTGGAGCAGCCAATGGCGCCAGCGCACGGGGCACGGCCGAATCTGCACCGCGGTGATTGTGGTCCGCCAGCCGGGTGAATGCAGGCGATGGTTGAAGCCGGCGCAGTCGCGCCCCGTCTACCATGAATATCAGGATTGGCGCCCCGAATATTCATGGATAGTATCAGGCCATGATATCAAGACCCACCCATGTCCAACAGGTCCAGGTGGCTCTGCGCCGCGCCCCCATCGTGGCGCTCCTCGGCGCCCGGCAGTGCGGCAAGACGACGCTGGCGAGCGTCATGGCGCGGGAGCACGGGGCGACCACCTTCGATCTCGAATCGCCACAGGATCTGTCCCCCTCACCGCGGGAGAGAATCCAGCGGATTGCCAATCTGCTGCTGGATGGGGGCGAGAGTCACACAGCAGCCCCCGCCATGCCAATGAGAGCGATATGCCGGCCTCCCCCGGATACTCCGTACAGAGCGCAGTATTTGACATTCTCCGGCCCACAGGTTTTTCCGAGCCCCACGCCCGGGTATTCGTTGCATTATATCGCCACATGTGGCAACATATCGCTATGAAATGGAATTCCCTCCTCAAACTGATCGCCAGCGAGCCACTCTTTGAGTCAGCCCAGCTTCTCTCTGGCTCAGAATCCCCCGAAGAAATTCGCCGCCAACTCAGTCGCTGGACGGCTTTGGGACGCCTCATGCAGCTCCGTCGTGGGATGTACGCCTTGGCACCGCCCCACACCAAAACGGCTCCACACCCGCTGTTCATAGCCTCACGGCTTCACCGGCCGTCCTATGTGAGCCTTCAGTCAGCACTCGCATATCACGGTGTGATTCCTGAGGCGGTCCCCACTGTGACGAGTGTCACCACAGCCCGTCCGTGCAAGATCTCGACGCCTCTGGGCGTCTTTGTCTATCGCCATGTTCAAGTGCCGTTCTTTCATGGATACGCTCAGGTGGAAGCTGTGCCGGGCCAGCGTTGCTTTATGGCTGATGCAGAGAAGGCACTGCTCGATCTCGTGTACCTGACGCCGGGCCGGGTTACGCCTGAGCAGGTGGACGAGCTTCGTTTGGATGCCGAGGATGGCCTGGATCCCGCTCGGCTGCGAGCGTTGGCAAACCAGACTGCCAAACCCAAACTGATCGCCGCGGCCAAGGTGGTCTCTCAGTGGCTACAGGATAATCTCTCAGTGGAGGACATCGAGCTATGAAGGACCACCTACTCTCCCTGGTCGCGAGCGAGACCAAGCCAGGCGCAAAGCTGAACATCCTTCGCGAATACCTGCAAGCTAGCATCCTCGCTTCTCTCCAGGACAGTGGAGCATTTTCGTCTTTGGCGTTTGTGGGTGGAACCGCGCTCAGGTTTCTGTATGGGCTGCGGCGGTTTTCCGAGGACCTCGACTTCTCCCTGGTGGAGCGCGAAGAGAGCTACAATTTGGAGAGATTCACGCGCAAGGTCATGAGGGACCTGGAGCGTTCCGGATATGTGATCGACGCACGAGTCAGCACGGTGCGGACCGTGCAGACGGCTTCGGTCAAGCTGCCCGGTATCCTCCGGGACGCCGGTCTTACCAACGATGCCCGCAAGAAGCTCACCATCCGTATCGACGTCGACACCCGCCCACCCACCGGCGCCACGACCGAGCAGCGGCTGGTAACCCACCACTTCCCGATCGCCTTTCGCGCCTACGATCTTCCCTCCAGCATGGCCGGCAAGTTGCATGCGCTTCTCTCACGTGGCCATACCAAGGGCCGCGATGTATACGATCTGGCCTGGTTCCTGACCCAATCTCCACCCAAGCTAGGCGGGCAGTTGCACGCCAAGCCATTGCAGCTGAATCTGGAGTTTCTGTGCAATGCACTCCTGCAGACCCGCTGGTCCGGGGCCATGCCGACAGCCGCTACATGGCGCTCCATTCTCGTTGACAAGCTAGCCAAACTCGATTGGCCGGCAATGGTGCGCGACGTCGAGCCCTTTCTGGAAGATCCGGGGGACTTGCGGCTGTTGGATCGGGAAGCGCTGATTGGGGAACTTCGCCGGAGTTGACACGAGGAAACCAGGCGTGGGGCGTGAACTCCAGCGGATTGCCAGTGCGCTGGGTGGCAAGGACTCGGTCATTCGATGGCCATGCCGCACGGCCGCGCCTCGAAGCATCGCAGAGCTAACATGACGCTTTCACGCGACATGCAGTTTCGGTCGATCCTCATGAGCCGCCGGCAGCTGACAGCCCGAGCCCCAGAGCCGCGAAGCGAGCTTGCGCGGCTTGGCGATTTGCTCGATCAACTTCGCCATCCCACACCGCTTTGCAAAGGGTACTGATCAAGATGCCATAGGCGTCCTTTGCATCCTCGACCAGGCGAAGGACCGGGCTGAGATCATCCCTGGTGAAAGAGTGTCCCAAGTCTAGCCCCAGCAAGAACGCACCAGCGTCGTCGATCCTCAGCAAACCCTTCGCCAGGAGTTCGGGAACTTCTTCGAATACGCGCTGATCACCCGTCTCATGAAGGTAGGTCTTGAGGATAAAGTCGAGGTCCTCCAAATCCCTCACCTCACCGTCTTCGCGCCTCTCAAAGTACGCAAACGCCTTCAGGAGCGCGAGGGAGGGAACCGTGACGACCAGAATGCTGAGGTCAGAACCCAGACTGATCCGCTTGCAGAGCTTGGAGCATCGGGACAGCGGCTCGACGAGCAGTCGTCGCTTGTCCCTTGGCCAGGTGATGGCTCCTCGCGGGGACTCGATGCCACCATAGGGAATGATGTCGACCGAGCGACCGCTGCGATGCACAATGCGATGCTCGAGAGAAGTCCGACGGAACATATCACCCTCGAAGCCCAGAAGGGCGGCCTTGAACCCGTTGAACTCGTCCCACGATTCTACCCTTACGGCGATGTCCCAATCGGTCGTCGTTCTCCCTCCAAAGAGTTCGTGTTCCCAATCGAGCAGCAGAAGACGCGCCCCAGCCCCCACGACCACCGGAGCCAGCCCTTCTCTAGCCGCAACCCGAGCGAGATCAGTCAGCACCTCACGATCCTGATCAGGAATCATGGGCAAACCTCGGCAAGATATGCTCGTGTAGGAGCCCGTCGCGGGCCTCGCGCAGTCGTTCATGGGGATTGGCAAGTAGCTCAGCGCGCAGGAGAAGGGGATCGGCAAGCAATAGACCCGAGTTCGTCTCCTTGCCATTGCCCACTGCGCCGAACTGCCTCAGGATCGATACGCTTCCCTGGGGATCCGCGTATAGCTGAATGTCCTTTTGCAGGGCTTCGATGTCGCGGTCTTGAGCATGGAGAGTTAGTCGGGTGGCCCTGATCGCTCGCGTGAGCAGCGCTGTCCCGATCTCTCCCCCCACGTGGACCGCTTTGTCCGTCAGGATGGCGCCATGCTTCGCAAACCACCTCTCGATGTCGCGCTGGGGACCAGGGGAGAAATCGCCAACGTGCAACCTGGGCCGTAACGTCTCCATGTATCCCGTATCCCAGAGGACAAGGAGATCTTCCAGCTTGGCCAGGCGCAACTCGTCCGAGCCGATGCGGATCAGGTACTCCCGTTCGAAGAGGCCTTTGAGGATTCGCCCAACGCTTCCCAATGCGATTCCGGCGCGGGAGGCAAGATCGCGTTGCGTCGCTCCGATGGCGTTGGGCTGCTTGAGGAGTACAAAGATGAGTTTCAGGCCCGACACGGTGAATGGCGCCTTGAGCTCGCCAGGTCGTCTCGGAGCCGTATTGCCGGTGATCCACACGTGAAGCCCTTCTCCTGCGAGATAGGCGTTGCCTGCAGTGTCGGCGAACTGCAGGCCGTGCTCCCGAAGGATGCTCCCAATCTGCGGGGTGACATGCCTCGTGAGTATGAGGGGAACCTCTCCACGGTCTTCCAGGTGGCGGGCACGCTCCATCAGCGGATTCAGGCCGTCACGGGTGAGATAGGGTCTGATTTGGCAGGTGTAGAGGCAGGCGCCTCCATGCCAGGTCAGCAGGGCTCTGAGGTCCGCGTGTCGGTCATCCGCGCTCGAATCGTTGCGCTCTCTCAGCTCCCACTCTCCGGCCGCAGAGGTCGCCGCGAAGCAGGCCAAGGCAATCGCCCTGTAATCTGTCGTGCGTGCCATGGACGTCTCCTCCCGCAAAGCTCCACTTGCCCCGCGTTCAGAATAATAGCACGTTCATTAGTAATGAACAACAAAACAATCTGAACGACACCGGGCAGATTCCAGGGTATATCTTCCAACAGATAATGTGTTTAGAAAACCAGGGCCGCTCGTGAAGACCGCTTCATCGTCTCCGCAGATTCCGGACTTGGCTGACCGTGCATACCATGAATATCCGGATCGCCATTCCGAGTATTCATGGACTTTTTCGATTCTGGATACCAAGGGTTCGCCGCGACGATGATGATGCTGCTGATGGCGGTGATCATGGACCGTGATCGGATCAGCGCCCTGTCCGCGCCGGGTCTCGCAGCCATACGATGCGCCCAGGCATCGAGGCCCCCGGCCCCGGGATTGCTGTTCATCTTGGGCAGCCCTCTACCGCTTGACGATGCGTACGTTCTAACGTACTTTTATTTGTATCTTAGGAGGTACTCCAATGGACAAGGTGCCGAGGATCATTCCTATCAGTGATCTCCGTCAGGACGCGGCTGCCGTTCTGCGCAGCGTCAAGCAGAGCAAAGATCCGGTGATCATCACGCAACGGGGTCGTGCTGCCGCCGTCATGCTCAGTGTCGAGGCCTACGAGGCTGCCGAGGGTGACCGCGAACTACTGATCGCTCTTGCCCAAGGCGAGAGGGAGATCAAGGAAGGCAAGGGCCATGGCCTCAAGAGCGTGATGGATGAGGCAGGCAAGATCTTGGAAGACGGTAAGTCGTGAGGATTCGTTTCACGCCCTCGGCGCGACGGACGGACGCTCCCCGGGTTTCCCGACCTGCCGTTTCGTGAAGTCGTTGTGCCCCCGTGCCGCTTCTTCTATCGCATCAAGGGCAAGAGCGTTTGGATCGTCGCGGTGT
>CAZZIF010000198.1:0-7874 GCA_964654025.1 uncultured bacterium
GCCCGAGCCGGTAGCCTACGCGCAGTCGGACATCCCGGTCGCCGGCACCGTGACGGGTGACTACCTCGCCACCCGCGCCAGCGACGGGGTCTACGAGGTCATCACCGAGGTCAACTCGGGCACCCACCCACGCAAGTGGTACAGCATGCTCGAGCACCGCTGGGACTTCCAGGTCGCCGGCGGCAGCGCGGTCACCTTCTACGCCGAGGCCTACCGGCCCGCCAACGCCGACGGTGACGACTTCCGTTTCGAGTTCTCCACCGACGGCAACGCCTTCGCGCCGCTGGTCGCCGTCGCGAGCGCGACCGAGCAGGTCTATCAGGCCGAGCTTCCCGCCGGTACCAGCGGTACCGTCTACATCCGCGTGGTCGACACCGATCACACCCGCGACCGCCAGTCGCTCGATTCGATCTACATCGATCGGCTCTACATCGAGTCGCTCTCCGGCCCGGTTCCGCTCGTCGCCGGCTTCTCCGGCAGCCCCACCGCCGGCACCGCGCCCCTGCTCGTGCAGTTCACGGATGAGTCGACCGGAAGTCCGGTGTCCTGGACCTGGGACTTCGGCGACGGTGGCAGCGCCAGCGTGCAGAACCCATCCCACGAGTACACCGCGCCCGGCACCTACTCGGTGACCCTGACGGTGAGTGACGGCACAGGTACCGACCTGCTCACGCGCACCGACTACATCACGGTGACCGAGGTGCAGACCGGCACGATGCACGTCCACGACATGGTCGTGACCCGCAAGCTCGCCGGGCCCAATCACAGCGGCTTGTGCACGGTGTGGATCCGGGACGCCGGTGAGCAGCCCGCCGAAGGCGCCACCGTCTACGCCACGGCCACCGGTCCGGTACCCGGCACCTTCTCGGGCACGACCGGTCCCGATGGCAGCGTCTTCTTCGAGACCGGCAAGACCAGAAACCCGGGCAGTGAAGAGTGGTGTTTCGAGGTGACGAGCGTGACCCACGCGTCTTTGACCTACGACCCCGCCGCCAATCACGTCACCCAGGCCTGTGAAAGCGGGATCGTCTACGGCACCGAAGGGGCCGAAGAGCAACCGGTCGTCGCCGAGGGGACCTCGCTCAGCTTCGGACTGACGACCGTTCGGCCTCTTCCACAATCCGGGCAAGCACTCGTGCGGTTCCAGCTCGCGGCCGCCGGCCAGGCGCGCCTCTCGGTGTTCAACGTGGCCGGTCAGCTCATCGCCGTTCCGCTCGATGAACACCGCGCCGCCGGCGCCCATGCCGTCACGGTGCCGACCCGCAATCTGCCGGCCGGTATCTACTTCTACCGGCTGGAGCAGAACGAGGAGACCTCCACTCGCAAGCTCATGTTGATCAAGTGACGGTGACCCTTGCGCACCCACGCGTGCGCCGCGTGTCCACGGCCGGTGGACCGCGGGTGCACGGCAGATGCGAGGCCGCCCCGGGCTCTCGGGCCCGGGGCGGCCTTTAGCGCTGCTAGCAGCCGTAGACGCCGAAGGCGCTCCAGAAGAAGGGATGGTTCCAGCGGGGGCGGATCTCGGCCGCCGCCGCCGAGAGTGCTCGTGCGGGATCCGCCGCGGCCGCGCCGCCGTAGTGGCGGTAGAAGGCTTCCATGAAGTCGCGTGTAGCCTCGTCATGGACGCGCCATTGGCTCGCGACGAGTTGCCGCGCACCCGCGCTCAGGAAGCCATGCGCCACCCCGGCCAGATCGTCACCCTGCCCGGTGAACGCCTGTCCGCTGCGGCAGGCGCTCAGCGTCACCATCTCCGCGCGGATCTGCCGGCCGTAGAGGTCCATCAGGAACAGGGCCCCGTCACGGGTGCTCAGGTAGGAGAAGTTGGGATTGTCTTCGCGGAAGACGCCATGGGCGGTCAGGTGAACCACATCGAAGCTCGGAAGACGGCGGAGCAGCTCCTCGCTGGTAGGATCCTCGAGCACCCGCCGCCGGCTCTTCGGGAAGGCCGCCGCCACCGCTTCGAGTTCCGAGGCAATCGCATCGAGCCCCGTGTGGTGCGTACCGCAGATCAGGGCGCGTGTCTTCTTCCCCTTGCCCGGCGCGCGCCGCGGCCGGCCGCGCAAGACCTCCGCGGCCGGACAGCGCACGATCCGGACCCGGTCGATCAGGGGCCCCTCACCGGCAGGCATCCCTTCGAACGGCACGAGGTGCAACATCTGGTGCGGGACAATCAGCCAGCGGCCGGGAAGCGGCAGCTGCCCGATGAGGGGTTCGACGAGAGAGCGATAGAGTGCGGCCAGTGCATCCTCGGACGCTCCGCGTAGGAAGGCGAAGTGCGCGTCGTCGATGCCGGTTCCCGCCGTCGTGAGCGCCATCGAGTCGAGCTGGAAGCGAACGCGGGCGAGCTGCCCGGCGACCTCTTCGGTAGAGGCCGGCAAGATCCATTGGTGCGCGTGCCCCCCGTGAACGACCAGGACCACGATCCGCGGCCCAAGCACGAAGTACTCGATCAGCGCCTCGTCCGCGGCCAGCTTGCCGGCGACGACCGGCAGCAAGTCCGTGCTGCCCGGTCGCAACGAGCGGGCATCCAGAGCACGCCGGGCGTCTTCGGCCGCCTGCTTCTCGATCGTCGCGATCTCGCCACGCAGCCGGGCGACGAGTTCCAAATCGGGCGGCCCGTCCTCGGGAAACTCCGCCTCGTGCAGAAGCCGGATGAGCGAGCCCAGGGCGGCCCGCGCTTCGATCGTGCTCGCCTTCGGCATTCCGCCGCGCAGGAAGCGGCGTTCGCGGAAGGTTCGGGCTCGCGCCGCCTCCATCCAGGCCAGCAGGTGCGCCGCCCGGGCACCGTGCTCGAGCTCGTGGGCAATCAAGTCGTGATAGACGCGCACCTGCTTCTCGAATGCCCGCGAGCGCAGCTCCAGTCCGGGGGTCAGTTGCCGCTGGATCTCGAGATACTCGGCCGCTCGCAGATAGCGACGACGCGCCGATGTCGTCTCCTTGCGGCGAGCGGCCAGCCGACCGGCCAGGTGCATCAGCTCCATGCGCGCGCCCACGGTCAGCGGCTTCGTCTGCGCCATCTGTGGCGCGAGTGCCTTGCCGGCACGCGCCAGATGGCCGGCGTCGAGGTGAAAATGCGCCAAGCGCCGTTCGCAGAGCAACTGCGACGGCTTGAGCTTCAACCGTTCGAAGACCCTGCGTGCCGCGCCGGCGCCGCGGATGGCTGCCGTGAGGTCGCCTCGCGATGCGGCCACCTCGGCCTCGGCCAGCATGGCCGCCGCTTGGCGCGGCCGGTTGCCCTGTTGCTGGAAGAACTGCGTAACGTCGTGAAGGATGCTCGCCGCTTCGGTGAGTTCACCGGCCGCTTGGAGCGTGCGCGCTTCGAGTAGACGGGCCAACGCCTGGTCGAACGCCATGTCCTGGGCGGCAAACTCATCGGCCGCCCGCTGGGCCCACTCGCGAGCCTCGGGCAAGAGGTTGAGGTCGAGATAGATCTCCGCCCGGGCCCGCATGCAGGCGGCCACCATGTCGACCACCTGGTTGGCGGCAAAAACCGGGGAGGCCTCGTCGAGCAACGATAGGGCAAGCCGGTAGTCGCCGCGCAGCGCTTCGAGGAAGCAGCGATTGTACCGGGCGTTGGCGCTCAGGACCAACAGGCCCTCCTGGTCGCAAAGCGCCTGCACCTCCTCGAAGATCTCGCGCGCCTTGCGGATGCGCGCCAGGTTCGTGCAGGCGATGGCCTGATTGATCCGCACGCTCGCCCAGGACGCATCGCGGATCCCCAGCTTGGTGAAGGCACGTTCAGCCTGGCGATAGGCATCGTAGGCATCCGCATAGCGGTCGCTCTGGTAGAAAACGTTGCCGCGGCTCACGTGCAGCTTGCTGAGATAGAACAGGTCGCCGGCGCGCTTGAGCAGACGGTCGGCGCGGGCGCCCAGCGTCTGGGCCTGTGCCCCGGCGCCGAGCATCGAGAGCACGTGCATGTAGCCCACGAGGATCTGGCCTTCCAGTCCCCCGTCGCCCGCTTCCCGCGCACAGGTCACGGCCTGCTGGTAGGCCTCGCGCGACTGCGGATAGAGACCGCTGAACAGGCTGGACTCGGCGCGGGCCCGCCAGGCCAGGGCCAGCAACACCGGTTCCGGGGCTCGCTCCGCCGCCTGCAACAGGGCTTCGGAGAGCCGGTGGG
This sequence comes from uncultured bacterium, assembly GCA_964654025.1. Taxonomy (GTDB): domain Bacteria; phylum Eisenbacteria; class RBG-16-71-46; order CAIMUX01; family WJJG01; genus CAYQJL01. Next base: position 4,124 of record CAZZIF010000198.1, read on the forward strand.
CCGTGGCCGGATCCGACGCCACGAGCTGGGCGCCGCGATCGCGCACCGCCCGGGCTTCCTCGGGCGACAACGGCCGGGACAGCTCATGCAAGCGCGCGATGAGTTCGCCAGGATCCTGGACGGCGTTCAGCGAACGGCCGGGCTTGGACGCTCGCTGAGCGCGGGGGTTGGACTTTCGCTTTCGTGGGGTGTGACCGCTCGACAATCCACTACTCCTGACCGGGTCTCCGGCCGCCGGATCATGGATGGGGCGGAATCGGCAGCCGAATCTGTTTGTCGTCGATCTCGATAGTGATCTCGGTCAGGTCGGAGGTCAACTCCTTGAGGATGAACTCGCCATGGGGCGAGAGCGTGGCGGAAGCTGTCTTCTCCCCCAGCGTCGCGACGGCCTTTGCACCGACGCCCACGCGCCCCCCGCCCGGGGGAACGACCTGGCCCATGATGCTGAACCGATTCGCCGATCCACCGCCCAGAATCGAGAGTGTGATCGAATAACCGTCCTTCTCGAACCGCAACAGCCGCGGCGAGGCCGTATCGGCGCCACGAATCCCCATCTGGGGCTGCCAGGAGTCGGCCACCAGGTTGGCAACCGCCACCTCGAGACCCCTACGCAGCCGCTCGCCCCAGCCGACGGTCTCGCCCGCCTGGCTCCAGGCCTCGCGCAGCCGGGCCAGCGTCTGCTCGATGAGCGCGGGCTCCAGGGCGGGCTCATCGAGTACGGCGCGGGCCTCGGCCAGTCCGCGCAACAGATCCCGAGCCTGATCGCGGGTTTGGGTGCACGCGTCGCAACCGTCCAGGTGCGCGCGTTCCCGGCCGGTCAGTCGCTCGGGCGTCTCGATCGACGCCAGGATCGTGGTCCATGTCAGATGATCGGTCTTCATTGCCTCACCGCCCCGTCTTGTCTCAGTCATGTTCGGTCATCTTTGGTCGATTCCGCGGCCGCTCCAGGCGCGCCCCCTTCCTGATCGAGCCCCCTCGCGCGTTCACACGGGTAGACGATCAGGGCGGGGGGTTTGATAGGGGAAAAACCGATTCGCGCAGTTTCTGGAGGCAACGCGCCCGGGTGGGTCCGATGCTGCCCAGCGGCAGGCCCAGCGTGCGGCTGATCTTCTGATAGGAATGCGGCGGATCGTTCAAATATAGAGCAGTCAACAGGTTACGGCACCGGACATCGAGGGATCGGATCCCGTCGATGGTACGGGCCGCCAGCTCGAAGTCCTCGATCTCGCGGACGAAGCCGGGCTCCCGATCCTGATCGGCCGTTTGAAACCGGTCCTCGGACACCTCATCCAGCGAGGCAGCTGGCCTCGCCCGCCGCCGCGCATCGATCGCCAGGCGATGCGTGATGCTGTAGATCCAGGAGGTGAAGCGTCTCGGGTCCCGAAGGCTGTTCGCGGACCGGAGGACCGAGAGGCAGGCCTCCTGGAAGAGATCCTCCCGGGTGGCGGGATCGAGGGCGAAACGACCCAAGATGGATCGGATCAGAGGACCGTACTCGGTCAGGAAGTGCCGCCACGCGGATTCGTCATGGTGGCTGAGAGCCGCCACGAGCTTCTCGGGATCCTCCCAGGGGTCCACGGGGGGCGCTCCTCTCAAAAGCTTGTGATTCTTTGAGATACGTCTTCGGATGGCCAGACCGCTCGCCGCATTGTACCCATAGATGATTGACGCGGTCCAAACCGAAATCATACAATTGATAGGAGACGACATGCATCTGAGCGCCGGCTTGCCGGGACTGGCCCACCCGTTGCCGCGTTCCTCACCATAGACGGCGAGGAGCATCCGATGAGCATCCATGCACAGTTTCCCGGTTTGAGGTGGGCACTGCGGTCCACGATCGCGCCGCGGCCCACGACCGCGCCGCAGTCCTCGATCACGCCGCGGCCCACCGTAGTCTGGCTATTTACGATCGCGCTACTGGCAGCCATCGCGTGGGCGCAACCCGCCGCGGCCCTCACCTACGTCGATCGCGAAATCTGCTGCATCCTTGTCGAAGATGAAGACATCGAGGGGGTCAACGACCGCTGGGGCACCCAGACCCTGGAATCGGAGATCGAGGAAGATTTCTACCTCCTCAAGACGCCCGATGTCGAAGACCTGCCCGCCTTCGCCGCCCAGGTCATGTCGGATTCGTCGGTCATCATCGCCGAGCCGAACTACTTCATCGAGTCCCCCGAAGCCGTGCGCCAGATGGTCGTCGCCGTGATCGGCGGCACCTGGGATGAGTACGTCGATCAGCAAGCCATGGAGCGCATCGGGCTCGATGCCGCGCACACGATGAGCACCGGGGAAGGCATCACCGTGGCCGTGCTCGATACGGGCATCGACCTCACCCACGAGGTCTTCGAGGGTAGGCTCACCAGCTTCATGCGCAACTACCTCAACGACAGCCAGGATCCCTCCGAGACCGCCAACGGCCTCGACGACGATGGGGACGGCTTGATCGACGAGGGCTACGGGCACGGCACGATGGTCGCTGGACTGGTGGCCTTGATCGCTCCGGACGCGAAGATCATGCCCTTGCGCGTGCTCGATGATGAGGGCCGGGGAACGGTCTTCAACATTGCTCGCGCCATCACCCACGCCACCTCCCACGGTGCGCACGTGCTCAACCTCAGTTTCGGGGCTCCCTACTTCCTGAGGACGATCTACGAGCGCTTCCACGTCACGATGGTCCACGGCGGCATCATCGTCGCCGGGGCCGGCAATCGCAATCTCGAGGAGCCGCCGCTTTATCCGGCCAGTGATGACCGGGCACTCATGGTGACCGCGGTCGACTCGATGGACATCAAGGCCGACTTCGCCGACTACCATTCCACGGTGGTCGTGAGCGCGCCGGGCGCCGGGATTCGCAGCGCCTATCCGGGTGGCGAGTGGGGCGTGGGCAGCGGCTGCTCGTTTGCAACGCCCATGGTGGCGGGCGAGGTCGCCTTGATCCTGAGCGTCGCCTCCAATCTCGATCCCGGAGAGCTCCATGCCTGCATCCAGGCCGGGGTCGATCCCATCTACGACATCCCCGAGAACGAGCCGTACGTGGGCCTCTTGGGATCGGGCCGGATCCATCTCGCCGCGGCGCTGGAGACCTTCTTCCCAGCAGGGGTGGATGTCGGGACCGCACACCGCAGCGCGCTGCGCGCCTCCCCCAATCCCTCCACCGGCGTGATCCACTTCGCGCTGGAGCCGGACGCCGCGCATCTGACGCCAGGGTCGCTCGAGATCCTCGACCTCAGCGGGCGCTTGATCCGAACGGTACCGGTTGGCGAGCAAGGCCACGCCATCTGGACGGGCCGGGACCGGTCCGGACGCCCCTTGCCGGCCGGGATCTACTGGGCTCGGCCGAGCGGGGGACGCGCTGACGAAGCGGTCTCGATTCAGCTCGTGCGCTGATCGCGGCAAAGGACCCCGCCGCCTCCCCGCGCGCCGATCATCCAACCCCCGGCCATGCGACCTGGTCGCGTGGCTCGAGACCGGTGCGTGCCCCTGATGGGGCAGATCCCCCGCCGCCTGGACCGTCCCTCCCCGATGCCTCTCATATGGCGCACCCAGTAAACTGCGTCGGCGAAGGAGGTCTGCCCCTTGGAGCACGATCACGCCGAACACCATCGCATGATGATCCGCGATTTCCGCCGGCGCTTCTACGTGTCGCTGGTCGCCACGATTCCGGTCTTGGCCCTGTCGGCAACCGTCCAGTCACTGCTGGGTGTACGCTTCAGCGTGCCGGGAGGGTCCTGGATCGTGCTCGCCATCAGCA
>CAZZIF010000199.1:0-5828 GCA_964654025.1 uncultured bacterium
GAGCATCGAGCGTACTCAATCATCGAAGGTCATTGCCGGCAGCGACCACCACGCTCGTATTCATCTATCATGCCCGACGTGGCGCGCAGCGGGATCGGGCGCTGCCGGTGCCGCCTCTGGAGGGGATCGCCGGAAGAGGCGTTCCGGCTCTTGCTCCTGCGCGCCAGGGGAGGTGTCCGAACTCGATCTGGGGAGATCCAGGATGACCCTTTCCGCCCGGGCGAGGGCGGTGTAGGCTCGTTCGATCGAGGGGCCTCCGCCGCGCGCCGGCCCGAGCGACGCGTGGGGCGAAGGATGCGTGGACAGGGCGATGAATGAGTGGCCCAGGCAGTAGTTTGTCGCACGATCGCGCGCGGATCGCGCGCAGATCGCGCTGACGGGAGCGCATATGACCGACCAGGATCGCACCCGGCAAGAACCTCAGCCGACCCGTGCAGATGCCGCCGGCCGGAGGCCGGAGGCGTCCTCCGGCGGTGAAGCCCTGACCGAGCGGGGGACGGCGGATGCTGGGGCGGATGCCGGCCGGTCGTCCACGCTCGATGCCCTCGTTCGCCTGTTGCGCTGGCGGCGTTTCATCCTGATCAACACGCTGGTCGTGGCCGCGGCGGCAGTCGTCATCAGTCTGCTGCTCCCCAAGTGGTATCGCGCGAAGGTCAGCGTCCTGCCGCCGAAGGAAGAGACGATTTCCCTGGGAGGCCTGGTGGGCTTGGGCTCGGAGCTCGGCGTGGCCGGACGGGCCATGGCGGCGCTCTCGACCAGCCACAATCTGCCCATCTGGGCGACCCCCTCCGACTACCTGGCCGGCATCCTGCGCAGCCGCCATCTGCGCGAGGCGGTCATCGCCGAGCACGACCTCACCCGCGTCTTCGAGGTCGACAACATCGATCAGGCGCTCGAGGAGTTCGACCGGCGCGTGGACCTGGGTGTCCGGGTGCAGGGCATCCTGTGGCTCTCGGTCCTGGATAAGGACCCGGGCCGCGCGGCCGCAATCGCGGGGACCTGCCTCGAGAAGCTCGACGAGATCCAGCGGGAGAAGAATCGCGGCCGCGCGGCCGATGTGCGCCGCTTCATCGAGGCCCGGCTGGCCGCCACGCGCGCCTCGATGACGGCCGCGGAGGATTCCCTGCGGGCTTTCGAAGAGCGCTACGGCCTGCTGGCGCCCGAGGAACAGGCCCGCGCGCTGGTACAGATGATCGCCCAGGTGGAGGCCCAGCGACTCACCGCCATCGTCGAGCGCGACGCGCTGAAGTCCCAGGTGGGGCGCAATCACCCGGACGTCCAGCGCTACGAGGCCCTGGTGGCCTCGTTCGATGAAGCCAAAGCCTCGCTGGAGGGGGCCTGGACCCGGGAGGCCGGGGCCGGGCCCACGGCGATCATCGGTCTGGCGCAGCTGCCCGCGCTCAGTCTGGATTACCTGCGCCGGTACCGGGAGGCCGAGATCCAGGCGACGGTTTTCGAGTTGCTCACCCAGCTACTCGAGCAATACCGCATCCAGGAGGTGCGCGATGTGCCCACGATCCAGGTCCTCGATCCCCCCGCGGTGCCGCTCGAGAAGGCGAAGCCGAAGCGAGCGCTCATCTGCGTGATCGCAACCGGCCTCGCCTTCCTGCTCAGCCTCCTGGTGGCCTGGCAGATCGAGCGCGCCGCCCAGCTCGCCGAGCGCAATCCGGCGCAGTACGCGCAGCTCGAGCGGTTCCTCTCGGGAATCGGATTGCGCTTCCTGCTGCCGCGGAGGTAGTCATGGGCGCCTCTCCTTCCGGCTCCGCCGGCTGCACGTCTACCTCTCCCTCGGATGGGATGTCGGTCCCGAGCGCTGGTCCCAGCGGTCCTCACGGGACCGCCGCGTGGCGCCACGGCTTCTGGATCTGTGTGGTGTTGCTCGATGCGCTCATCCTGACCTTCCTTCCCCAGGCCGTGGAGCTTGCCGCCGTCGTCGTTGGGCTTGCCGCGCTCTACCTGCTTCGCAGGCGTCCGGAGTGGCCGCTGGCGTTCTTGCTGCTGGGCTGGCCGCTGCTGGGTACGACCCGTCTGGGAGAGACGGGTGAGTTCGCCGTGCAATACGGGGTGCGCGCTTTGCTCTGGATCGGCGTGATCTGGGCCTGGAGCGAGCATGGCAGAGTCTGCAGCGAACACCGCAATGCCCGGCGTGAGCACGGCGTGGCCCGGAGCCCGCGCGCCGGCTGGTGGAGCGAGCGCCCGGGCGCGCTGGGCGTCCTCATCACGCGCCCCCAAACCTGGATCACGCTCGGCATGGTGGCGGTGTTGTGGGCGGGGCTGGCCATGACGCCGGCGCCCCACTACGGGACGATGAAACTGAAGTCGTTTCTCTTGACCGCCGTCGTGGCCTATGGCGCCGGCGTCGTCCTCGGGCCCCTGTGGGCCGCCGGTCATCACCACGTAGATCGCTTTCTGCGCGCGGGGCTCATCCTGGGCGGCTTGGTGGCGCTGGCCGGGGTGCTCGTCATGGCCGGTGCGAGTCACCCGTTGCTGCGCGGGGAAATCGGGCCCCAGACGGGCCCGGAGGCGCTGCGCATGGGCTGGCTGGGCACGAACCTGATCTGGCTCTCCCGCGTGCTCGCTCTGTGGATCGTGCTGCTGTTCTGGGCCATGCGGCGCGGTTTGATCCGTCCCGCCTGGGTCATCGCTCTGACGGCCGTGGGACTGCTGCTCATGTTGCGCACCGGTTCGCGGGGACCGCTGGCGGCGCTGATCGCCTCACCCCTGGCGCTGCTCTTTCTGCCGGGCCGACTCGTGCGCAGTCCTACCCCGTTGCGCCGTTTTCTGGGCTGGGCGTTCGCCGGCCTCGCGGCCGCGGCCGTGCTCATCCTGCTACTGCCGGCCGACACTCAGTCAGCGCTCGTGAGCGCCGTTGCGCGCGGACCGGTGGGCGAGGTGTTGCGCAGCACCGGATGGGGCCAGGAGGTGTTGGGCGCCTCGGCGGGGGGGCGCGATCCCAGCTCGAACTTCCGCGTCTACCTGGCCGGACGTAGTCTGGACTTGCTTCGCGAGGGCTTGCCCTGGGGGCACGGCACCGGGGCGTTCCCGGCGGAGCTCTTCGCCCGCGACTTCCGTCTCTACCCGCACAACGTGTTCGCCGAGACGCTCTTCGAGAACGGCGTGCCCGGGTTTCTGCTGCTGCTCTTCTTCATCCTGTTGACCTACCGAGCCGCCTGGCGTCTTGCCCCCCGGTGGGAGGCCGCCCGTTGGCTGTGGCTGCTCTTTGCCATGGCGCTGCTCAATGCGCAGGTGAGCGGAGATCTCCCGGCCAACGAGTGGCTCTGGCTATGGGGCGGGCTCCTGGCGGGTGTTCCCCACGCCGCACGCGCGGGTCGTGGGAGGGAGGCACGGTGATTCGCAGCGCGCAGCTCATAGACATCAAGCCGATCCTGGCGATTGAAGAAGCCGTCTTCGACACGGACCGGCTGAGCGAACGCAATCTGCGCCACCTGATCCAGAAGGCGCACGGCCGAACCCTGGTGGCCGTGGACGAGCACGATCGGGTGGACGGCTACGTGACCGTGCTCTTCAACCGTGGCACCTCGCTGGCGCGGCTCTACTCGATCGCCGTGGCCCCGTCCAGGTCCGGACGGGGGGTGGGCCGGGCCTTGCTCGATGCGGCCGAAGAAGCGGCCGCCGAGGACGGCAACGCACTCATGCGCCTGGAGGTCCGGGTCGACAACCTGGGCGCCCGACGGTTCTACGAGAAGTGTGGGTACGAGCCCTTTGCCATCTCGACCGAGTACTACGAGGATGGGGTCGACGCGTTGCGCATGGAGAAGGCGCTGGAGCCGCGGACCCGGACGCCGTTGCGGCATGTGCCCTACTACGAACAGACCCTGGAGTTCACCTGCGGGGCCGCGGCGCTGCTCATGGCGATGAACGCCCTGGATCCGGCCACGGCCCTGGACGCGCGCACGGAGCTTCGCATCTGGCGCGAGTCGACCTCGATCTTCATGTGTTCCGAGCACGGCGGCAGCGGTCCCTACGGCCTGGCGCTTTCGGCCTACCGGCGAGGCTTCGAGCTCGAGGTCTACCTGAGCCAGAGAGGGGTGCTGTTCGGCGAATCGGTCCGGTTGCCCGAACGGCGGCGGGCGATCGAGCTGGTGCAGGACGACTTCCGGCAGCAGCTCACGGATACGCCGGTGCGGATTCAGTACGAGCCGTTGCCAATGGGTGTGCTGGAAGCGCGGATGGGGGCCGGATGGATTCCCATCGTGCTGATCAGCACCTACCGGCTGGATCGCAAGAAGCAGCCGCACTGGGTGGTCGTGACCGGCCTGGACGACCGATTCGTCTACGTGCACGATCCCTTCGTGGACCGCAAGCGCGAGAAGACGAAGACCGATCGAATGCACGTGCCGATCTCCCGCAAGGATTTCGAGCGCATGGCGCGGTACGGGCGCGGCCAGCTCAAGGCCGCTCTGCTCCTGCGCCAGAGGGAGGCCTCCGATGGCTAGACACATCCTGGTGGTAGACCGGGCAGGAGATTTCCCCACCACCGAGACCGATCACGACGTCGTCACGGCGCGCGAGTTCATTCGCCAGCCCGTGGCGGGCCTGCCGCCGACAACTCGCATCATCAACCTCTGCGGCAACTACGAGTATCTCGGTATCGGGTACTACTGCTCGCTTCTGGCCGAAGCGAAGGGCTTGCGCGTCATTCCCTCGGCCGAGGTCATGCTCGACCTGCACTGGAAGCGGCTGCACCGCGACGCGTTGCCGGGGCTGAACGCGGCTTTGCAGAAGATCGTGGCCCACAACGGCATCGAACGCGCTGACCGGACGCTGACGATCCTCTTCGGGCGCGGCGACCAGCCCCGGCTCGAAGAGCTGGCCCGGCGGACATTCGATACCTTCCGCTGTCCTTGCCTGCAGGTGGAGATCAAGACCCATCCCGACTGGCATGTCCATTCGATCCATCCCGTGTCGATCGGCAAGCTCGGGTGCGACTCGCGGGAGCGATTGAAGGAGGCGCTCGAGCAGTTCACCCGGCGCCGATGGACGGCGCCGCGTACGAAGCGTCCCGCGAAGTACGCCTTGGCCATCCTGCACGATCCCGCCGATTCGTTGCCGCCCTCGGATTCCAGGGCCCTGCGCAAGTTCGCCAGCGTGGGGGAAGACATGGATGTCGCCGTCGAGCTGATCACGCGCCGGGACTTCGGGCGGCTGATGGAGTTCGATGCGCTCTTCATCCGCGAGACCACCAACCTCGACCACCACACCTACCGGTTCGCCAAGAAGGCGTGGGACGAGGGGATCCCGGTGATCGATGACCCTACCTCGATCCTGCGCTGCTCGAACAAGGTCTATCTCGCCGAGGCCTTCCGCCAGGGAGGCGTGCCGTGTCCGAAGACGGTCGTGTGCGACACGCGTGGCACCGAGCGGATCGAGCAGGAGCTGAGCTATCCGATCGTGCTCAAGATCCCGGATGGTTCGTTCTCGCGCGGGGTCTTCAAGGTCGAAGATCATGCCGCGCTGGTGGCGACGATCCAGCGCATCGAAAAGGAGTCCGACCTGGTGCTGGCCCAGGAGTTCGTCTACACGGCGTTCGACTGGCGCATCGGCATCCTCAACCACGAGATTCTCTTCGCCTGCCAGTACATGATGTCGCCCCGCCACTGGCAGATCATCAAGCACGAGGACGGCGGCCGGTACCGCGAGGGCGATTGGAAAACCTTGCCCACGGCGGAGGTCCCCGCGGCCGTTCGGGACGCCGCACTCAAAGCGGCCCGCATGATCGGCGACGGGCTCTACGGCGTGGATCTGAAAGAGACCCCCGCCGGGGTCCTCGTCATCGAGGTCAATGACAACCCCAACATCTGGGCCGG
>CAZZIF010000199.1:5928-7867 GCA_964654025.1 uncultured bacterium
AGTGACATCAGCAGCGCGCCCACCGCGGGGCTCAAGAGGATCCCGGCGCTGTAGAAGACCCCCGCCGCCAACGGGATGGCGACGACGTTGTAGCCGGTCGCCCAGATCAGATTCTGGATCATCTTGCGGTAGGTGGCCCGCCCGAAGAGGATGAGCGCGGTGATGTCGGCCGGATCCGATTCGACCAGCACGATGTCCGATGAGGCGGCGGCGACGTCGGTGCCCGAGCCGACGGCGATGCCGATCTCGGCCTGGGCCAGCGCGGGAGCGTCGTTGACCCCATCGCCGGTCATGGCCACGTACTCGCCCTTCGCTTGCAGCTCCTTGATCTTCTCCTGCTTCTGGTCGGGCAGGACCTCGGCGAAGTATCCATCCAGGGAGAGCTGTTCCGCGACCTCCCGGGCCGTAGCCTCATTGTCACCGGTCAGCATCCAGCAATGGATGCCCCGGTCCTTCAGCGCCTGCACGGCTCCCTTCGCGGTATCGCGCAGGCGATCGGCCAAAGCGAACGATCCAACCAGCTGATCGCCGACCAGCATGTGCACGCGGGTGGCACCGGCGGGACCGCCCTCATCGTGGGTGGGGCCACTCTCATCGCGCGCAGGACCGCCCCCCTCACGTGTGGGACGCTCGATGCCCTTCTTCTCCAGATAGCCCGGACTGACGACCTTGACCTCCTGGCCGTCGACGGTTCCGCGCACACCCTGGCCCTTGATCGCCTCGACGTCCTTGGCTGCGGGCACCTCCACCTCTCGCTCCCGGGCGCGGCGGGTGATTCCGGCGGCAATCGGGTGCTCGGACTGGGCCTCGACCGCGGCGGCGTAGGCCAGGAGCCGCTCTTCGTCCCAGTCGTCTTCGTGGACGGTGATGTCCTGAACCTCGAAGGTGCCCTCGGTCAACGTACCGGTCTTGTCGAACACCACCGTCGTGATGCGCCGGGCGTTCTCGAAGGCGGTTCGGTTGCGGATCAGGAGGCCGTGGCCGGCCGCGCGGGCGGTGGAGACGCTGGCCACGAGCGGAATGGCCAGCCCCAGGGCATGCGGGCAGGTGATGACCATGACAGTGGCCATGCGCGCGATGGAGAACTGGAGGTCACGACCGGCGAGCAGCCAGGCGGCGAGGGTCGCGATCCCCACCGTGATCGCGGTGACCGTGAGCCACAACGCGGCGCGGTCGGAGAGGTTCTGGGTGCGGCTCTTGGCACCTTGCGCCTCTTGGACCATGTCGATGACCTTGGCCAGATAGGAGTCCTCTCCCGTGCCGCGCACTTCGAGCTCGAGAGAGCCGTTGCCGTTGATCGACCCACCGATGAGTTCGTCGCCCTCTCCCTTTGCCACGGGGCGCGATTCGCCGGTGAGCATGGATTCGTCGATGTGGCTCGAGCCCTGCCGGATGACACCATCGGCGGGGATCTTCTCCCCGGGCTTGATCACCAGCACATCGCCTTCAGCGACCTCCGAGAGCGGAACATCTTCAACCGAGTCGCCTTCAGCGGAGTCGGCCCTTTTGCGGTGAGCAGTGTCGGGCATGAGACGCGCCAGCTCCTCCAGTGCGGAGGATGCCGACAGGACCGAGCGCATCTCGATCCAGTGGCCCGCCAGCATGACATCGATCAAGGTGGCCAGCTCCCAGAAGAAGGTGCGCCCCTCGAGTCCGATGACCACGGCGGAGGAGTAGGCGTAGGCCACCGTGATCGCAAGGGCGATCAAGGTCATCATCCCCGGCGTCTTCTTCGCCAGCTCGTCACGCATGCCGGTCAGGAAAGGCCAGCCGCCGTAGAAGTAGATGCCGCTGCTGATGGCGAGCACGATCCAGGACCCCCCCGGCACGCTGAAGCGAACGCCCAGCAGTGACTGGACGGTTGCCGATAGGGCCAAGACCGGAATCGTGGCGACCAGCGACACGTAGAAGCGCCGGCGAAAGTCGCGGATCATCATGC
>CAZZIF010000200.1:0-7781 GCA_964654025.1 uncultured bacterium
GATCTGGTCAGCGTGCCCGGGCTGTTCGGCCGCGTCACCCGGCTCCCTCCACCCAGGTAGACCGAATCGGCGGCGGCGGACGACTGGCTCTGTTCACCCGCCCCCCTCTGCTCCTTCCCGTCGGACGGCACGTCCGGCTCACGGGCAGGCTTCGATTCGGTTTCGTGGAGACGCTCCAGCCTCCGGAAGAGCAGTCCTATGGTCTCATGGTTCCGGGTACCGTCTCGCCACCCGGCCAAACCAGCGGCTTTGGCGGGCTCCTCCGTCGCCAGGATAACGGAGAAGTCCTCGTAGCACTGCAACCACTGGATGCGCGCCCTGACAAGCCCGTGTTGCGTGTAGTCGCCAAGCAGGGTCCTCAAGTCGAAGAGCAGACCAACCGCCCGGTCAAGCGTGCGCATCCGCTCGATGTGTTTCCGCTGAACGCTGAGGGATTCCAGGATCAGGCCGCTGCCCAGCGCAGCAAGGGCAAGACTGATGACGGCCGACAGTGTCAAGCGTCTCGATAGCGTCATGGCCATGGGTGCCTCAGCGTCATGGTCCCGGAAGCCTCACCGTCATGGTCCCGGATGTCTCAGTGTCACGGCCCCGGGCTTGCATGCGCGCAAGAAGCGGGGCTCGATCAGTTCCAGGTAGTTCGGCACGCCGTCCCCTTCGATCCAGCCCCCGGCCAGTGCCCAGCGGGCCTGGTCCTCCAACGTCAAGACCAGAGACTGCTGCAAGTCGCAGCGTAGGCGGTACCGAGCCCAGTCCTCCTCCAGTTCCTCCTCGCGGCCTGGCCCCAGCCCATCCCGGAGGATCTGCTTGGCGGTTGCGGGATCTTCGATCAGCAGGGCCTCGGCCCGCAGCACAGCCAGGAGAAGCCGGCGGATGTATTCAGGGTGTCCGTCCAAGTAGGCCTTCTCGGCAACCAGGTTGAACGACAGACGGTAGAGCGTGGGATCCTCTATCTCCACGAGCGCATCCCCCAGCGCCGCGCGTGCCTCCGCGATGTAGGGGTTCCGCATCGAAATCGCATCGAGCCGTCCATCGAGCAGCGCCGGAACGAGCTCGGCGGGATGAAGTAGCTGGATGTCCACGCTCTCGCGGGAGAGATTGTTCGTGAGAAGCAGCATGCCGAGGAAGAAGTGCACCGCCGAGTTGCCTTGGGTCCCTATGCGCTTGCCGGCCAGATCGGCGGCGGTCAGGATCCCCCGATCACGCCGGGCGGCCACCCATGCCCCCCGGTCGGTCGTGGCCACCGTGGCAATGACCGCCACGTCGGCCGACTCGAATCCCCGGCGCATCACAGGCATGTCCGAGACGGTGACCAGGTCGACATCGCCCTGACTCAACGCTTCGAGCGCCAGCTTCCCGGTGGGATAGCGCAGCACCGCGCAATCGATGCCCGCGGCTTCGTAGGCAGACATGGACTCGGCAATGAGGATCAGGGCGCTGGCGGTGTTGTCCTGGACCCCTATCCGCACCTGGCCGGAGAGTTCAGGAAAGGTTTCATCGGTAGTGGAGCATCCCGGGGCCACGCCCAAGCCGAGCGAGATGGCAGCGAGCAGTATCGCGGCGGTTCGTACGCTCCCCGGGACGCAGAGCCGAGCCGGAACGCAGAGCCGAGCCGGGACGCAGAGCCGAGCCGGGACGCAGAGCCGAACCATGGTCATCCGTGCCATCAGGCGGCGCATCGCGAGTTCCTCCCGGCGGAACGGTAGTCGAGGTCAGTGAGAGGCACAAGACCCGCTGTGTTGCAAACCGGCGGAACGTGGGGACAGGTCCAGATGGCGGCAGATAACGGCGCGTTGAAACGAACGCTGCGCCACAGGCCAGGCTAGGCAGGGCAAGGCAAAGCAGGGCAGGGCAGGGCGAAGCAAGGCAGACCAGGGCAAAGCAAGGCAAGGCAAGTCAAGGCAAGTCAAGCACCGGAGATTGAAAAGCATCGATGGGAAACGACTGGCCGAAGAAGAAGAAATGGTCGGGGCGACTGGATTCGAACCAGCGACCACTTGCCCCCCATGCAAGTGCGCTACCGGACTGCGCTACGCCCCGACCTCAAAACTCTTATTCGTGTTCCATCCTACCAACCCCGTTGTCGGCCGATCAAGCCCAATCCTTGAGATCACGCGACCGGGCCGTGGCGTTCTCCTGGCGGGGTGGTGAGCAGGTTCCTCAAGTCGCTCAGCTCCCGGCGAATCTCCTTGAGGATCTCGATCGGCTCCTGGTCGGCAGATGCATCCTGCACCTGTCCTTCCGGGGCGCCCTCGACGACGCTGGCCCGGCGCCGGTCGGCCAGTAGCTTCTTGCGGGCCCCGGCGATCGTGAAGCCCCGTCCGTAGAGCAGATCCTTGATTTCGTGGACGAGTTCCACATCCTTGGGGCGGTACATCCGCACACCGCCGCGGCTCTTACGCGGACGAAGCATCGAAAACTGCGATTCCCAATAGCGGAGTACGTGGGCCTTGACCCCGGTCTCGGCGCTGACCTCGCTGATGGAGTAGTAGAGTTTCTCGGCCGTATCAGTCATCGGCTTCCCCCCAGAACTCTTCGCGCGGCGGGCGATTCATGAGATCGGCCAAAGCCTGCCGGGGATCCTTTTCTTCGAAGAGCACCGCATGCATCTGCTCGGTGATCGGCATCTCGATCCCGAGGGACCGGGCCAGCTCGAGGGCCGATCGGGTCGTGCGAACGCCCTCGGCGACCATGACCATTCGGTCTAGAATGTGCGGCAGACGCTCCCCCTTCGCAAGGGCCAATCCAACCTGATGGTTGCGACTGAGCGGGCTGGCACAGGTGGTGACCAGATCCCCGATCCCACCCAGGCCGAGAAAGGTCTCCCGGCGCGCCCCCATCCGGACGCCGAGACGCGAGATCTCTGCCAGGCCGCGGGTCAACAACGCTCCCATCGCGTTGTGACCCAGATCGAGGCCCGTGACGATGCCCGCCGCGATCGCGATGACGTTCTTGAGCGATACCCCGATCTCGACCCCGATCCGGTCGCTGCTCGTGTAGATACGAAGTTGCGGCCCCGACAGGTTTTCCTGCACTCGCCCGGAGACCGCCTCGGTGTCGGCGGCGGCGAGCAGAGCTGCCGGCTTTCCATCCGCCACCTCCGCAGCCAGGCTGGGTCCGAGGAGAACCGCCACCTCTTGGGGCGCTATGCCGGCATGATGCATGAGGACCTGCGAAGGGGTGCGCCCCGTGCCCTCCTCGAGGCCCTTCGTGGCGGAGATCCACAGAAGGGGGTGGCCCACCCGACCCGGATCGGCCCTTCCCAGGACGGGAGCCTCGGCGGCGCCGACGGCGCCGGCGGCGGCAAGAATCGCGCCGATCTGCCGGGCGACCGACGCCAGCGCGTGAGAGGGCACGACGACGAGGGCCAGCTCGGTTTGATCGAGTGCCGCAGCCAGGTCGGCCGTGACCGATACGGCCGGGGGGAGTGGATGGTCGGGGACGAAAGGGGCGCTGATCCGCGTCCGGGCGAGTTCGGCAGCCCGCTCGGGATCGAACTCCCAGAGATGGACACGATAGCCTCGGCGAGCCGCGTAGATCGCCAATACGCTCCCCCAGCTGCCAGCGCCCAGAACGGCCACCGTGTGGTTCCCCCCGCGCCGGTCCTTCTCGCCGCTGACCGCCTGGGTGCGGGTGATCTCGTCGCTGACCGCTTGGGTGCGGGTGATCTCGTCGCCGACCACTCGGCTGCGGGTGACCTCGTCGCGGTCGTTCGTGCTCGAGGGCGTCTTCTTGCGGGAGGTGTTCATGACGATCTCCTCCAGGTGAATCGCGACTCGGTGCCGGCGGCTACGCGGGCCCAGTTGGCCCGGTGCCGCCAAGCGATCAATACGCAGAGCAGCACGCCCAAGCCCAGCACGTATCCTCGCAGCGGCCACGGTGGCCCCCAGAGGGCAGTCGACGCTGTGAAGGTCACGGCCAGCACCTGCGATCCCACGGAGACATACCGCCAGATCCACACCGTAACGACAAAGGCCGCCACACCGGCCAGCGCCGCCCACGGTGAGAGGGCAAAGAACGCTCCCAGCGTCGTCGCCACTCCCTTCCCGCCGCGGAAGCGCAGCCAGGGCGAGAAGACGTGGCCCAACACAGACGCCAGTGCCGCCACGAGTGGCCACAGGCTTCCTCCACTCACCGTGCCGAGGCCCAGCAAGCCGGGGAACACCGTGACGGCGACATACCCCTTCCCCACATCGAGCAACAACGTGAGCAGTCCCCAAACCGGACCCAGGACGCGCAGCGCATTCGTGGCGCCCAGGTTGCCACTGCCGTGGTGTCGCAGGTCCACCCCGCGCAGCCGCCCCACCCAGAGAGCGAACGGCAGCGAGCCCGT
Organism: uncultured bacterium; assembly: GCA_964654025.1. GTDB lineage: Bacteria > Eisenbacteria > RBG-16-71-46 > CAIMUX01 > WJJG01 > CAYQJL01. The sequence continues at coordinate 4,331 of CAZZIF010000200.1, forward strand.
AACGTAGGCCCCAAGCACCAGGACAATCAGGAGTACCGCTGACGGCAGTGTGGTCGGCGTTACCAACTGCACGAGTGGTACCGCCAGTGGCAGTACGGCCGGCGTTACCAACTGCACGAGTGGTACCGCCAGTGGCAGTACGGCCGCCGCCACCAACTGTGCGAGCGCCACCACCATCATCTACCTCTGCTTGCGCTTTCCGCGCTTCGGGGTAGCGCCCGGGTTGCGACGAACCTTGAAACGGATCGGCGAACCGCTGAAACCGAAAGCCTCTCGGAATTGCCGGCCGAGATAGCGCAGATAGGAGGAGGCCAGCGCTTCCGGGTGGCGGCAGAAGAGTGCGAAGGTCGGCGGAGCGCTCATAATCTGTGCGCCGTAGAGGATCTTGGGGGCATGGCGGCCCCGTTTCCCCCGAGGCGGCTGCTGCTCGATGGCCCGGCTCAAGACCCGGTTCACCTCCGGGGTACCCACCTTGCGGCGTGCCTCATCGTAGACCTCCAGAACCAGTTCACCGATTTTCCCGGTGCGCTGGCCGCTCACAGCCGAGATGAAGAGCCGCGGCGCATAGTCGAGGAAGTTGAGCGAGTCCAGAAGGGTCTGCTCGCGTTCGCGCATGGTGTGGGCGTCTTTCTCGACCGCGTCCCACTTGTTGATCAGTAGGACCACCGGCTTCCCGCTATCGGCCACGATCGAGGCTACACGCTGGTCCTGGCGGCTAATCGGTTCGCTGGCATCCAGGAGCAGCAACGCGACGTCGGCTCGATCGAGCGCCCGGACACTCCGTAGCGAGGCGTAGAACTCGAAGCCGGGAAGGTGCTCCCACTGATACTGGATGCCGGCCGTGTCGATCAGCCAGAACGTGCGTTTCTGCCAGCGCCAGGGGATGTCGACGGCGTCGCGAGTGGTTCCGGGCTGGTTGTCGACGATCATGCGCTCCTCACCCAGGAGCCGGTTCGTGAGACTGGATTTGCCGACATTGGGGCGTCCGAGCACCGCCACCCGGATACCCTCACCAGGTTCCTTGTGGCTACCACTCTCGGGGAACATGGCCAGAAGATCATCGAGGGCATCCCCCACGCCCAGGCCCTCAGCCGCCGAGACCATGACGGTGCGCTCCCAACCCAGCGCGGCGAACTCGGCCGCATGCGCTTCCCACTTGCCCGCGTCGACCTTGTTGACAGCCAGCATGACGGGCACCTTCTCGGGCAGCTGATGCAGTGCGCGAGAGATCTCCTCATCGAGCGGCTGGAGGCCCTCGCGTGCGTCACAGACGAAGAGCACCGCGTCGCACATCTGCAGGGCCTGGAGCACCTGATCGGCGATGCGCGCCTCCATGCCCTTCGTTGCGCTCGGGGTCCAGCCCCCGGTGTCAATCAAGTAGAAGTCGCGGCCGCTCCAATCCGCCAGCCCGGCGTTGCGGTCACGCGTCACACCGGGTGTATCGTCCACCACTGCCTGGCGGCGGTGGAGGATCCGGTTGAAGAGAGTGGACTTGCCTACATTCGGCCGTCCCACGATGGCTACCACCGGTACTCGCATCTTCGCTCGTCTCGCTCCTCTCGTCCTGGAACCAGCCTTTCCGGTCTCGGCCTTTCCGGTCTCGGCCTTCCCGGTCTCGGCGGCGTCGCCGGCCTTCCGGGTCTCGGGGGCGTCGCCAGCGTCGCCAGCGTCGCCAGCTTCGCCGGTCTCAACAGCCTTGGCAGCCGTACCGATCTCGACGGCCCTACCGACCGCCGCGGCTCCCATCGCCTGAACGTCTCTACCAGCCCGCGCGAACCCTGCCGATGGGCGGGCTGTTCGCCGTTAGGCTGCTCGCGGTTAGGCTGCTCGCCGTTAGCCTGTTGCCGTTAGGCTGCTCGCGGGCGAACCACCTCGCCGTTCCATCCCAATTGGAGTTCCGCGCCCAGTTCCTCGGCCAGATCCTGCGGCCTCCGGTGATCGAGTGTGAAGCCATCCGTGTTGAACATCTCGAGCGGCAACACCACCCGATCATAGCGCCGGCGCGCGGCGAGTTCAGCGACGACGTCGGCCCCGCCCAGCAACCCCGCCACCGTGACCGAGCGGCCGAAGAGCGCGTTGTCCACCGCGACCACCTCCGGTACCCAGACGGGGGCCTCCCCTGTGCGGGCCAATGCGCGCGGCAGCCGCTGCCGAAGCAGGGGAGCGAACAGCTGGCCGGTGACCACCGCCGCCCGCAGGTGGGCGCCCGTATCCGGCCCATGTGCAGTTTGCTGATCCTTACCGGCCTGGGGCCGATGGTCGTGCTCACCCGCAGGCAAGTCATCCTGGTCCCGCTTCCCGGACACCGAGAAGAGCCGGTCGCGTTCGTCCAAATCCAGATCGAACGCGCGCACGAGTCCGACGCCGTTCTCGACCTGGGGGAAACCCTCGTAGGCATCTGCCTCGGGCAACGGTGCCCCGGCGAGCAAGTAGATCTCATCGGCGAGGAAGTGAATACGACTCCCGGTGCTGCGTAAGCAGCGTCGCTGCCGCCCCCCGATCTGTTCAACCAGCTGGGCGGCCTCCTCCGAGGTCACCTCCCGTAGCGGCGGGAGATTCGCCCGGTGCTTGGTGAGGCCCACCGGCACGATCGCCACCGTGGCGACGGCGGGATGAAGCGCCTCCAGATCATTGAGCGTATCCTCCAGCACCGCTCCATCGTTGTATCCCGGAACGAGCACAATCTGCGTGTGCAGCGTGATGCCGCCCTCGCCCAGGCGGCGCATCAGCGCCATGATGTCATGACGGGCGCGCGAACGCAGCAGGCGGCGGCGCACGACAGGGTCGGTGGCGTGCACGGACACGTAGAGCGGACTCAGGTGCTGGAGCAGAATCCGTTCGATTTCCCAGTCTTTCAGATTGGTCAGGGTGACGTAATTGCCGTATATCACCGATAGGCGGTAGTCCTCGTCCTTGACGTAGAGGGTCGGACGCAGGTCGCGGGGATTCTGGTCGATGAAGCAGAAGACGCATTGGTTGCCACAGCAGCGCACCGAATCCTCGGGAAGCTCGAGGCCCCACTGCTCGTCCGGCTCACGCTCGAGCTCGCAATCGAACACCTCTTCGTCGCGCCGGAGCTCGACGACGATCGCATCGTCGGCGCTCAGGTAGGTGAATTCCAGTGCATCCCGCACCGGCATCCCATCGATCGAGAGGATCTCATCTCCCGCTCTCAGGCCCGCGTCCCACGCCGGGGACGGCTTTGCGACGCGCGCGATGCGCATGGAGTACTCTCCTACCTGGATCCACCCAAAAAAAGGGACCCGGGCGCTCCCCGGATCCCTTTTCCAAACCTGAGCGGGCGACGGGATTTGAACCCGCGACTCTCAGCTTGGGAAGCTGATACTCTACCACTGAGTTACGCCCGCGGATGCACCACGACTCTTGACGGTAGCTACGCGCTGGGCGGGTGTCAATACGTATGTTCGGGGGCATGCTCACGGGCATGTTC
>CAZZIF010000201.1:0-7701 GCA_964654025.1 uncultured bacterium
CACGCCGGATGACCGGATGGATGCAATCTACATTGGCGAATGCGTACATCTGCTCACGTCTTACGTGAACACGCAACGGTCCTGACTCAAGGGGCACCACGGGAGAATGACCGAACCTGGTCCAGTTTGCCGGGGAACTGGACCCCACTGCGACCTCCCATAACTCCGCCTTCCATCCTCTGCACGGCAACGATTCCGACCCGGGCGCACACCGGATGCAGATTCGCCTTCCAACGATCTAGTCAACAATCAGCAGCTTGTAGCTTCTCCCCCAGCTCGCAACCGGGCCGGTGTCAAGACCGCCACCCAGACCGGCATCCTTACCGGAGACATGCCCAAGCTCGTGCGCCGTGCTGCCGAGCCGACAGAGATAGACACCTGGACTCACTCTCCGTCCTCGCGCGTCACTGCCGTCCCACGAGACGGTATGTTGGCCAGCCGTCCCGGAGCCCAGCTCGATTGTCCGAACCCTCCGTCCAGTCGGACCGAATATCTCAAGCCGGAGACTCGTGTCGACGCCCGGCTCGTAGGTGAGGACCGTCTCCTGACGGAAGGGATTGGGCGCGGCGGCCAGGATGATGCCACCAATGCCCTCCAGGGTGGATCCGCGGGCAGACCAAGGAGTCGATCCATCCGGCTCCCAGGGCTGAAGCTGCTCCCCGCCTACATTCTCCTCCACGGCCGCCGGGTCATCTCCGAAGAGTGTGCCGAGGTCGAACACGGTGGGCGTCTGCAGGTAGGCGGGCTGGGTGTAGGTGTCGACCGCACACGCCAGGACATCCTGCGATGGCACGAACTGGATCGCCATGATGTTCGACGGTTGCCCTGCCGCCCCGGCCATCACATCCCAACTCCGCGCGCAGGTCATCGCCCCATAGGCCGTCAGCGAATCGGCCAGTGCCTGGTAACGCGAGCAGTAGACCGGGTTGTAGAGGGCACGAAAGTGATTGGTCGCCACCAGATGCTCCCCCGGAATCACGGTATTCTCTGCCACCGTGCGGGTAGCGACCCCGGCGGCGTTATTGCACTCCACGACGACGGGAACCGAGCCCACGCCCTCATCGTCGGCGACATGGACGATCACCGCCGCACAGCGGCTGCGATCTGCGAACGCCTCCTCGATGTCGTCCGCTCCGTGGCTTCCGTCGCCATTGTAGTCAGCCTTCTCCAATCCGGTGCGCAACGCAAACAGGATGGGATGGAACGGTGCCCCTTGCGTGCCGGTTGTGACATTGCCCATGTTGAGAAAGGCACCCACCCGGGCATGACTCACACCCGATAGCGCTCCCATGAGCCCGGCATAGGTCATCGATACCCAAGGTTGCTCGTCGTCCTCGGCCGGAAGGTGCACGACAATGGCCGCGTTGTCGGTCAGGACCGGATGCTTGCTCCAGTCCAGATGACGAGTGATGACGAGATGGCCGCCGAGCTCGGGGTCTTCCAGCGTACTCGTGCCCCAGCTCGACAGACTGGAGCAGCCGAAAGGCTGGTCCCCTTCCGCGTTGAACCGGTCACCGTACTGCGACAGATCCACGATGGCATTGCACACCAGGAAGTCAACGGCGTCGATCTCGCGGCCAAGGACTTCATTGTGCAGATCGACGCCTGCCGCAACCATACCGTCGTGGACGGCGGCGGCCTCTGCCTGATATTCAGCGTCTACCGTGAAGCTGCTCGTGAAGAGATTCCGGCAGTAGTTGTAGAGTCCGGCCGAGCCGCCGCAGAAGTAGTCGATGAAGTATTCATCGAAAACGGTCTTGGCCTGCTCACCGAGCAAGAAGCCGGCGGCATGCCCTCGTTCGGCATGCGTTCCCCACACGGTCAGCACGTACTTGCCTTCCACGACCTCGAGCGCTCCATGAACCTCAGCCGTGGCCGTTCCGGTGTGCGACACGAGCACGAGAAGGAGACACCCCATCCAACCCATACAGGACACGATCCGATGAAACCCTCTCACGACCTACCTCCTCGCTGCCGCCTTGAGCCGCTGATGCCGCGTAGAGCGCACTCTGGGCACTGGGGACTCGCAGCGGAGACCGAGCCTGTCGCCGGCGCCCAGCCGCCTACCCTCGAAGTCTAGCGTAAGTCTACCGCAGGAGTAGCACCCGCGTCTGCAACCGCTCACCAAGGGCATCGCTCACCCTTACGAAGTAGACGCCGCCCGGCACGGGCCGTCCGCGGTCATCGCGCCCAGCCCATTCGAAGCTGTGCCGGCCCGCCTCGATCGCACCCCGGTGAAGGGTCCGCACCACGCGCCCGGTGAGGTCGTGGAGGGCAAGGAGCACCTCGCCGTCCTGGGGCACGCTGAGCCACAGCCGTGCCGATCCCGGCAGTGGGTTGGGATGAGCTGATAGGCGCCATTCCTTGACGACCGGCGGCGCCTGGGCATCCGCGCCGGCGTCCTGGATCTCGAAGAAGCCCTCCGAGCAATCGTGCGCCCGGTAGCCGGCTGCGTCGTAGGCCACGATTTCGATCACGCATTCTTCGGACGGCTCCCCCGCGACAGTCCATGCGAAGCTACCCTCGTTGGGCAGGCCCACGGCGAGCGTATCGGGATAGGTCACCCCGCCATCCCGCGAGAGGTGGACGTCCAGCCCGGTCACCCCGGTGTTGTCCGACGCGTCCCAGGTGATCGTCGCTTCGGTCCCCGGCCACCACTGATCGCCCGCTTCGGGACTCGTGACCGTTACCAAGGGTGCTTCGATGTCGGGCCACTCTTCCACGAGGTACTCGAGTGTTCGTTCCACCAGATCGGCGCGATCCTGCGCTGTGTTGATCGCCTCCACGCCGAAGGCGTAGTAGACGAGACGATAATCACCCTCGTAGCGAACAGCCCCGGTGACGCCGGGATCGTAGTTGAGTGTGGGCAGGGCGCCGGCATTCTCGCTGATCCAACTGGGGTAATCCTGTGAGTTCGAGCCGTCACCGCCGCCGATGTCGAAGCTCAGCCCCTCACTGAGCGGGTCCCCCGTGATCCCCTCCAGGTGCCGGAAGCCGGAGTCATCCGCATTGTAGATCGCGTGTAACGTGTTCTGGTAGAAGTCCAGGTCTTCGGGCGTCGCGCCGTTCCAGTCGTTCATGTACCAGCCGATATCCTGCCCGGTCGCGCAGAAAGCACCGCCGCCGGCGAGGTACGCATCGACCGCGGCCTGGTCGTTCTCATCAAGCCGGCCGGCCACACCGGTGATCCACAGCACGGCCGCATGCTTCGCCAGCCATTCGGCCGGAGGCGAGCCGTGGGCATTCGTGTCCCAGGTGCGATACAGGTAACCACCGTCTTCGAGCGCGGCCTTGAGGTACGGATCGGCCACCGTGGCCTCGTCGTCATCGACCAGCAAGATCGGCACATCGCCCATCTGCAGGATGAAGGTCTCGGTATGCGCATAGCCGCCGGCGGCGGTCAGGTGAAGATCGAAACCGATCTCGGCGCCCACCGGCACGTAGTCGCAGGCCCGGACCGTGAAGGCCGGGTAGAGCACGCCCGACGCGCCGGGATCGAGATCCGGTCCCCCAGCATTCGCCTGCAGGACCTCGATCCACTCGGAGTCGGTAGCGAGCTGTGCGCTGACGGCGGTTCGCGCCTCGGCCAACAGACCGTTCTTCACGGTGATCACCAGATCAGCGGTCTCACCGGGATCGAGTCTTCCATCGCCGTCTCCCTGGCCGCCCGTCGTACGTACACCTCCCTCGCGACCGTCCACCACGTCCACCCCGGAGAACTCGAGGTCTGCGGCGGCATAGTAGGGTACCTGCTGACAGTGCGTCCCCACGCCGCAGGTCCCGTACTCGATCCACACGAAGCCGTCCTCGCCCCAGCCCTCACCCCAGCTGTTCTTGACGAGCCACGCGCCGTTGCCGCCGCAGGCGTCGTCGTCCCACCCGACGATCACCATGAGGTGGTTCATGCCGTAGTCGCCTTCCAGTGAGTAGCATCCTCCATCGTAGTAAAAGAAGTCTTCCTGCACGGCGAAGCCCGTCGTGATCGGACCGTACTCGTGGACAGCAGTCTTGATGGCATCGATCTGCGGCGGAATGTCGAACCATTCCCGCGTCGCCGCGACAAGATCACACTCATCCTCGGTGCAAGGAATGGTGTCGTCGGCCTGGTAGGGCATGCAGCTCTCGCTGACCGCCCCGTGATCGCGGAAGTGCACCCAGGCAATCGACGCCCAGCCGCCCTGGCAACCCCATCCCGGTGTGGCGCACGAAAGGACCTGTTGTTCAGAGAGGTCCAGCTCCACACCACCGTGGATCAGGATGCTCGATTCCAGAGCGCCGACCGCAGCGAAATCCCAACAGGATCCGCAATCTTCCTGGTTCTTGACCGGGGTCACACCACTGTAGTCGCGCCAATCGTAGGCTACCGGCAAGTCGCGCCGTAACGGATAGGGTGACTGACGGAGCTGATTCCCGTGGCGTTGCTGTTCCTCGGGCAGGCGCAGCCCGAGCATCTGCTCCAGTTCCTCGGGCGTGTAGACCGTCATCGAGGTCATTCCAGCCTTCCAGTGCAGGCCCTGGGCCTCGATTCGAGCTCGGTGCTCCGCGACCTGGGCTCGATGGTACTGGAGTAGCTGCGACGGATCCCAGGTGTCACCGGCCGCGAGTCCGGGCGCCGATCCCAGAACCATTGCCAGGACCAGCCATACGACGATCGCAATGGGATGCCCCACGCCGGGGTGGTGAAAGAGTCGAAGGAAACTGGACGGATACATGGACTCCCCCCTTTGATGATGCCGTGCCCTCTGCGCAACATTATAGCATAAGCGAATTCCTGATCCGGCGACAGGGGGAGCGCTCCGCCTGGGAAGCGGATGACCTTCTCTGGAATGGGTCATTACTGAAGTGGAGAGAACCCGTGGGCCCTCTCCACTCCGTGCCTCACGAATGTGCATCTCGTGAGGGTCTCCAGCCGTGATCCAGCCGTGATCCAGCCGTCATCTGGCGCCAAAGGCTACCGATAGAGCGCCTTGATCTGGGCCCAGGTCGTCTGGGTCGTAGGCGTCGGTGCCTCCACGCGGACAATGCCTTCCATCGTTTCGCAATGGTATAGACAGAAGTAGGGGTATTCCCCCGCACTCTCGAAGGTGTAGCTCCACTCGTCACCGCTGGCCAGGTCGCCCGAGTCGAACAGACCGTCGCTCGTGCAGTCGGTGCCGCTCGTCACGGTATGCAGGACGCTGTCGAGATTGGTCCAGTAGACGGTATCACCCACCTGGATCGTGACATCGTTCGGGATGTAGGCGAAGTTCACGATGTCCACGTAGACATCTTCGGCGCTCGCCGGCAAGGCTACCAGTGCCAACATCACGCCAACAGCGAAGACGGCGCTTCCGATTCGCATGGCGTACTCCTTTCATATTGTGTCAGATCAGCGAATTCTTCTGCCCCTCCATGGGATCGCTTGCGAGCCGCTTCGGACGGTTCGTAGTCGACCGATCATCGAGAGGCTTCAGGATGGCAGGATGGCAGAGACGATCTTGTCCAGACCAGCGTGCATGCTCCGGTTCTTCACCCGGGAGAAGCCCCAGCCAATCGAGTTGCACATGGACGCCGCCTCCGAGATCCCGCTGGGATCCGCAACGAGTTCCGTGGTTCGCCTATACCATTGGCCGGCAAGGACCTGCGCGGGTTCAGAAGCCGGCCGGGGTTGGGCGATTCGTCTGGACCTCCGTTGGTGCGTTCGTTGTAGTGGGAATGGGTGACGAGAGCCGGGGCGCCAGGCTCTTCGGTGGTGTATCGCCACTTGAGTCGGGGTCACCATCGCCCGCCCATATGCCGATCCCATTACCGAATCTGGTTGATCCCGCGGTGGGGTGGCAGTGAACCCCCACCGAAGGGATGGGTGCATTCCGACTCGAGATCCCTCCTGAAGGAAAGGGCATGCAGAGGAAGCGCGAAGCCACAACGGGCCGCCAGGTCGGCGGTATCCCAACCACCGGCGGTGTCCTGCTGCTGGGCCTCTTGGTCGTACTTGGCCTATCCGTACCCCGAGTCGCGCAGGCTCGGACCGGACCGGCAGGCTCGAACGCCTGTGTCGATTGCGGCCCGGCGACGGCCGATACCAGTTGCGCCGCCTGCGACAGCTGGTTCCGCTTGATTCCGCCGCGGATCACGCAGGGTGGTGTGGTGGCCGTGCCGAAGGCCTCCTATTCCGAGGATACCGGCGTGGGACTGGGGGCCGAGGTCCTCAAGCCGTTCTGCCTGCCCGGAGCCGAGGGCTGTTCTCGGCTGTCTGACATCATCTTGCGCGGGAGAGGAACCTACAAGGGACAGGTCTCGGCCGAGATCGAGACCAATCTCATCTGGGCCAACGACCGGTATTCGCTCAAGGCCAAGGCCCGCTACAGCGATACGCCCCGTCACTTCTGGGGCGTGGGGCCCACGCTGCCCGATGAGAACGAAGAGACCTATCGACCGCGCCAGATGCGGGCCTACGTGGAGGTCTTCCGTCAGATCTACCGCAGCCTCAAGGTCGGCCTGCGCTACGAGTATGAGCGGATGGAGTTCTTGGAGGTCGAACCAGGCGGCTTGCTCGATACGCAGGCCTACCGCGGTCTGGAACGTAGCACGATCGCCGGCACCGGGGGTCTGCTCGAGATCGATCTTCGCGACCGGCGCTACTCACCGCGTCGGGGCATCTACTACCAAGCCTTCGGCCTCTTCTTCGACGAGGAATTCGGCAGCGAGCACGACTTCAACAATTACAGCGTCGACCTGCGCCATTACTACGCCCTATCGGGCGATCATGTCTTCGCCATGCAGTTCATCGCTTACGCCGCCAAGGGGCGCCCTCCCATCTGGCGATATGCATCCTTGGGTGGACGGCAGCACACCCGCGGCTACCCGCTCAACCGTTACATGGACCGCGTGCTGGTCGCCTTCCAGGCCGAGTACCGGATGCCGGTCTACTGGCGCGTGGGGCTGGCCTTCTTCGGCGGCCTGGGCGACGTCGCCGCGCGGGGCAAGGACTTGCGGCTCGATTCGATGCGGCCCACCCTGGGTGCCGGACTGCGTCTGGGCACGGGACCCGACGATGCCATCAATGTGAGTCTCGACGCGGCGTTCGGCGAGTTGACGCCGCGGTTGTACCTCTACATCGGCGACAGCTTCTAGGTCCCGCCCAGTCTGCCTAGGTGTATGCGCGAGCCCGCGATCCGCCTGAGAGGCCGGGGAGCGCGCGAGCCCGCGCTTCCGCTACCGCATGAGCACGACCTGGCGGCTCAACTCGGTCCCGCTGCTGGTCTTCATCTTGCAGTAGTAGATCCCGCTCGCGACCGGCCGGCCAAGTGCGTCGCGGCCGTTCCAGCCAATGGCGTGGTCCCCAGCCGGGAACTCGGTCGCGGCCAGGCTGCGCAGCAGACGACCGTCGACATCGTAGATGCCAAGAGACACGAAGTCGCGCGCCGGAATCTGGAATCGCACCGTGGTGCGCTGACCGAAGGGATTCGGCCGATTCTGAGCGAGCTGGATCGACAGCCGCCGATCCGGCTCATCCTGCGCCGAGGTACCCATGACGGCGGCCAGGACGAAATCATCGACCCCCGCTTCCACGATCGACCCATCGCCTTCATCGCTGGCCACGAATCGCAGCTGTATCTGGCCGGCCTCCGCAAAATGGTCGAACAAGTCGAAGGCCATGTTCACCCACGAGGTGTTCGTCGTCTGCGTGTGCTCGAGCGATGTCCACGTCTCACCACCGTC
>CAZZIF010000202.1:0-5375 GCA_964654025.1 uncultured bacterium
GGGCAAGTCGCCCTTGCCGCCGGCGCCCAGCTCGCCGCCGCATCCCAGGCCAACGCCGGTGCGTACGCCGATGCCGGTGCGCAGGCCAGTACCGGTGCGTACGCCGATCCTGGTGCGCAGGCCAGTACCGGTGCGTACCCCGAGGCCAGCGCGCATGCGGCGGGTGAGCCGTCATTTGCCGTCAGCCGCGCGGGGCGGACGCTCGAGCGAGGGCTGCGCATGCTTGCGCTGGCCGAGACACTGCCGATCGATCCCCAACCAACCTACTCGCTGGCGTGCCGCGATCCGGTCTTCGCCTACCTGCTGGGGCTTCTGGATGACGGGCGATATGGTCTCGTTGAGACAGAGCACCTCCGCGCTGCCACGGAGGCCTCATCGGAGCGTAGCAAGATCCCCTATGAACTGATCCGCGACGTGGTTCGGATGCCTGATCCGGGTGGGCCGAGGGCCTGGATTCGGATGCGTTTCCATGAGCCGCTTGACGTGCCCGTGCCCTACAGCATCCTGGGCTATCATCCTGGATCGATTCTGAGTACCCCTGAAGTCGTCCTCATGGAATGGAGGATCGGCGACTTAAGCTTGGCCGGGACGGCTGATCAGAAGACGGTCGAGCTGAGCGATGTCACGGTCTGGGGTCTCGTCGAGGGACGAATCGATCTAGATATCGATGGGTGGGTGGACTTCTTGTTGGGCGGCAAGCTCGACGATACCAGGATCGTGGCTCTGGCGGTGTATCGCTATGCGGGGGAGCGCTACGCTCTGGCTGCCGGATTCAATGACGAGGGTAATGGGCACTCCGGAGCACTGGACCTGCAGAAGGACGAGATCCGTTTCCCGGCACCGGATGAGTTCAAGCTGATCGGGCGCCAGCTCCGTCAACTCACCCTTCAGCGACTCGCCCGTCATGGCATCGTGGCCTGGACGTCGGCCACCGACTGAGCTTGGTCGCCGACGGGTCCCGGCCACCGGCTGAGCTTGGTCGCCGGCGGGTTCCGGGTCCCGGCTGATCTTGGTCGCCGACAGGTTCCGGGTCCCGGCTACCGGCTGGCCTCGTTTTGCTACCGCCCCACCTCGAGCGGGAGTTCTATCCGGTCTTGTTCCGCGCCTTCGATTTCCCAGATGAGCACTAAGGCCTCGACCATCATGGCGACCGGGATCAGCGACGGGTAGTCGTTGGTCACGCGGTAGATGAGAACCTGGAGTTCTTCCGCCGGAGGGGTATCCCAGGTTCCAATCAGGAGCTGGATGAGATCGAGTGGGCCCTTCAGCGTGCCACCCGGCCAGTCATTCTCCAAGCGATTGAGCGCTTCCACTCGATAGTCCAGGGTCAGGAGGCCTGACTCCGAGTAACCCCACATCTCATGGTCCAGTCCGTGGAAGTTCAGCGAAGGGAATGTGCGGGCACGCTGAATGTCGGGCAGCAGTCCCAGGATCATGATGCGAAGGGCTGCTTCGCTGGCATGGTCGAGCCGGAACTCCACGCGGCGGGACGCGAGCGACTCATCCAGCTCGGGGCCGGTGCCGCCCTGGATCCACTGAGAGACGGTCACCCATCCGAACTCGTCGACGCGGATCTGCCAGATGTCGGCAACGGCGCTGCTGCCCACGTGCATGCGCAGGGTCAGCTGGGATTTCTCGCTCGGCAGGTTGAGATGATCGAGCTGCCGAACGTTCTCGAATCGATACGGTTCATCGATGCCCACGATCTCGTCCAGGAAGCTGCGGCCGGCCCAGTCGGGCGGCTCGTCGATGGGTGGGTGACCCGGAGGAAGCTCGTCTTCACTGATCCCGACGGCGGGGTCCTCCGTCGTGACATCAGCGGTCCGGTTGGGGTTCTGCAACACGGTGTAACCGCAGCCACTGAGGAGGATTCCGGCGAGTAGGGTGCTGGCGAGAAGGGTGCTGGCGAGATGAGAGCCAGCGAGATCGATTCCGACGGGAAGAAGCCTGGCGAACGGAACCCGGAAGACTCGCCCGGAAGCTTGAAGCGCCCTAGAAGCGGTGTCGCGAGTCGAGGCGCTTGAGACCGGCGTCTTTGGCGAGAGCGAGCGCATCATGATACTCCTGTTGGGTGATCCGGCGGCGAAGGGGGCCGAGTTCGGCGGTCCGGCCGGCGGGGTGGTATTGCTCCATGATATTGACATAGGTTTGCTCCGAGATCTCCCGCGCAATGAAACGGCAGATCTCGCCCGTACCAGCCAGCCCGTCGGGCATGACCAGATGCCGCACCAGGAGTCCACGCCGGGCGATGCCATCCTGGTCGATCACGAGGTCGCCGACCTGTCGGTGCATTTCTCGCAGGGCTTCGCGGGCGCGCTCGGGGTAGTCGGGTGCGCGGCAGAAACGCCGTGCCACGTCTTCATCCCAGAACTTGAAGTCGGGCATGTAGATATCGACGATGCCCTCGAGCAAGCGCAGGGTGGAGGCGCAATCGTAGCCCCCCGTGTTGTAGACCAAGGGAAGCCGCAGATGGTTCCTGGCCGCTACCGCGAGGGCCTCGAGCATGGCCGGCACGACGTGGGATGGCGAGACGATGTTGATATTGTGGCATCCGCGCTCCTGCAGGTCGAGCATCACAGAGGCCCATTCATCGGCGGTGACCTCGCGGCCCAGCTTCTCATGGCTGATCTCGGCGTTCTGGCAGAAGTCGCACAACAGATTGCAGGAAGAGACGAAGATCGTACCCGATCCGCCGGATCCCACGAGCGGGGCTTCTTCTCCAAAGTGCGGTCCGCAGCTGGCCAGAATGGCATGCCGACCGGTAGCGCAGATTCCGAACTCGCCGCCGGCGCGGTCCACGTGGCAGAGACGGGGGCAGAGGTCGCAGCTCGTCATCCGTGCCTGGGCTTGGACGATGCGGGCATCGAGCTCGCCGCTGCGGGCCAGCGCAAGATAGCCGGGTTCGGACATTGCGTTGCCTCCTCTGTGTGGGGATCATCCCCGTTGAGGTCGCCGAACTCAAGGGCCAGCGGTGGCGAAGTCGAAGGTCACCCAGAAGGCTGTGTCCGGCCGGGCGAGGTGACGCAGCCGACGAGCGCTGGGAGGTGACGGCATGGCCGGGGCGACGTGACGCGGCCGACGGCCGGGGCGAGATGACGGCACGGCGGCCACAAGGGTGTGACAGCACAAGGAAGCGCAGGAAGCAGCAGGAAGCAGCAGGAAGCAGCAGGAAGCAGCAAGAAGCAGCAAGTAGCGGCACGTAGTAGCGGGGAGCAGCGGTCATGGAGATCCAAGGAGAACGGGTTCGCTTGCGGGATCGCCGCGAGGAGGATCTGGACGATACGAAGCGCTGGTTTGCCGCCGGTGCCGAGTGGCGCCACTGGGACGCGCCCTGGGAGACCCTGGTGTGGGACGAGCGGCGCGAGCGGCGGTGGCGGGAGGTTGTGGAGAGCGTGCGACGGTCACCGGAAGCGCCGCGGACCAGTCTGGAGATCGAGACGGCCGATGGGCGCCACATCGGATGGGTCGGCAGCTACTGGGTGGATCCCGTGAGCCGCTGGCGCGATGCGGGCATCGTGATCGCAGAGCCGGAGGAGTGGGGCGAGGGACGGGGACGGGAAGCCTTCACCCTGTGGACCGATTATCTGATGCGTGCCCACGAGTTGCCTCGCATCGGGATGGGCACCTGGTCGGGGAATGCGCGCATGATCCATCTGGCGGCGCGTGTGGGCATGTACGAGGAAGCCCGCTTCCGAAAGGCCCGGGACGTGAGGGGCGAGCGCTACGACGCGGTCCGCTGGGGAATGACCCGAACCGAGTGGCTGCATCATGGCGAAGGCCGGCGGGAAGGGTTCCGGCGTTTCGTGCGCGATGACTGGGACGAGGCGGCTGAACTGATTCGCCAGCTCTACGACCATCATCGCAGCCTGCAGCGAGCGGAGGCCTTCAGTCTTCCGGAGGCGTGTGAGACGCTCTTTGAATGGCGCCACCGGCACAACAACGTTCTCTGGGTTTGGCAACAGGAGGGCCGCCTGCGAGTTCTGGCGCGCGCCCGTCACGAAGGGATCTACTTCATGGAGGAGTTGGTCGTCGCGCAGGATGATCGGGGCCAGGGGTTGGGATCACGCATGCTGGCAGCCATCGAGGACGAGCTGCGCGCGGCCGGCGAAACCGACCTCTTCCTCAGCATGGTGTGGCCGGGCAACCTGCGCGCACTGGATCTCTACCGGCGCCGTGGTTACGACCTCATCAACACGATCGAGTTGCGCAAAGGACTCCGGGAGGATCGCAGGGGCCGCGCCACCGAGTTCCTGGGGCGCAGCTTTCACCTGGGCCGGTCGGTGCCCCAGGATTAGTCCTGCGGCTGCTGGGCAGCGGCCTTGCCGAACGCTTCCCAGAATGGATCGACCCGCGGGTGCTCGAGCGGTTCGTCGTGACCGCCCACCCGGAGCGTGCGGCCCTGCTCGCGGGGCACGATCTCGCCGATCGTCGCGGCCAGGATGCCAGCATCACCGAAGGCGCGCTCGAGTTCGGCGGCCCTGTGCGGACGGCAGGTCAGCAGCAGAGTACCTTCACTGATGGACGTGTAGGGATCGATGCCGAAAAAGTCGCAGATCTTGCGGATCGGCTCCTGCACCGGCACCTGTTCTTTCTCGACCACGAATCCCACGTCCGAAGCGCCCGCGATCTCGACGAGTCCGCCCCAGACGCCGCATTCGGTGGCATCGTGCATCGCGGTGACGCCGTCGTCGCGCACCCCCAGATCCGCCGCGATCCGTGCTTCCTCGACCACGCTCATCTGCCAGAAGATCTCCTGGGCCTCGTGGGCAAAGGTCTCGCCGAACTTGGCGGCGAGACGGTCGGGGAAGGTGGCGGCGAAGAGGCCGGCCGCTTCCACCGCAGCGCCTTTCGTGATCAGGATCGCGTCGCCGGGCCGCGCCATGGTGGGGGCGATGTACTTCTCCTTCGGGCCGACGGCGATCACGGTGGCACCGCCGACCATTGGATAGTCGCAGCCTTCATAGCGTCCCGTATGCCCGGTGACGATGCTCACGCCCAGCTTCTCGCTCTCCTCATGGATGGTCGTCCACATGCGCTCGAACTGCTCACCGGTGATCGAACGAGGCAGGTTGAGGTCGATCGTCATGTATGCGAGCGGCAGCGCGGAGGTCGCCGCGTCCGAACAGAGGATGTGAACGGCGAACCAGGCCGATCGTTCCCATCCGTAGGGCGGCACGATGAAGACCGGGTCGGTCGTCAGGGCCATCACCTGGCCACCTCCGAGATCGACGATGCCGATGTCGACTCCGTGCTGGGGACCGATGAGCACCTCTTGGCGTCGCCGGCCGAGGCGGGGATAGATGATCGTGTCGAAAACCTCGGCCGAGATCTTGCCGATGGTCGGAAGCTCGGGGCGCATGGTGTCCCTCCCTCTG
>CAZZIF010000202.1:5475-7656 GCA_964654025.1 uncultured bacterium
GGTACCATTGGTACCAGAGGGGGCTAGGTGAGGTGATCTCTCAGAAACGCCTCGGCCTCGCGCGGATGACGCAGGATGATCGCCTGCGCGTGTTGCCCTCTCCCGCTGCCCAGGAGAGCGCGGTACTCGCGCTGGTAACGTCTGAAGGTGGTGATCACCCACCAAAGGATCGAGTCTCGGCTGAGGAAGGACTGGCGGAAGGTCTCACGGCAGCCGCCGAAGAGCTCTTCCCGCGTCCACACGCGCCGGAGGGTTCGCCGGAGCGCCCGTGAGAAGACGAGCGGGAAGGGGAAATCGAGCCAGATGATCGTCGTCGCCCGCGGCCACACGATGTCGCGCACCATCGCGTAGTTTCCGTCGAAGACCCAGCGCGAGCGGTCCGTGGCCCTCGCAACTTCGGTGCGAAGCTGTTCGGTAGGTTTCTGCTCCCAATTGTGCATCCAGTGCAGTTGGTCGGCTTCGATCAGATGCGCCTCGAGAGCTGATGCGATCCGGCGGGCAAAGGTGCTCTTGCCCGCGCAGCTCGTTCCCACCACGACGACGCGGCGGAGATCGGGCATCGTTGCATCGTCCGGGTGGGGTCGAGGGACCCGTTTCGTCATCTCGTCCATGCGGTGTCTACGCGGCGGCGTGGTTGCATCGTCTACGCGTCGTCGTGGTTGCATCGTCTACGCGTCGTCGTGGCCTCATTATCCGGGCGGCGGCGACCGTCCGGCGCCGCCGCCTCCTCAACACGGTGGCCGAGCGCCGGCGTCGCTACTTCGTCAGGACCGCGGAGATCTTGGGCATCATCCAGTCGATGTCCTCCTTCTTGATCGTCAGCGGCGGAGCGAAGCGGATGACATTCTCGTGTGTCTCCTTTGCCAGGATGCCCGCATCGCGCAGGGCCTCGCAGTAGGAGCGAGCCGGCTCATTGAGTTCGAGACCGGTCATGAGGCCCTTGCCGCGGACCTCACGCACCACCGGCGCGCCAATCTCGCGTAGCTGGGCCCGGAAGTACTCGCCCATTTCGTGGGAATTCTCCACCAGGCCCTCGTCGAGCAGCACCTTCATCGCCGCGCGCGCGATGGCCGCGCCCATCGGGTTGCCGCCGAAGGTGGAACCGTGGTCGCCGGGCCGGAAGACGCCCAGAATCTCCTTCGAGGCCGTGACGGCCGAGACCGGGTAGACGCCTCCGCCGAGCGCCTTGCCCAGAATGTACATATCGGGCTTGACGTTCTCGTGATCGCAGCAGAACAGGCGGCCGGTGCGACCGAAGCCGGTTTGCACCTCATCGGCGATGAAGAGGACCCGCTTCTCGGTGCACAGTTCGCGGGCGGCCTTCAGGTAGCCGTCGGGAGGCACCAGAACGCCACCCTCGCCCTGGATCGGCTCGACCATGAAGCCAACCGTGTTGGGCGTGATGGTCCGGCGCAGCGCCTCGATGTCACCGTACGGGATCAGCTTGAACCCCGGCGTGAAGGGACCGAAGCCCTCCTTGTAGCTCTCCTCGGAGGAGAAGCCCACGATCGTGGTCGTCCGGCCATGGAAGTTGCCCTCGCAGACGATGATCTCTGCCTCGCCCTCGGCCAGACCCTTGTTCTGATACCCCCACTTGCGCGCCGTCTTGATGGCCGTCTCGACGGCCTCGGCGCCGGTGTTCATGGGTAGTGCCATGTCCATACCGGTCAGCTCGCACAGCTCCTTCAGGAAGGGGCCCATCTCGGCGTTGTGGAACGCGCGCGATGTCAGGGTCACCTTCGCGGCCTGGTCGATCATCGCCTGGATGATGGCCGGGTGGCGGTGGCCCTGGTTGAGAGCCGAGTAGGCGGAAAGGCAGTCGAGATAGCGTTTTCCGTCGGCATCCCAGACCCAGATGCCCTCGGCGCGCTCGATGACGACGTCCAGAGGATGGTAGTTGTTCGCGCTGTAGGTTTCCGCCAGTGCGATCATCTCGCGGGTGCGGCTGCGATCAACCTTCCCTGCGGTATCCGGCTGCATCTTCTTATCCTCCAAAGAATTACGCTCCTTAGACTCTCCAGGCGCCCGTGGGATCGTGAGGGGGGGACACCAACGCCGACGAACCCCTAAGCTATTACAATTCAATCGCTTGCGACACAGGTGCCCTTTCGTGGCACGACAGTGGCACTCATCATATGCAAGCCAAATGACTGTAGCAAATCCGGCCCGGTTCCGAGAAGT
>CAZZIF010000203.1:0-3307 GCA_964654025.1 uncultured bacterium
TGGAAAGCGAGTGCGTGGCAGGCGACGGCACTTGGCTGGGCATGGACACGGTCTGCGACCCGAATCCCTGCGAGCAGCCTCTGGGCGCCTGCTGCTTCCCTGACGGTCATTGTGAGTTCGTGCTCGAGGCGGACTGCTCGACCGGGGAGTGGACCATGTTCCAGGCCTGCGATCCGAATCCCTGCCCGCAGCCGCAGGCCGCTTGTTGCTTCGAGGATGAGTCCTGCCAGATGCTGACCGAGGAGGACTGCCTCCTATCCGGTGGTTCCTGGGAGGCCGACGAGGAGACCTGCGATCCCAATCCCTGCACGACGTTCTCCGACGGTAGCGGCCTGAGCGAGATGCCGACCACCTACGCCCTCTATCGCAGCGCACCTAACCCGTTCCGCGGGAAGACGAGCATTCGCTATGACCTGCCTGAGCCAGCTACGGTGAGGTTGCGGGTCTTCGATCTGGCGGGTCACGTCGTGCGTACTTTGGTGGCGGGTGAACAGCAGGGGCCGGGTCGTCTCCACGTCAGCTGGGACGGTGCGAACGACCGAGGTGAGCCTGTTGGTGCCGGCGTCTATTTCTTCCGGCTCGAGGCAGGCGGAAACCGGACCGCCCGCAGCGCGATACTGCTTAGGTAGTACGGAACGACCTTGTCAGTAGGGCACTGAGTAGGGCACTGAGTAGGGCACTGAGGCCACTCTTCTCTTCATGAGGGGGGTGGCCTCCTCTTAATGATGCCGGTAGCACGCCAAAGACGCAACAAAAAGTCTTTTGCGTGGTTGATTTGGATTCCGGAATCCGACGATAAATCTTTTCATGATAATGTTTTACGGGAGTCAAGCTTGACAGAAACCAGTTGATTGCCAGAGTGCTGAGCGAGCTTCGTGGCTAGAACGATCTGTTGAGCCACGGCGGTTCGGTCGAATCCTCCTCTGCTCTCCCCTGTTCTCCTCCTGCTTTGCTCTTCTCTCACCGCATCGTTCGTCACATGAGCCCTATTCGTTTTCGGAAATTCAAAAATAGAAAACAAAGTTGCCAATATAGAAACACTGATTTATCTTCTTGCGTATCCATGAGGATAATCAAGGAGGTGTCCCATGAGTACAGAGCAAAGAGAGATCCTGCAAATGCTGTCGGAGGGGAAGATTGGCGTTGAGGATGCCGAACGGCTCCTCGGCGCGCTGGAGGAAGGACGTCGTCGTGATGAGGCCGAGGCGCAGTCTGGAGGCGCGCGCAAGCAGCCCGCCGTACAGGAGGCCTTGAATTCGGTCCGGGAGATGCTCGCCGGACTGGGGCCGATGGTGGGCCGCATCGCGGGGGAGATCAGCACCGAGTTCCAGAAGGAGCGTAACTTCCCGGGTGAGCACGAAGCCGAGGAGCTGCCCGATCTCGAACGCGAAGGCAACCAGTTCACGGTGTCGGCGGGAGAGAAGCTCTACATCCGCAACGACAAACGCGGTGGTCCCGGTGGCGGGGACTTGGAGATCCTCGGCACCGACGGCGAGCGGTGCATCATGGCGGGGGATGAGGCACGCAACCTGCGCGTGCTGCGGAGTTCCTCGGGACCGGTCATTCGCTGGTCGGGCAAGTCGCTCAAGGTGTTCGTGCCGACGACCGTTTCGGAGGTCTACGCCTACACGCTCGGCGGTGACGCCTCGGTCGGAGCGTTGCACTGCCCGGTGAGCGTCAAGTCGATGGGCGGCGACCTGCAGCTTTCGGGTCTCTCTCACCGGTTTCGCGCGAAGACGATGGGCGGCAATATCCGGCTGGGACTGAGCGCCGGGCGACTCGAGAACTCCGAGGCCAAGACGATGGGCGGCAACATCCGGGTCGACATCTCGCCCGAGGCTCCCAGCCTGGAGGTCGAGGCGATGACGATGTGCGGCAACATCGTGGTCGATGACGAACTCGGACACATCGAGCGCACGAGCAACGTCGCCTCGCAGAAGATGAAGGTGAATCTGGGTCCCGGCACACCGGAGGCGGCGCTCAAGGTCAAGACGATGGGCGGCAACATCGAGGTGAGGAGGTCGAACCATGAGTAACCGGTCCTTGCCTCCCCGTTGCCCGTCATGCGGAAGCCGGCTGCGGGTTGTCAAGCTGGAGTGCCCCTCGTGCGAAGCCGAGATCACGGGTGACTTCGATCCGTGTCCAATCTGCACGCTGGATGGCCCGATGCGCCGCGTCTTCGACCTGTTCATGGCTGCCCGGGGGAACCTCCGCCAAGTGCAGCGCGAGCTGGGGGTGTCCTATCCGACCGCCCGGCAGCGCGTGGAGGAGATGTTCCGCAAGCTCGAGGGCAAGCCTGAACGACAGGAACCGCGGGATATCCTGGCCCGGCTTCGCGCCGGCGAGATCAGCGTCGCGGAGGCCGAACGGATGCTGCGGCGGGTGGAGTAGGTCGCGGGTGCAGTGGCGGGTGCAGTCGCGGGTACAGTGGCGGGTGCAGTGGCGGGTACAGTCCCGGGTACAGTGGCGGGTACAGTCGCGGGTGCTACTCGTCCGAGGACGATGAGGACCATTCCTCCGGGCGCTACTCCATCCGAGAGCCATGTCATTCGGGAGCTTTGTGGCGCCACCTGGGTAGGGCATAGGGGTACGCTACATGCGAGGTGAATCGATGAATCTTGTTGGAATCATCCCCGCGGCCTTCTTGGCCCTACGCGTGGCCTTGTGCGTGTGCCTCATCGGTGTCATCGGTGTCATCGGTGTCAGCGGCTCTCGCGCGGGGGAATCGGATGGGGACATGACGCGAATCGACTTCAGTCGGGACAACGAAGCGGCTCACTGGGAACTCGTCAATGACAGCGTAATGGGCGGGGTCTCGCGGAGCGAGATGCGCATTGCCGACGACGGCATTGCCGTGTTCGAGGGCACCGTATCGCTCGAGAACAATGGTGGGTTTGCCATGGCGCGCACGAAGCCCGGTGACTATGCCATGGCGGGCTTCGATGAAATGGCGATTCGAGTGCGTGGTGACGGAAAGACCTACAAGCTCCGGCTACGCACCGACAAGCGTTTCGACGGAATCGCCTACAGCGCCACGTTTGAAACGCGCGCTGGCGAATGGGATACCATCCACATTCCCTTTCTCGACTTCGTGCCGACCTTTCGCGGGCGTGTGCTCACCGATGTGGAGCCACTCGATCCGGTCCGCATTCGCCGCATCGGTTTGATGATCGCCGACAAACAGGCCGGCGCTTTCCGCCTCGAGATCGATTGGATTGCCGGAGTGCACCTCGACAAGGATCTGTAGTGCCAGCTGCCGTGGTATGACGAGGAAGCCGCGCCGGTACCGACGATGAGAAAGCCTCCC
>CAZZIF010000203.1:3407-7639 GCA_964654025.1 uncultured bacterium
GCCCATACCGGTTATGAAGAAGCCTCCCGCCCATACCGGTTATGAAGAAGCCTCCCGCCCATACCGGTTATGAAGAAGCCTCCTGCCCATCTCGAGCAGGAGGCTTCTCCTTGTCTTGTCCGCCAGGTGTCTCAGCTGCCGGGCTCAGGTCACCCGCAGCCGAACTAGCCACGCCACCTCAGGACAGCGTGCGCGGCGCACCAGATCAATGCAGGACCGTGATCTGCTTCACCTGCATCACCTCGGGGGTCGAGAAGCGCAGGAAGTAGATCCCGTTGGCGAGCGGATGACCCGTCTGGCTGCGTCCGTCGAAGCTGATCGTGTGCGTGCCACCTTCGACGGTACCCTGCACCAGGCTGCGGACCATGCGCCCACTGATGTCGTAGAGCGCCAGGTCCACCTGCGTGGCGTGACCGAGCTGGTAGACGATCCGGGTGTCCGGCCCGACCGGGTTCGGACCGCTGAAGAGCAAACCGAACTGCTGGCCGATGGCCTCGTTGCCCGCATCGCTGGCCGGTGGGAAGGAGGCGCTCAGCATGAAGTCATCCACACCCGCTTCGACCAGTGATCCCTCGCCCTCGTCGGCGGCGATGAAGCGGATCTGCACCTGCGCACTCGGTTCGATGTACTCGGTGAGATCGAAGGTGCGCTGCACCCACTCGGCTTCGGTCTGCATGGTGTGCTCGAGCGAGACCCAGTCGACGCCGTTGGCCGTGACATCGACATCCCACCAGTCGTTGTCGGGCGCGCCGCCCCAACTATTCGAGTACCACCGCCAGTAGCTGATCGTGGCTTCGGTGGCGCCGGCCAGTCCGAAGACCGGGGTCATGAGGGTCGTCTTCCCGCCGTCGACGTCGTTGTCGCCCGCGCCGCCACCGACCGGCGTGTTGCCGGTGATGAAGCAGATCTCGCCGGGATCAGGCGTATGGTCGAAATCGGGCTGGATCGTGTATCCGCTATAGGTGGTGCCGACCGGCTCTTCACGCACCCAAATGCCGGTGGTCGCATCGTCACCGGGCACACCCAGCGACCAGCCCATGTCAGTCTCGGCATGGTCTACCCAAGCACCCACATTGATCGTGAAGGGGATCGTGGCGGTGAAGCCTTCTTCACCGGTCAGTTCGACCGTGAAGGCGATCCAGGTGTTGTTGGGCGAACCCATGCTCAAGGCGACCTTGAAGGCGCTCAGCATGCCCTCGCCATCGGCGGGGATCCCGAGACAGGTCGCCTCGTCATCGAGAATCGTCACGAACGGGTTCAACGTGCCGAGGGTGCCCTGCACCGCGCCGCAGTCGGACTGTCCCGCATTCGAGAGCGCAAGCATGATCGTGAACATCTCGGCCGGATCGGCACCGCCGTCCCCGTTGCCCCCCGGGGCCGAGTCATCGATGAATGCCTGGCCGGCGACCACCACCGGTGCCTGGATCGGCAGCGCAAAGCTGCAGTCCCAGGAACCTTCCGTGCTCGTGGCCGCCAAAGTGAAGGTCGCCACGTGTCCGTCCGGAACGTTGCCGGCCACATAGAGCTCGAAGGGTTCGAGGCAGCTGCCCTCGCCGCCCGAGGGAATGTCGGGGAAGGCCTGCTCCGCCGTCAGGATCGTGATGTACTCGTCCGTGGTCGTCAACGTACCGGTGACGCCCGTGGTGCCCTCGACACCAACATTCTCGAGCATGACCTCGACACCGACCGTCTCGCCCCCGTCCAGGACGCCGTCGGCATCGCCGTCGGCATCGTCGATGAGCGAGCTGCCGAAGACCAGATAGGGACCCTCCGGCGGCAGGATCGGGACGGTGTCCACATGGCGGAAGTACTCAGGCTTGGTCACCGTGATCGTCAGTTCGCCCGGCAGCTCCTGCGGGATGATCGCAATGTCCTGAGGAAGACCGGTTGCCGTGGCCACGCCGATGATCTCACCGTTAACCGTCAGGGAGATCAGCGCGCCCTCGTCGGCCGTCACGGTGTAGCTGTCGAGCCCGATGAAGAGCACCTCCTCACGCTGGACCGTCAAGGGCTGCGGTACCTCGGTGTACATGGTCAGGAAGGTGTCGCCGTGATGGTGGAAGAGATGGTGCGTCTCGTCCTTGTTCGATGGGTTGTAAGGCCAGCTGCTCGACTGCAGGAAGTACTTACCCGAAGCCATGCCGAACGCCGGCAGGCGGAAGTCGTGGTCGACCTGGAACGGGCCGTAGTCGGGCATGAAATCGTGCCAGAGACCGTCAAACATACCCCAGATGAAGGTGTCGTTGACGAAGGAGTAGCTCACCTCCGACGCTGCGATGACGCCCAGCGCTCCATGGTCCATCCGGTGGAAGCGCTCGGTGAAGCACTCGCTCGAGCTGTCGTACATGCCCGTCAGGCAGTTGATGCTGAAGACGAACGGGTACATCTCGTTGTGGAGCCCCGAGAGGTCGCCGATGTCGTAGTCCGGTTCGCCCCAACCGGTCACGCCGCCGTGATCGCGGTGGAGAAGCATGTAGGCGCCCGCGTTCAGGGCGTTGTTCATACGGGTGGCATTGGAGCCCCAGTCGTTCAGATGCTCGGGCGTCTGCGGAATGTAGCCCAGGCCGCTCGGACCGAAGTAGTTCAGCACGATGTTCGTGTTCTGGTTGCTGGACCAGACCGATCCCGGAACGCCGGAGTAGATCGCGTACTCGCGCACCGGCTCTTTACCGAGCACGATGTTCTGGAAGCCCCAGACGATCTCGGTGCAGAAGATGAACCAGCGCTCGGTCTGCCAGCCGCCGGCGATCACCGGGTGATCGTAGAAGCCGGGGTCCGTGTAGGGCTCACGCTCGTAGTCGAGCATCTTCGTGATCATGTGGCCGATCTCATCGGCCGTCCGGCCCGTGATGCGGCCGTGGGCCATGTCGGGCAAATCGTTGTTGTCGACGTCGGCGTAGATGTTGTCCGAGACGCAGTAACCGCTCCAGATCGGCGAGGTGATGCCGTAATCATCGCCCGAACCCGGGTAATCGCCGAGCAAGAGGAACGCTGCTGGCGGAGTCTCCCAGGTATTGTAGGCGTTGTTCAGGAAGGTCTCGATGGCCGACCAGCTGGTGCCGGTCTCGTCGGTCGTGAAGACCTGGGTCGAGATGCCTTGCAGATTGCGCCAGGTGGCCAGGGTGTCGGCCCAGGCCACGAAGCCCGGGTCCGAAGGGCTGATGATGACGTATTCCCAGCCGTAGCGATCGCGGTCAGGAGCGCCGTTGAAGTCGATCGCGGGAAGGCTCTCGTAGTTGATCAGGTGATTGGCCAGGATCGGCTCCCAATAGCGGCTGCGCAGGCGTTCTTCACCGAAGACGCCGGTGCCGCCCTGGAAGCTTAGACGAATCTCGATCTCGGTGTAGACGACCAGTTCCTTCGTGACGGGATTGTACTGGAAGGGCGTGATGCCCACCATGACCGCATCGACCCCGCGTACCTGGAGTACGTCGGAGACCATGACCGGACTGGTGGGGTAATGGGCGTCGCGCTCGAAGATCGCCGGGTTCTTCTCGTACACCAGCGGGGAATCGTCGTCCTCGCGGGGGATCACCGGAGCCGGAGCGATCGACACGTCCGAGTAGACCTGTCTCTCGGAACGGATGATCTCGTAGGTGACCGTGGCGCCCTCGGGCAGCGCGACCATGCGGCTGAGGCCGGGCAGGTCGGGTGCGCCCGCGTCGTTGGGGAGAAAGACGCGCGGCATCGTGACCTTCTGGGCGGTTTCGTTCTCCAGCGCTACGGCCTCGAGGCCGAAGCGATCGACCGCCAGACGAAGATCGACGCCCGAGGCGTCCTGGTGGATTGCGACGATGCCGGCGGTGCCGGCGGCGCCGGTCTGAATCTCCTCGGCGCCAACCGGTGCGGTGGCGAGGAGGCTCAGAGAAGCCGTAAGCAAGCCTGTAAGCAAGATAGGCAGGGTGATGATGGGGCGCATGGCAGCGGTCCTTCCTGAATCTCGAGTCCCCAGACGCCGCAAGGGGTACGGCCGGGTGGATTGCGGCGCCTCTTCCTCCGGAATCCCGGACTTCCGGAACATGCAGACTGATAATAGGATACCATGAATGCTGCAGGCGTCACAATGTAGCGGGGGGGTCGGCTGGCAGTATATCGTCGAAGCGCGGAGTGACCGTGGGGGGTGAGACCTCACGTGAGGCGGCTCCACCCGCGGGGGCAGCTCCACCTGCGGGGCGGGGACATGCCCATCTCGAAATCAGGGCAGGGTCCCGACATAGTCCCATAGTCCACAG
>CAZZIF010000204.1:0-7631 GCA_964654025.1 uncultured bacterium
CCGATCCCCATGCGCGCCCGCCTGTGCATCGGGAGCGAGGTGATGTCATGCCCGTCGAGGAGGATGCGTCCCGAGGTCGGCCGAAGAAGCCCGGTGATCATGTAGAAGGTCGTCGTCTTGCCGGCACCGTTCGGCCCCAGCAACCCAACAACCTCCCCCTGGGATACCGAGACGCTCACGCCGCCCACGACCTGGAACTTGCCATAGAAACGAATGAGATCCTGCGTCTCCAGGAGACGCTTGCCGTCCGGGGTGGGAGCGGAACCGGGATCACTGCCAGGCACCGGCTCAGGGTGATTCTTCATCCGGAACCTTCTCCCCCTCGTAGAACTCGCCCTGCACATGCGACTGGAGTGTGTACTCACTGAGTTCGGGATCACTCTCGATGCCGACCCCCTGGAGGACATTCTCGCCATCGGTGAGTTCGACGAAGTGATCCGAGCGCACCTTGCCGGTCTTGTTGTCCCAAGACAACTCCTCCGTCCGCAGGGTCTGGTCCTCGCGCGTGCGCACGAGCACGTTACCCCGTGCGGTCAGGTTTCGAGTGGCCGGATCGACTTCTCCTTCCTGGGCCGTGAGCCAGGAACGTACGGTGTCACCGGTCTCATCGTAGAAATCGACCGCAACCCCGATCAGGATCGTACGGTCCTGCTCCCCGTAGTGGCGCGCCGAATCCGCCCGCAGGATCCAGCGCAGCTTGCCGGCCTCGCTCTCTCGGAGCAGGATGCCATGCAGGGTCTGCTGCGGCCCGTCATCCTCACCCGTCGAGAGTGACTTCTCTTCCTCGCGCGACGGCACCGAGCCACGCGACACCGAGCACGAAGGCTCCCCGCGACACCAGAAGTCGTAGCCGATTTCGTGCCAGACTGTGCATGCGCTCCCCCCGCGCGGTACGACCACCAGCCCTATCACGCGACCACCAGCCGCACTACGCAACCACCAGCCCTATTACGCGACCACCGGCCGTATTACGCAACAGCACCCAACCGGCAATCAGCGGTCGCTCCCCAGCCCCTACACCGCGAATCATCACCCGGCCGTGGCGATGGCGATGGCGATGGAGCCTGTCTGTAGGGTACCCAGTCTCCAGGCAGCCGGTTTCGTACCCACGCCTATCGCTCCCGCCAGCGGGGATGCATCCAGGCCCATTGCAGCTCGTGGCGGGCGATGATCGCCCCCAAGACCTCGTTGCACCGCCGCGTGTTCTCCACCTCCAGCCGGCTGGCCTCTTCGCGTGTGGTCCGTGGGGGCGCGTAGAGAATCGGCACCTCCTCGCCCGCTTCGACCACGTGGGCGCCGTCCTCGCGCATGTAGCTCACCAACGGGAGCACCGCCGCCCCAGTCCGCATGGCAAGCCGCGCGACGCCCAGCGGCGTCCAGGCGGGATGGCCCATGAACGGCACCTGGGCCGAGTCGACCCTCGTGCTCACGTCGATCAGGATGCCCATGATCGCGTTCTCGCGCAACCGGCGAAGAATTCCCCGTCCGTCAGTGTCCCGGTCGTGCGTCGTGATGCCAGCCCGGCGACGCCGCGTGATGATGTAGCGGTCGATTCGCGGGTCGGAGGACCTTCGGTAGACGACGCCGACCTCGAACCCTTCGGCGCGCAACCGCAGGGGAATGATCTCCCAGCAGCCCAGATGCCCGCCCAGTCCGATCACGCCGCGGCCCCGTTCCAGACAGGCCCGCATCCGCTCGGCCCCCTCGAGATGCGCGATGGCCTCGACGTCAGCGGGGCCGTAACGTCTCAAGCGGACGAAGTCGACGGCGTTGCGCCCCATGTTGCGCATCACCTCCCGCGCGAAGCTTCGGCAGGCGGCCTCCTCCCACTCGGGATGAATCCTCCGCAAGTTCTGCAGGATCTGCTCGCGCGGCTTCGGCAAGACCCAGTAGGCCGCCTCTCCCAGCCACCCGAAGACCCGCAGGCCCCAGCGGCGCGGGAGAAGAGACAACATGCCCAGAACGGCTCGCAGGAGATGAAAGCGCACCCACCGCTTGACCGGCTTCAGGCGCATGGCCTAGCCCTTGTCCACTTTCAGACAGTCGTGGATGTGCACGACCCCCTCGGGACGGCCCTGGTCGTCGGTCACCACCAGAGAGGTGATGGCTCCGGGCCGGTTCTCTTCCATCCGGTGCAACGCCGTCGCCAGGAGCGCGTCACGTGGAATCGTGCGCGGCTCGGCATTCATCACCTCATCTGCGGTCAGGTTCTCAATACTGCCCCCGGTGCGGTGAAGGATCCGCTTGAGATCGCCATCGGTCAACACGCCGGCCAGGCGTCCGTCGGGACCGGTGACGGTGGTCATGCCCAGACGCTTCTCCATGATCTCGACCAGAGCGTCGGCCAGCAGCGTACCGGTCGACACGACCGGTAGAGCCTCACCCGTGCGCATCACGTCCTCGACCCGCAGCGTGACCCTCCGGCCCAGGATGCCGCCGGGATGCAGGAAGGCGAAGTCCTGTGCCGTGAACCCGCGCAGGTGGCATAGCAGCACCGTCAGGGAGTCGCCGACGACCTGGAAGAGTGTGGTACTCACCGTCGGCACGTCGGTCAACGGCGGGATCTCTGCGACCGGGCCCACGTCGAGGAGAACATCGACACTCCGGCCGAGCTCGGACCGGCAAGCGGTCGTCAGCCCGATGATCGCAACCCCCATACGCCGGAAGGTCGGGATGAGCGCGTTGACCTCGGGGTTCTCGCCGCTCTTGCTGATCAGAATGGCGACATCATCGGGGGCCACGATGCCGAGGTCACCGTGCACCGCTTCGACGGGATGGATGAAGATCGATGGCGAGCCGGTCGAGCGCAGCGAAGCGGCGATCCGCTGGCCGGCCAGGCCCGACTTGCCGAGCCCGAAAATCAGAATCCGGCCCGGACAGGTCAGCAGCAGCTGGGCCGCCTGGGCAAATGGTTCGGAGGCGAACAGGGTCTCGAGCGAACGAATGCCCTCGAGTTCCGCCTGGATCACCTGACGCGCGATCCGCCGCACCTCGGCACGGCTCAGGCGCGGATGCTGCTCGGTCATCGTGGGCTCCCTCTGTCTTCCGCGCCCTAGGACTCGATCCGTTCCAGCCCGGGCCAGTCAGGCCCCTCGAACACCGGCGTCGTCTCCTCCAACTCGGCAACCAGGCTTCCCAGCCGCATCCACTCGTCGAGTAGCGCCGGGAGATGCTCCAGCGGCAGCTGGGTGGTCGCATCGCTCAGGGCGCGATCGGGATCAGGGTGGACCTCGGCGAAGATGCCCTCGGCGCCCGCGGCCAGGGCGGCCCGCGCCAAGGCGGGTAGGAACTTGCGGTCACCGCCGGCTCCGGGACGCTGCAGGGCGTGCGTGGCGTCGAAGACCGTGCGACCGGGCAGCGTGCGCATCAAGGCCAGGCCCCGCATGTCCACGACCAGGTCCCGGTATCCAAAGCAGCTTCCCCGCTCGGTCAGGAAGATCTCGGCCCCGGGGTTCGTCTCGCGAATCTTCGTCACCGCATGGGCCATGTCCGCGGGCGCCAGGAACTGCCCTTTCTTGACGTTGACCGCCCGGCCGGTTTCGGCAGCCACCGCCAACAAGCGGCTCTGGCGGCAGAGAAAGGCCGGAATCTGCAGGACGTCGGCCACCGCGGCCACCGCGGGGATCTCCTGGCGGCAGTGCACGTCGGTCAGCACCGGCACCCCGATCTTCTCCCGGACCGTCGCCAGAGTGGCCAGCCCCGCCTCCATCGCCGGTCCGGTGTAGGAGTGCGCCGCGGTGCGATTGTCCTTTCGATAGGACGCCTTGAACACGTACGTCAGGCCCCTCTCACGGGCCCACGCGGCCACCCGCTCGGCCACCTCGAGTGCCATCGCCTCACCCTCGAGAACGCAGGGGCCTGCGATCAGAAACGGCCTCTTCGCGTCCGCGGGAATCACCGGTCCTCGCGCCGCGGACGGATTCATCTCGGGTGTGTTCTGGGGTGTGTTCGCGGGTGTGTTCGCGGGTGTGCCCTGGGGTGTGCCCTGGGGTGTGTTCATCGGACGGCCTCCCGACCCGCGCCCTGCTTCAGCCCGGGCAGCTCGGGCTGCCCCAGGGCATAGTCGAGGGAGGCCCGCACGAAATCGCGGAAGAGCGGCGCCGGCCGCCGCGGGCGGCTCTTGAACTCGGGATGGAACTGGCAGGCGAGGAACCAGGGATGGCCGGGCAGCTCGACCGTCTCGACCAGCTCGCGCTCGCGGTTGACGCCGGTGATGCGCAGGCCGCCGGCCTCCAACTTGGCCCGGTAGGTGTTGTTGAGTTCCAACCGGTGACGGTGTCGCTCGGAGATGACCTCCGCGTTGTACGCCTTGCGCAGCAGGCTCCCTTCTTTGGTCTCGCAGTCGTAGGCCCCGAGCCGCATGGTACCGCCCTTGGGCACCTCGCCCCGCTGGTCGGGCAAGAGATCGATGACCGGATAGGGCGTCGTGGAATCGAACTCGGTCGAGTGTGCGCCTTCGAGTCCGCAGGCGTCACGGGCGTGCTGCACCGCAACGCAGTGGAGCCCCAGGCAAATGCCGAAGAACGGCACCTCATGGTGCCGGGCGTAGCGCACCGCGTCGAGCATCCCCTCGATCCCGCGCACCCCGAAGCCGCCGGGCACCAAAATGCCGTGCACGCCTCGCAGATACTCCTCAGCACTCCCGGTCTCGAGCACGCTGGATTCGATCCAGCGCACCTTCACGTGGCAACGATTGGCCACGCCCGCGTGCACGAAAGCTTCCAGGATGCTCTTGTACGAGTCGTGCAGGTGGGTGTACTTGCCCACGATCGCGATCTCGATCTCGCGCGGCGGCGTCTTGATCAGGCCCACCATGGCCTCCCAAGGACCCATATCGATCTCTTGCTTGCTCTCCAGCCTCAAGATCGAGAGAGCGTGGCGGTCCAATCCCTCGGACTGCAGCTGAAGCGGCACCTCGTAGATCGTGTCGGAGTCGATATCCTCGATCACATAGTCGCGCGAGACATTGCAGAAAAGGGCGATCTTCTTGCGCAGGTCCTCGCCCAGCGGCATCTCCGAACGGCAGACGAGGATGTCGGGCTGGATCCCGATCTCGGTCAGACGACGTACGCTGTGCTGGGTCGGCTTCGTCTTCAGTTCGCGGGCGGCCTTCATGTACGGCACGAGCGTCAAGTGCACGAAGATCACGCGCTCGCGTCCGAGCTGCAGGCGCAGCTGGCGAATGGCCTCGAGGAACGGCAGGCCCTCGATGTCACCCACCGTGCCACCAATCTCGATGATGTTGATGTCGGCGTCCTGCTCGTGGGGCGTCGTCAACATCTGGCGGGCGATCTCCTCGGTAACGTGCGGGATGACCTGCACGGTCTTGCCCAAAAACTCGCCCCGGCGCTCCTTCGAGATGATCTTGTCGTAGATCTGACCCGAGGTGACGCAGTTGCGCCCGCTCAAAGAAATCTCGGTGAAGCGCTCGTAGTGGCCCAGGTCGAGATCGGTTTCCGCGCCGTCATCGGTCACGTAGACCTCCCCGTGCTGGAAGGGGCTCATGGTGCCGGGATCGACGTTGATGTAGGGATCGAACTTCTGGAGCGTGACGCGGAAACCACGTTCCTTGAGCAGCAGTCCGAGCGACGCCGCTACGATGCCCTTGCCCAGGGACGAGCACACGCCGCCGGTCACGAAAATGTGTCGCCGCCGGTCGTCGTTGATGGCCGCAATGCCTTGCGCGAAGCTCGACTGGCTCACCAGAGCTCACCTCCTGTGATCGTCGGTTTGCGAGGCCGGTGACCTCAAGGTCGCCCGTTCCCCGTGGAGGGGCCATCCCCCTCCTTGGCTGCCCGCTCTCTGGAACCCGACTCCTCGGCCGCCCGCTCGCGTTCGAGCACGGGCCGGACCCGTTCGAGGTCGGCCGGCGTGTCCACCCCGGCCGATGCGGCCGGCACCTTCAGCACCCGAATCGGCACACCCATCTCCAACGCACGGAGCTGTTCGAGGGATTCGAGCTTCTCCAGCGAAGAGGGGGGCGCCGCCACGACCCGTTGTAGCAGATCGAGCGGGTATCCGTACAAACCAATGTGCGCTCGCACGTGATCGCGAACCGCGGCAAACTGATCCTCCGGAGCCCGGTCCCGACTATACGGAATCGGAGCGCGGGAGAAAAGCAGCGCACGACCGTTCGCGCCGGTGACCACCTTGACGACCGACGGGTCGCGCCAGGCCGCTTCCCCGGTAAACGGCGCCGCGCAGGTTACGATCTCTGGTTCTGCGCCCCGCCTCTCGCCCGGCGCCTCACCCGGCCTCCCGCCCGGCGCCTCGCCCGGCACCTCACCCGGCGTCTCGAGCGCAGCGCACACGCGTGAGATCAGCTCGGGATCGATCAGAGGTTCGTCGCCCTGGACGTTGATGACGGCCCGGGGTTTGGGCCATAGCAGATTCGCGGCGGCGGCAACACGGTCGCTGCCGCTGGGATGGTCGCCGGTGTGGATGACGCTGGCGCCGAAGCGGGCCGCCACCTGCGCGATCTCAGGGCTGTCGGTGGCAATCCACACACCAGCCGGACCGCGGGCGGCGAGTGCCCGGCGATAGGTCCATTCGAGCAAACTGCGACCGGCCACCTCGTGCAGCAGCTTGCCGGGGAAGCGGGAGGACAACATGCGCGCCGGTATGATGACGGCCGTGCCCCCGGAAGAGGGTCCCATCGCCTGCTGCCTCCTGTCCACTCGTGGGCCCGATCGGCTGATCCGCGGGGAAGATAGGTCCGCCCGGCGAGAGGGGTCAACCCCGGAGTGCCGGCTGCGGGGCGCCGTCGAGGCGGTTACCGCATCCGGAATCCGCCTACGAAAAGGCGGCGGGCTGGTCGCCGGACCGGTCCGCCGCCTCATCGATTCGATTGCCTCTTGCGCCCGCGAGCATCAACACGCGGCGCCGCGTGCAGCTCGGACTAAGACTCGAAGGGAACGATGCTGACCTGCTTGCGGTTCTTGCCCTTCCGCCCAAACTGTACCGTGCCGTCGATCAGCGCGAAGAGCGTGTCGTCCTTGCCACGTCCGATATTCTCCCCGGGCAAGATTCGGGTACCGCGCTGACGGATGATGATGCACCCGGCCGTCACCTTCTCGCCCCCGAACCGCTTGACACCCAGAAACTGCGGATTCGAGTCGCGTCCGTTCTTCGAACTGCCAACACCCTTCTTGTGTGCCATGACTGCCTCTCCTCTATGAGGTAGCGACCCCTAAGGCCGCACGATGTCCTTGATCTTCAGCTCGACCAGGTCGGCCCGATGGCCGCGCTTGCGGCGATAGTCCTTCCGGCGCTTGTACTTGCCCACCAGCACCTTCGGGCCGCGTACGTAACCGAGAATCTCGGCCTTGACCGCCGCGTTCTCAATCAAAGGGGTGCCGACCAGGACCTCATCGCCATCGGCAATGAGGCGCACGTCGTCGATGGTCACTTCCGACCCCGCCTCACCGTCGAAGGTGGGAACCTGAAGGATGGCATCCTTTGCCACCCGGTACTGGAATCCTTGAAGCGAGACAATCGCGTACACTGCTCCCTCCAGAGC
The DNA here is from genome assembly GCA_964654025.1 of uncultured bacterium. Lineage (GTDB taxonomy): Bacteria > Eisenbacteria > RBG-16-71-46 > CAIMUX01 > WJJG01 > CAYQJL01. Next base: position 7,520 of record CAZZIF010000204.1, read on the forward strand.
CATAGAGACCCATGCTTTCAAAGGCACAAAGACGAGAGTATACCCAGATGAGCGCGTTATCGTCAAGCCTTTCACTCACCCCGCTGGCGGAACGCGCCCCGGTGCCGGGGGG
>CAZZIF010000205.1:0-7612 GCA_964654025.1 uncultured bacterium
CGGGAGGCCGAGCGCTCCCGTCGGCGCGCGGCCGGGGAAGACCGGCCTGGCGAGGGCGGGCTTCTGCCGTGGTTGCGTGATCTGGGGGAACGCTGGTGGCCCGACCGCGGCTGGAAAGGGAGCTGGACAACCTGGGTGCCGGCGGCGGTCACGGTGGGCCTGCTGCTCGTGACGCTGTTCCAGCAGATTCCCTCGGGGACCGGGCCGGACTGGTCCGAGTACGCGGTGCTCGAACCACTGCCCTATGCCCATCAGGATGTCCGAGGAGCCACCGGCTCGCCGGCGACCCCGGCGCAGGCCAGCACCGCACTGGCGCAGTTCGCCGACGGCGCCGCCCTCTACGAGACCGGCGACTATGGCGAGGCCGCTCCCCTGCTGGCCCAAGCGGCGGATTTGTTGGCCGCACGGCCTGAGGGTGCCGGGCCGGCCGGGGAACAAGCGCGTCTGCTGGCGGGGGTGAGCTACCTGTTGGCCGGCCGCCTCACCGAAGCCCGCATCCAGCTGGGCAGCGCACTGGGCGCCGACCTGCCGGTGATCGTGGATCGAGCCCGCTGGTACCGCGCCCAGCTAGCCCTGCTGCAAGGGGAGCCCGATCGTGCCCGAGAAGCGCTGAGCGAGTTGGCGGAGCATAGCCCCGGATACGGTGAACGGGCCAGAGCGCTGCTGGACCGGCTGCCTGCGCACGAGTGAGCGTGCGCCGATCAGCGGAAGAGAGTCTTGATCGCCCCCCAGCTTGACGGCGCCGCAGGCGTCTGCCCGCAGCCGATCCCCCAGGCGCCGATCTGTCCGCACTCGGGGTTGTTCTCCTCGGCACAGGGTGAGGCCGCATCGAGCCGGTAGTCGCCGGTCCACGGCGCGCACAGCAGGGGGTCCTCCGAGAGGTTTCCCCGGATGCCGTACTGGTCGGCGATGCTGCCCACCCAGTCGCCTCCCGCGTTGCCGTAGATGTCGCAGCAGGTGAGCTTGGCGTAGCCATAGGGCGAGGCGACTGCCGCACCCTGCGAGGCGAAGGCGAGCAGACAATTCTCGAGGACCACGGTGTGGTTGCCCGCTAGCACCGTCGCATCCGAGGCGTGGTTGCGGTAGAAGGTGCAGTCGAGGATGTAGGTCTCGCTGATCTTCTCCGACCAGATGGCCGCCCCCGAGCCGGGGGATACGTTGCCGGCAAAGGTGCAGCGCTCCACGAAGTTCGGTCCCGAGATCCAGAACGTGAGCGCGCCCCCATACGAATGGCCCGTGTTGTCCTGGAACAGGCAGCCCGTGAAGTGGCTCTGACTATCGTCGTTGAGTCGTACGGCCGCACAGAACGCGGCGGTGTTCTGATAGAACCAGCACTCGTTGGCCACCACCTCGGCGCCGTAGCCCCAGATGGCGCCTGCGTCATGTCCTCCGATGTTCTTGACGAACTCGCAGTTCTCGAGGGTGACGGCCGCGTGATGCAGGCTCATCGCCCCGCCGTACTCGCCCTGATTGTAGGTGAAGTAGCAATCGGTCAAGACCGCCGCCGACGCTTCCTCGCAGCGGATGCCCGAACCCAGATTGCCCCAGAAAATGCAGGACTCGATCCGGGGGGCACAGCCCGCGCCGATCAGGATGGCGCCTCCCTGATCGGGATCAATGACCCTGCCTTGCAGGATCATGACGCCCGACAGCACCGAGGAACCGGACTCCTGGTTTTGGAAGATCACGCCACGATGCGGATCGGCGGGTCCGCCTTCCGGATGGAGGATGCAGGCCTGCGGGTTCCCACTCTGGGAGCGGACGGTGATCGCCTTGCCCAGGAAGTCGAGGTCACGGTTGCCTTCACCGGTGAAGCTGCCGTCGGTGAGCTCGATGACGTCACCGCCGGTGGCCGCGTCGATGGCTGTTTGAATGGTCGGATAGTCACCGGACCCATCGGGCTTGACCACAAAAGTGTCGGCGCTCGCCCCTGAGAAGGGAACTGCACAGACAATCAGGAGGATGCTGACAACGAGATGGCGTCGATCCATGATGGCCTCTTTTCGCACTCGCTCTTCGGTGATGGTTCAGTCACATCGTTCAGATCGCTCAGATCATTCGGATCGCTCGGATCCCTCGGATCGCTCGGACCCCTCGGATCCCTCGGATCCCTCGGATCGTTTGGATCCCTTGGATCACGCAACCCGGGGCCCACTCAGCATATCACCCATCGGGCCGCCCTTCTATAGGTAGGCTTGGCATGGAGACCCGAAGCGACATCCGAAGCGACAGGGTCCTGCCGCGAGGACGGTGGACACGTTCGACCGGGAGGTACAGATGAACTCGTGCCAGAGGATCGGTTCCCTGCGCATTTGCGCCCCAGTACTTGCGTTCACAGCGTGTGCGGCCATTTTCGCGCCAGCAGCGGCGGCTTCGGACTTCCATCATCTGGGTGGCGAAGGTTTCGAGGGGAGCGAGATTCTACCCAGCGATCTCGATGAATGCACCGGAACCCTGGTGTACAACCATGACGGTTCATTCGAGGGGGCCTTCTCCTGGAGCTACGGCGGAGTCCAGCCGCCCTACTACGGATCGTTTGGCGAAGCGTATGCATCCGGCGGCGACATCCAGATCGAATGTGTGGCGCTCTGGCTCACCGATCTTGGCTACTACATCGACCACACCTGTGACATCTACATCTGGGAGGGCGGTGTCAGCGGCACTCCAGGAGAGGTGCTATTCGTTTCGCCTGGATACGCGCCCGGACCGCCCGCGTTCTGGCCGGTGTTCTCCCAGCACAATGCGGACATCCCCGACTACGTCGTATCGCAGGACGAGTTCACGGTGGGCTATTGGCCCAACTGGCCGGATGCGCTCATGGGCTGGTTCTTGGGAGAAGACATCAACGGCTCCGGCGGCCATCCCTGGACCTGCATCGCGCCCGGGCACGGCTATCCCGAGGGCTGGCAGCATCCGCAGGTCGTTTGGGGCGTCTCGAACGCGGTGGGGATCGGCTACTACTATACAGAACCCACCGGCGCCGAGAGCCGGACCTGGGGGGCGATCAAACAAGTGTGCCAACAGTTCGGACGGACAGGCAAGTCGGCGCGCAAGCGGAAGTCAGCTGCTGACAACCGCCTCCTTGGCATGCATACTCCGCGTCATGATCACCTCCACGGTTCCACAGCGTCTGCCCACGGTGGGCATTATCGGCGGCGGCCAGCTCGGCAAGATGATGACCCAGGCCGCCAAGCGCATGGGCTGTCCGGTCCACATCCTCGACCCGACGCCCAGTTCACCCGCGGCGCAGTTGGCCGACCGGGAAACGGTTGCATCGTTCGACGACCCGGTTGCCCTGGCCGAGCTGGTCACCTCGTGCGATGTCACCACCTACGATATCGAGCACATCGCCGTCGCGGCGCTCGAGGCGCTCTGGAATGAAGGACACCACATCTACCCTTCGCCCCGCGTCCTGGCGGTCATCCAGGACAAGCTGGCGCAGCGGGGCCTGTTTACCGAGGCCGGCATTCCGCAGCCCAGATTCGAGCCGATGCCGGCCCCGGACCCGGGTTTCATGCGCCGCTTTGGGTTCCCGCTGGTTCAGAAGGCACGACATGGCGGCTATGACGGCAAGGGAGTGAAAGTACTCAGGTCCGAGGCCGACATCGATCAGGCACTGCCGGTCGATTCGTTTCTCGAGCCGCTCCTCGACCTTGATAAGGAGTTGGCGGTGATGGTTGCCCGCAGCCGCGAGGGGGCTATCACCACCTACCCGGTGGTCGAGATGGTCTTCGAACCCACCGCCAATCTGCTCGATCTCCTGCTCTCTCCCGCGCGCATATCCGCTGAGCTGACCCGGCGCGCCCAGGAGCTGGCGGTGCGGACAGTGCAGGCGCTCAGCTGTGTTGGCGTCTACGGTGTCGAGATGTTCCTGACCCGGTCCGGCGAGTTGCTGATCAACGAAGTGGCGCCGCGTCCGCACAATTCCGGCCACTACACGATCGAGGCCTGTCATACCCACCAGTTCGAACAACACCTTCGGGCCGTCTTGGGCCTACCGCTTGGATCAACGACGCAGATGACGCCCGCGGCGATGGTCAACCTGCTGGGGGAGCCGCACGCCCACGGCCGGGCAGCCGTGATCGGCCTGCACGAAGCGCTGGCCATCCCCGGCGCCCGGATCCACATCTACGGCAAGGCCGAGACGCGGCCGTTCCGCAAAATGGGGCACGCGACGGTGCTGGCCGATGACATCGAGACGGCGGCCGAACGCGCACTGCTCGTCAAACAGACGCTTCGCATCACAAGCGAACAACCGGACACATGCGGGGGGACACATGACTGAGCCGCTGGTCGGCATCATCATGGGCAGCGATTCGGACCTGCCGGTCATGAAGGCAGCGGCGGAGACGCTCGAGCAGCTGCAGATTCCGCATGAAGTGACCATCGTCTCGGCTCACCGCACGCCGCGGCGCATGGTGGCCTACGGGGAATCGGCCGAGCAGCGCGGCCTGAAAGCGATCATCGCCGGGGCCGGCGGTGCGGCGCACTTGCCTGGTATGGTCGCGTCCCTGACCACCGTCCCGGTGATCGGTGTGCCGGTCAGAACGTCATCGCTGTCCGGGCTCGATTCGCTGCTCTCGATCGTGCAGATGCCGGGCGGGATCCCCGTGGCCACCGTTGCCATCAACCAGGCCAAGAACGCCGGGCTGCTGGCGGCGCAGATCGTGGCCACTTCCGATGCCGATCTTCGCGCTCGATTGACCGAGTTCCGTGAAGCAACCTGCCAGGAAGTGCTCGATAAGGCCGCGCGACTCGAAGCGCGCGGCTTCCGCGAGTACCTCGGGGGCTAGCCTGAACGGGTGTTCCTCCCGAGAACCTCACCCGCAGTGTTCCGTCGCCAAGGGTCCCCGACAGAGGCGCCGGTGTCCGGGTTCGTTGACAATCGAACCTGATTCGAAGAGAATGGTTTGCATTAGAAGTACTTATCTAACGTAGGTCCCTTCGTACCAGGAGGGCACGACACCATTCAGGGGAGGAACCCATGCCGCATCGACGTGAGCTGGTGGAGTTCATCGACGCCAACACCGAGTCGATGGCCAAACGCTGGCTGGAAATCGTCCGGCGCCATTCGGGCACGAGAACCTATCACACCTGGGCGGAGGAGGACTTGCTCCCGCGCGCGGTCGACGTGTTCCGCAATCTGACCGAGTCGATCCCGCGTCCGACAATGAAGAAGCCGGTGGCCGAGTACTACACCGCCCTCGGGCGCCAGCGGTGCCGGGAGGGCTTTGCGATCTCGGAGGTCGTGCAAGCGTTGATCATCACGCGGCGTGTGCTGTGGTTCCGGGTTCAGGCCGAGCACTTCCTGGAGAAGGGGCTGACGCTGGAGCAGACCGTCGATCTCTACAACCGGGTGCTGCTGTTCTTCGATCGAGCCATCTACTACGCGGCCCAGGGATTCGAGGAGGCGTCCCGCACCGACCGGCCCGGTGAGGAACCCGGTGAGGAACCGGTGTGGTATGCTTCCAGGAGTACCAAGACTGGGGATCGACAATGAAGCGGTCGGTGATGCTCCGCAGAGTGGCCAGCATTCTGGACATGGCGGCACAGGAACACCCGCACCCGCTGCGGGTCGCGATTGATGGCCCCGACGCGGCCGGTAAGACGACGCTGGCCAACCAGATCGCCTACGCGCTCGAGCACCGACAGCCGAACTCGGATCTTCCGGCAGAGACGTTCCATCACAATCCGCGCACGATCCGAATCTCTGCCGATGACTACCTCAATCCCCCCGAGATTCGCCACCAGAGGGGCAGACACGATGCCGTCGGCTACGTGCGGCATTCGCTCAACTACGATGCGCTTCTCCACTACGTCCTCAGGCCCATGGGGACCGGCCGGCGCCACCGGTGCCTGACCCGGTTCTACGATCGTATCAAGGATGCCTGCGCGGATCCGAAGAGCATGCTCGAGCCCGCGGAGGTGAAGCGGGCCGCCCCGGGGATGATTCTTCTGGTGGACGGGATCTTCCTGCAGCGCTCGCGCATTCGCAGCTACTGGGACTTTGTCATCTATGTCTCTGTCGCCCCGGAGACCTCCCTGGCGCGAGGACTGGCTCGCGCCCGCAAGCTCAGGGTGGGCGAGACCAGCCGGATGGACCTCCTCGAGCTAGAAAGCGTCTTTCGCAAGCGCTATCTTCCAGCGCAAGAACTCTACCGCCGGTGGGAGGACCCGGAACGAATGGCCAGTCTGATCATCGAGAACGATGATCCGGACTATCCTCAGATGCGTTGGGCGTAGCGGACTTTGATCGAGGACACAGCCATGAACGAGATCGACTCTCCGGGGAAACCCGCGAGCACGGCGCCCGAGGGTGAGGATTCAGAGGGGATCGCCAAGCTCTATGAAGATCATGCCGATTGGTGGCACCTGCTCTCGAAGCCCGCCGACTACGCCGACGAGGCCGCCTTCTTCCACCGGCTGATCCAGGAGCAGGCGCGGCCGCCGGCCCACTCGATGCTCGAGTTGGGCGCGGGAGGCGGGAACAACGCATCCCACCTCAAGCGCCACTACCAGATGGCGCTTACCGACCTATCGGCAGTCATGCTCGCGCAAAGCGCCCGGCTGAACCCCGAGTGCGAACACATCGAAGGCGACATGCGCTCGCTGCGACTGGGGCGCACCTTCGACGTTGTGTTCGTCCATGATGCGGTCATGTACATGCTTACCGAAGCGGATCTGCACGCCGCCATCGAGACCGCCTGGGTCCACTGCCGGGAGGGCGGGTTCGCCCTCTTCGCGCCCGACTGCACCGAGGAGACCTTCTCCCCGGCCACCCGCCACGGTGGGCACGACGAAGCCGCGGTCACCGGTGGAGGGCGGGAAACGGGCCAGGGGTCGAGCCGGCATCCCCGGGGGCTGCGGTATCTGGAATGGACCTGCCGGCCCGATCCGGCCCGCCCACGCCTCGTGACCGAGTTCGCCATGTTGCTACGGGAGGGCGAGAGCGTCCGCTGCGTGCATGACACGCATGTCATGGGCCTCTTCCCGCGTGCGTTTTGGCTCGAAGGCCTTCGCGGCCAGGGCTTCGAAGCCTCCAGCGTGATGGACGACTACGGCCGAGAGATCTTCTACTGCCGGCGTCCGCTGGGCCGGATGACCTAGAGTCGGGACGCCGCTTCTCACATCGACGCTTCCTGGCCCATTCGCTGGGGCCGATGATCGAACGGCGCGACGCGCGGGCGCTGACGGCGGGCTGCCGCGTGGGGGAACACCACATCGACGTCCGCGCGTTCGACGTGATCGGCTGGGGCGGCTCGGACCGGCTGACCCGCATGGCCACGCAGTGGCTGACGCGACGATTCGACGCAACGACCCGCGCGTTCGTGCGGGCGATGGAGGCGGATGGATGATAATACCCGCGACTCGTTTTTTGCCCGTTCAGGGCAAAAAAAACACATGATCCGCGACGCGGTTTGATATACACGGCGACAACGAAAAACGGCTCGAAACGGGTGTTTCGGCCACGAATTTAAGGACTTGTCCACAGCGACACACACGAGTTTTTGGGAGACGACGACATGACGGCACTGAGTTCAGACCAGAGTTTCGATTTCAAGCAGAAGCCGGACGCGCTGGGCTTGAAGGTCAAGGAATCGACCACGATCTA